>NZ_JBHSUF010000003.1:0-461597 GCF_042660575.1 Nocardiopsis tropica
CGCCGCCGCCCGCACGCTCCGCCAGCACGGGCAGTGCGGCCGCGGCGGCCAGCAGCGCGAGCCGTCCCGGCCGCCGCGCCAGCCGCCGCCAGTCCAGCCAGGCCACCGCCGCCGCGCCGCGCAGCCGCGACGGCCACGGGCGCGACCTCAGGACCCTCGACCGCCAGTGGGCGTCCTCGGCGACCAGGGTCAGCGAACCCGGGTCCATGACGACGAACGCGCCCGCCGCGAACCCCACCCGCCGCGAGGCCTCCAGCACCGCGCGGGCCGGGATGCGCGCGAGGGCCGCCCAGGCCCGTGCCGCGAGGCCGGCGGCCACGGCGGCGGACGCGGTGGCCGCCGCCGTCCACGCCGCCGGGGGCGCCGACGCGATGCCGGTGAGCACGCTCTGTCCGGGTCCTGCGCTCATGACCACCGCGGCGGCCCCCGCGGCCACGAGGACGGCCACCGTCGCGACCAGCCGGCCGTCCCAGGGCTGGAACGCCTGGGCCAGGACGGCCGCCGCCGTCCCGCCCAGCGTCCACGAGACGCCCGTGACCAGGGACGCGAACAGCCGCAGCGTCAGCTCGTCGGAGGCCCCGAGGGCGCTCAGCAACACCAGGCCGAGGACCGCGCCGAACGCGGTGCACAGCGCGGCCAGGACCACCGCCGTGCGGGTCAGCACGCTCCGGCGCGGCAGCGGCGAGAGCAGCAGCCACGCCGCGTCCGCGGCCGACACCGCCACGGGCCCGAGCCCGCGCGCGAGGACCAGCGCGCCGGCCAGCAGCAGCGCGACCAGGGCCAGGCCCGCGCCCGCCCGCGCCGGGTCGACGCCGGCGGGCACCCCCGACACCGCCCGGCCGACCGCCGGGGCCGCGAGGACCACCAGCAGTCCCAGGGCGAACAGGGTGATGTACCGGTCGGACCAGGTGCGGCGGCCGCGGTCCCCGGCCCGTACGAACGCCCGGACCTGTGCCACCCCGTTCACGCCGCGGCCTCCAGGGCGATGTGCCGGGCGTCCTCGGCGAACCGCGGGTCGTGCGTCACCATGACCACCGTCCCGCCGTCGTCGGCGTAGACGGCGAGCAGTCCCGCGAGCCGTTCCCGGAAGGCCGCGTCGAGCCCGCGCTCCGGCTCGTCCAGCAGCAGCAGCCGGCTGGGGCGCAGCAGCGCCATGGCCAGGGACAGCCGCTGGCGCTGGCCGGTCGACAGCGACGACGGGGCCCGGTCGGCGCAGCCGCCCAGCTCGAACAGGTCCAGGGCCGCCCCCACCTCCAGCCGCCCCGGGCCGTGCACGCCGCGCATCAGCTCCAGGTGCTCCCGCACGGTCAGTCCGGGGTACCAGGTGGGCTCGTCGCCGACCAGGGCGACCTCGCGCCAGAAGCCGGGCTCGTCCACGGGCGGCCGGCCCAGCACGCTCACGCTGCCGGAGGCGCTCTGCAGCCCGGCGAGGCAGCGCAGCAGGGTGGTCTTCCCGACGCCGTTGGCGCCGAGCACCGCCACCACCTCCCCGGGCTCGACCGTGAGGTCGACCCCGCTCAGGACCGGGACTCCGCCCAGTTCCACGTCCACACCACGGGCCACGATGATCGGTTCGCTCACCGCCCCAGCCTAGGGCGCGGGGCCGACGCGCCCGGCCGGTGCCCCCGTCCGCGGTCCGCCCCCGCGACAGCGGCCCTCCGGGAGGCGTTCCGCCCCCTGTACCCCGCCGCTCGGCGCTGCTAGCCTCGGGGCAACGACCTACCTGGTCCACAGGGGAGTCCGCGCCGTTCGGCGTGTTCGATTCCCGGAGGTAGACGTGTTCTCCATCGATGGACCAGGTCGTGCGACGGCGCTGTGGGACATGGTCGACGGGCCGATGCCGCGCGGACTGCTCGGCGTCGGCGACCCGGACCTCCACGTGGTCGACGGTGTCGCGACGATGTTCCTGGGCGGCTTCTCCACGACGTTCCGCAACCGCATCTACCTGGCCCGTCCGGCCCCCGGCGGGGGCATGGACTCCGAGCGGTGGCTGATCGACGCCGACGCGCGCGGCCGGGCGAGGCCGATCGTCGCGGACCCTCCCCGCGACGGGTGGGACCGCGCGGGGATGCACACGCCCTCGTACGTGCCCGCCGTCGACGGCCGGCCTGCGCGCATCTACTACACCGGGCGCGCGACGGCCAGGCACTACGGCCCCCGGAGCGGCTACGCGATCGGGGTCCTGGAGCAGCGCGGGGGACGGTGGGAGCGCCGCGACGAGCCCGTCCTGCGCGGCAGCGCGCCGCGGACGAGCGTGCTCGAACCGCTCGTGGTCCACCACCGGGGCCGCTACGTGATGTGGTTCCAGGCCGACCCGAACGAGATCGGACCGGGCGAGCTGCCCGACTACGAGCTCCGGGTCGCCGAGAGCGCCGACGGGATCGCGTGGTCCGCCCCGCGGGTCTTCGCCGGTCCCGACGAGGGCTTCTTCGACAACGCCGTCCACCGTGTGGGCGACCGCTGGGTCATGGTGCTGGCGAGGGGGGCGAACCTGCACAACACTCCGCGCTTCCCCGACCAGGGCCTCTGGGTCGTCACTGCCCCCGAACCGAGCCCCGTCCGTGCCGACTGGACGACGCCGGTCCGGGTGCTGGACACGGACCGGCCCGGCGTTCCCGCGTGGATGGCGCGCGGCGTCTACGGTCCGGCGCTGCACGCCTCGGAGGGAGCGGACGGCGCCGTGCTGATGTACACGGCCGTCAGGGCCGCTCCGAAGTGGCCCGCCTTCAACCTGCGCCGCCTCCTGCGCGGACGGGCCCCGGTCGCGCCCTCCCCCTTCTACCTCGCGGTGGGGCGGTCGCGGTTGTCCGGCCCCCCGGGTGCGGTCGGGAGCTGACGCCGCCGTCGACCCGCCCGCCCCGGAACGGGTCCGGGGCGGGGCGTCGCCCCGGGAGGCGCGGCGCGGGACGGTCCCGGGCGGACGGGCCCCGCCCGCCCGGGACCCCCCGGTCAGCCCTGCGGGCCGGGGTCCTCGCCCATCGCCACCACGACCTTGCCGCGCAGCCCGCCCTTCTCCACCCTCCGGTGGGCCTCGCGCACCCTCTCCACCGGGAACACCTCGTCCACCACGGGCACGAGCCGACCCGACTCGACGTACCGGACGAGTTCGGTCAGGTCCTCGCGCGAGGGGTTGTTGCTGAAGGGCAGGACCCTGCGGCGGTCCACCGCGGCGGACCAGAGGGTGTCGGCGGTCGACCTCAGGGGGCGCCGGGGGTCGATGGCCAGCGGGAGGTAGCGGCCCCCCGGGGCGCGCAGCCTCCGGTAGGCGCCCGGCTCGGAGCCCACCACGTCGAGGACGACGTCGAACCGGCCCAGGTCCGCGGGCCCGGTCTCACGGTGGTCGAACACCTCGTGGGCGCCCAGGTCGCGGACCCAGTCGAGGTTGCGCCGCCCGGCCAGACCGGTGACGTGCGCCCCCAGGGCCCGGCCGACCTGCACCGCCGTGCTGCCGACCCCGCCGGAGGCACCGCGCACCAGCAGCCGCTCCCCCTCGCGCAGGCGCGCCTTCGCCACCAGGGCGGTCAGGACCGTGGTCCCCGAGGCCGGGAGCGCCGCCGCCCCGGCCGGGTCGAGGCCGGCCGGGGCCGCCACGACCCTCTCCTGCGGGACCGCGACGAAGTCGGCCGTGCTCCCGAACCCCATGTGCGGCAGGATTCCCAGCACCTCCTCCCCCACCCGCGCGGGGTCGACCCCGGGTCCCACGCCCGACACCCTCCCCGAGAAGTCGACGCCGAGGCCGCGGGGCATGCGCGAACCCATGACCCGGCGGAGGCTGCCCGCGCGGATCTCGGTCTCCCCTCCGCCCACGCTCGCGGCGTGGACCCGCACGAGCACCTCCCCCGGCCCCGGGTCGGGGACGGGCACCCGGTCGATCGTCAGGACGTCGGGCGGACCGAACCGCTCGTAGCGGACAGCGCGCATGGTGTTCACGGTGAACCTCTCCTCGTTGACGGGAATGGCCGGCCGCGCACCGCGGTTCCCCGCTACGAACGCCGGGGGCGGTGCGCGGCCTGTGCCGACTCCCCGACCAACGCACCGGGGCCGCGCCGTGATGGCCCCGGGGACACAAGTGAGAGACGGGGACATGGGGATTTCTCGGATCGGTGCGCCGGCGCCGGCCACGGAGCCGGACCGCCCGGCGCTCGCGCCGATGCGGCGCGATGCCGAGGACAACCGCCGGCGCATCCTGCGGGCCGCCCACGAGTGCTTCCGCGAGCGGGGCCTGGACCTGCCGATGGCGGTCGTCGCCCGGCGCTCCGGGGTGGGCACGGCCACGCTCTACCGGCGTTTTCCGACCAAGGACGCCCTGGTCATGGAACTCTTCGCGGACTCGGCCGCGCAGTACGAGAAGGTGTTCGACGCGGCCCTGGCCCATGCCGACCCCTGGGGCGGCATGGAGTACGCGCTGCGGCGCTGCTGCATCCTCCAGGTGGAGGGCCGCGTGTGCTCGCCGGAATTCACGGCCCGGTTCCCCTCCCACGCCGAACGGCACGCCCGCGAGGGCCGGGAGAAGCTGGCGGCGGTCCTGGACCGCGCCCGGGGGGCCGGGGCCGTGCGGGCCGGGATCACCACCGACGACGTGGAGATGCTGTTCGAGGCGGTCGGCGGTCTGGCCGCGTCCGCCGAACCCCACCGCCGCGCGCAGCGGCTGGTCAGCCACCTCCTGGCCTCCTTCGCCGCCTGAGGCGCCCTGGGGGCCGCCGGGCCGGGTCCCGGCCGGCGCGGGGCGCGGCCCCCTCGACCGGCGCGGGGCGGCGACCGGGGCCGGGCCGCGACGGGCCTTCCGAACGCGACGAGGCCCCCGGCGCGACGTCGTGTCGCGCCGGGGGCCTCCGACGTGTCCCGCGGCCCCGGAGGCTACTCGGGGGCCGGTGCGGACTTCTCCGGCACCAGCTTCAGGCCGACGACCGCGGCGATGATCCCGGCGAGGAAGACGATCTTGAGCGCCGAGACGCTCTCGCCGCCGGTGAACATCGCGTAGAACACGGTCAGCGCGGCGCCGAGGCCGACCCAGACCGCGTAGGCGGTGCCGATGGGGATGTGCTTGGCCGCCCAGCCCAGGCCGGCCATGCTGATCGCCAGTGCCACGAGGAACACGACGGTCGGGCCGGGTTCGCTGAACCCGTTGGACATTCCCAGTGCGGTGGCCCACACGGCCTCGAACACCGCGCTGATGAGCAGGATGATCCACGGCATGTCAGCTCACCGCCTTGAGACCGATGATCGAACCGATGAGCAGCACCAGGAGCAGGGACTTGCCCCAGGTGGCGCGGTCCTTGCCGGTGAGGAACCCCCACAGGACGGTGAGCGTGGCGCCGATGCCCACCCAGACGGCGTAGGCGGTGCCGGTCGGCAGCGAGGTCATGGCCCAGGCCAGACCCGCCATGCTCGCGACCAGGGCGACGGCGAACAGGAGTGTGGGGCGCCATCGGGAGAAACCCTTCGACGCGCCCCGGGCGGTGGCCCAGACGGCCTCCAGGACCCCGGAGACGACGAGAACGAACCATGCCATGGACAAGCCCCTTTCGAGGCCGTCTTGTCGTGGCGCGGGTACGGCTCCCTCGTCCGCTGACCCGAGGAGCGGGTCTCGACCCCAACGTACAACATCGTCCCAGGCCGGTGCCGTGAGGGTCGTCACGACACGTCCCCCCGGGAACGGGTGGGGAGGTCCCGTGCACCGGGTCCGGTTCGGGGCCCTCCGCCCCGTCGGGCGCTCGACGCCCGCCGCCGACCTGGCCCCCAGGTCGGGGGCGACTCGTGGCCCTTGGTGGCGATATGCCGCGCCCGTCTTCGCGTCTCAGCAGCTCACAGGGTTTTCAGGCCCGAGAGCGGGGGATCCCTGTGGCGTAGGCACCCCGCTCGACACGCTCAGAGGAAACCGATGCGCATCCTCTTCGCCGCCCTCGCCCTGACCGCCGCCGCCGCCCTCACAGCGTCGGCCGCCCCCGCGGCGGCCGCACCGCCACCGCCCCCCGGGGCCGAGTACATCACGGAGGAGATGTGCAGGAAGGGCGGAGGCGCCGTCAAGGAGAGCGAGGACTCCCCCAGCGGCCTGATCTGCGAGGGAGGCCGTTTCGACGGCTTCTTCGTCCACTGACCGGACCCCCGCGCCCCCCTCGGGGCCCCGCGCACCCCCGCGCGGGGCCCCACCCCTGTGCGCCGGGCCCCGTACCGGGCCGGGCACGTCCCCCGGAGATGCGGCCCGGTCGGTTCCCCGATGCGCGGGGAGCGAGGTTCCGGTCAGAGCACTAGAACGGCCATGCCCTCATCAGGAGAAGCGGGAAAGGGGCCCCCAGTGCGAGAAGGGGGAAGAAGGCCGCACGCGACGATCCCTCGAAGCTGAGCCGCAGGAACATCCTGTGCAGGAGGAAGCCGACGGCGAATCCCATCACGGACACCGCCGTGTTGAGGGCGGTGAACCCCTCGGTGAAAACGAGGGAGAACGGCAGGGCGAAGTAGAAGAGACCGGCCACGGAGGCGGAGGTCGCCTTGGTCGCCCCGAATTCCCGCGAGCCACCCCTGGGCACTCTCCTCCTGACCTCGACAGCGAACGCGACAAGACTCGGGAGAGTCGTTATCAGGAGCAGCGCCCCATAGGCCGCCGATAAAACGGCGAACGCCGTCGGGGGGTGCACGTCGGAGGATATGCTCCAAGGAAACAGGAGAAGCAGGCAGGCGTGAAGGCCGCCCCCGCCCAGGACCCTGCCTCCTATGCCGACGACGGTCATGCCTTCCCCCTGAACCAGGAACCCGCAGTTGGACGCGGCCCCGTTCGCGCATGCGACCGCCCGAGCACCGCACCTCCGAACATCGGCCGAAAATCGACACCGGCCGGAACGAAAGCAAAATGCACCACCGGAAGAGCGACACAGAGAGGGCTTTTCTTTTCCGCCGAACCGGGCGAAGCTTCTCGTAAAATTACTACCCCTTGCGAAACGCGTCAAGAGGACAGGAAACCCCGACCCACGGCGCAGCCACCCGAAGAGAAGCGCTGACTTCGAGAAACCACAGGCCAGGGTGTAGGCAGTTTTTCGAGAAACCCCCTCCTCCCGCAAAGGAGTATTGGACCTCACATAAATGATCTTCGCAGGCCCGGAGAGAAACCGCATGCGCACAGGCCAGCGGGTTTCCGCCTCCGGTGGAGGACAAAGCCACCGCTGTTTCCGCCCCTCGTGAAACGGGGCGACGGCATCCGGGCCGCTGCCGCGCCGGTTCTCGCAGCTCTTCACGCACCGAGGCACGACAGGGTTCCACGGGGTCGAGCCTCTCAGGCGCGGTGACGCTCCCCTTCGGTCCCATGGGACTCCCGAGGCCGCTGAAGACCTCACCGCCCAGGACCCCCGGTGTGGTCGAGGGAACCTGGCTTCGACCACATCCCGGCGAGCCCCGTGAACATAGCGGCACGCCCCGGCACCCGAGACCCTCGCCCGGCGGGGGGCGTCCCGCCGTCATCCGTCATCGGGAGTGCCCCGGGGGACGGGCGAGCCGGAGGCGCGCGCCGCACGGCGCCGTTGTGCCAGCAACAGGCAGGCGGGCACCGTGGCGGCCAGGAAGACCCCTGCGGAGATGGCGATGTAGCCGAACACCCCGGTGGCGGAGTTCACCGTGGTCCCGTCGACGACGACGGTGGTCGAGGACAGCACGGCGGCTCCGACGAAACTCATGCAGACCGAGCCGATCGCGCTGGTGACGGTGACCATGCTGGCGATCACGCCCTGACGCTCCGGTGGCGTGAGCTCGCCGGCCATGTTGAACCCGGAGGCCGTCAGCGCCCCCATGCTGACGTTGAGCAGCACGCCGAAGCAGATCGCGGCGGGGAACGAGGCCGCACCCGCGAACATCCCGATGGCACCCGCGACTCCTAGCAGAACGCCTCCGGTCAGGGCGACGGACGGGTCGAAGCGTGCGGCCACCCAGCCCGAGACCAGGCCACCGATGATGATCCCGACGGCCGGGACACCGAACAGCAGACTCAGCGACCCTGTCGCGTCGAGGCCGTAGCCGAGCTGCTGGTCGGGTGAGACCTGCGCGATGAGACTCAGGAGCTGGTCCATGCTCTGCACCGCACCGCTGCCGAGCACGACGACCAGGAGGGTGAGCAGCAACGGCCGCCCCAGGTTCCTGATGTCGATCACGGGCTCGGGTATCCGGCTGCTCACCAGGAACCACCTGGTCAGCAGCGCCGCTCCGACGCCGAACAGGGCGAGCGCCCCCGCGCTGAACCACCCGATGCCGGAGCCGAGGCTGATGTACCCGAGCACAGCGGTCAGGCCGCCCCCGAGCAGCAGGGCCCCGACCACGTCGACGCGTCCCGGTGTCCTGACCCCGTGATCCGGAACCACGGCGCGGATGCAGACGACTGCGAGGATCGCGAGCAGGGACGAGGCCGCGAAGACCGCCTTGAAGCCGAATTGCCCTGCCATGGCCTCGATCAGGACGCTCAACCCGATTCCCAGAAATCCGGCCCCTGTGGTGACCGCCCCCACGGCGGGCATCGCGACCTTCGGTGCGCACAGGTCGCGGACGATGGCGGCGGTGAGGAAGACCGCCGCCACGGCGGCGCCCTGCATCATCCGGCCCAGGACGAAGATCCAGAGGTTGGGGGCGGCCATGCAGACCAGCGCACCCCCGCAGGCGATGAGCAGTACGACCGTGAGCATCTTGCGTTTGCCGTGGATGTCGGCGCTCTTGCCGAACAACGGCGCCCACATCGCTCCGGCCAACATGGCGCTCGAGCTGATCCAGGCCGCCTGGGTGGTGTCGAAGTGGTCGAGCATCTGGGGCAGGACGAGCAGCGGGGCCACGATGACCGTGTCCGCCACGATGTTCGCCAGAAGCAGGGCCACGATCTGCACGCCCAACCGCGGACTCCAGTGCGTATGCGGCGCTCTGCGTGATGGTGCGGGGGTGCTCATGCTGTTCTCCACAGAACTCCTTCGATGGGGAAGGGGCGTCGGCTCGGACCATGCGGTGGAGCGCTGCCGCACGAAGGCCGGCCCGGGACCCACCGGGTGCGCCCCGGGCCCCGTGCACGAAGACGACGGTCATGGTCACCCCCTGCTCGATCCGGTGACCAGGCCTTGACGCCAGATCTGATCGCCCGGCCCGCACGGGAGCAGGCCGGTTCGGTCCGCTGTGCCGTCTCCGTCGTGGACCGCGGTCTACACCGGTGCACCGCTGCCGACCGGGGCGGCGGCACGGTCCTTCTCGAGCTTTCGTCGACGCCATGCGCCGCCGAGCCGCAGGATGAACGAGCGAAGCACCTCGGCGACCCGGCCGGAGGGGACGAACATCTGCTGCTTGATCCGTGCGGTGCGCTGGTGGCTCCGGATCGAGGGACGCAACCCCGCCTCCCAGGCGGTCAGTGCGGCACGCAGGTCGGCCGGGTTCTCCCGCAGGGCCCTGCCGAGCGCGTCGCCGCCGCGCAGGGCGCTGGTCGCGCCCATGCCCGAGTACAGGTTCAGGCACCAGGCCGCGTCGCCCACCAACACGGTCCGGCCCTCGCTCCATCGGGGCATCCTGACCTGGTGCACCGAGTCGAAGACGAACTCCGGAGCCCGTTCGAGCCCGTCCAGGACGTGCCGCACGACCGGGTCGTCCATTCCGGAGAAGACCGATCGCAGCCGCTCGACCCGGTCCCCGGTGAACTGCTCGGCGATGTCAGCGGTGCGGTAGGTCAGCAGCGCGGTGGGGGCCCGGTCGGCCAACCCGAACACCCAGGCCGCACGCCCCGCGCGGGCACTGATGACGCTGTCCTGCGCACCATAGGACGGCACCTGCTCGTCGAGCTGGAAGGCGCAGATCATCGCGTCCCAGTTCGTCATGTACTCCTCGTGCGGACCGAAGACCATGCGCCGCACGCTGGAGCGCATCCCGTCGGCGCCCACCACCAGGTCGAAGCGCTCACGGTACTCGTGGCCGGCTCCGATGTCCTCGAGCACCACCTCGACGTCGTCGGCGCCGTCGTGGATCTCGGCGGGCGCCGTGGCGAATCGCACCTCGACAGGTTCACCGCCGGCCCCGGCGATGCTCTGCCAGAGCGCGGCCTCGATGTCGCCGCGTACCACCGCGGCGGGCCGGCCGGGCTGGTGCAGGAATCCCAGCCCCGGCGACGACCTCCCGTCACGGTCCAGCTCCCACGCCTTGCCGGCGTCGGGAGGGTTGCGGACGTGCAGGTCCTCGCTGATGCCCAGGTCGACGGCCGCCTGCCTGCCGTCGGGCAGCAGTCCGATGAAGTACCCGCCCCTCCGTCGTTCGGGCGCCCGTTCGACGATCACCGGGGCCCATCCGGCCGCACGCAACCCGATCGCCGCGGACATGCCCGCGATCCCGAGTCCCACGACCAGTGCTCGCTTCTGCATGGTGCTCTCCTTCGCCTTGCCGATTCGGGATTGCCCGGAGCCATCGGATGCGCGGCTCCGGGGTCGGTCAGTCCGGGACGACGACGGCGCGGGTCCGCCCCTGGTGTGCCCAGGCTTCGCCGACCCGGTCGAGCGGGTAGGCGGTGTAGGGGGCCTGGAAGGTTCCGTTGGCGAAGTGCGCCATGACCGCGGGGGCCTCTGCGAGCAGCTCGGCCTTGGAGACCGAACCGATGCCGCTGCCCGTGACCCGGATACGGCGGCTGCGCAGCAGCGCGGCGGGTACGGCGGCCCGCGCCCCGGCGAGCGAGCCGATCTGCACGTACGCCACCTCGGGGGCGTCCTCGCTCATGCCGCCCCGGGCCAGGGCGGCGAAGGCTGCTTCGGCGACCGTGCCCCAGAGGAAGTCGAGCACGAGCGTGGGCGGGGCCTGGTCGACGGCCGTGGCCAGAGCGGTGGCGAGGGCGTCGGGGCCGTCGTGGTCGAGCGAGACCGGCAGAGCGCCCAGCTCCCGCAGTCGCTCCAGCGCCTCCGGGTCCCGACCGGCGGCCACCACCCGGTCTGCGCCGAGTGCCAGCGCGGCCCGCACCGCCAGGGCGCCTGACATGCCGGTCGCCCCCAGCACCAGCACGGTGCCGAGCCGGCCCACTTCCTTGCGCCTGGCGGTCAGAACCATCCAGCCGGACAGGCCCGGGTTCATCCCGGCAGCCACGGCGAGGGGGTCGGCCCCGGCCGGCAGCTCCAGCTCGAACGGCGTGACCAGCCGCTCGGCCATCGTGCCCCACGGCGCACGGGCGAAGCCCGTGTAGACCAGGCTCCCGCCGGCGGTACGGGCCACCGCGTCCACACCGGGCACCAGCGGGTAGGCGTGGCCGCTGCCGTAGTGCTGACCGGACGCCAGCCCGCGCACGACATGGTGCAGACCCGCTCCGACCAGGTGGAGCGGCTCCTGTCCCGGCTTCGGCTCGGGGTCGGGGAACTCGGCGCAGACGGGCGTTGCCCCGGGGCCGTTGACGATTGCAGCGCGCATCAGAATTTCCTTAACTAAGTTAAGTTCTTGGTGCGATCAGACTGCCTGAACTTTGTTAAGCTGTCAACATGGCCAAGGGGATCACTCGGGAACAGATCGTGACAGCGGCACTGAGCCTGCTCGACGACAAAGGCTTGGACGGCCTCACTGTCCGCGCGCTCGCCGCCCGGCTCGAGGTGCGCCCGCCTGCCCTGTACTGGCACATGCGCAACAAGCAGGAACTCCTCGACGAGATGAGCACCGCCGTCATGCGGCGCGTCACCACCGCGGTGTCGGCCCTCCCGCCGGCCGACGGCTGGCGAGAGGACCTCGCCGCCTACGCGCGGATCCTGCGCTCGGAGTTCCTGCTCCACCGGGACGGGGCCCGTATCTTCAGCGGTACGCGCATCGCCGACCCCGACGTGGTCCGGATGAAGGAACCGTGGCTCGCGCGCTGGACCGCGCAAGGAGTCGGCCTTGCCGATGCCGACGACGCCATCGACCTGGCCGTCGCCTTCGTCGTCGGTTTCGTCATCGAGGAACAGGAACAGCAGCAGTCGGCCGGGACCGACCCGTCGCGCTACTCGATCGACCAGCGCGACGCGTGGCTGGGGCCGGACGTCCCGCTGGTCAAAGAGGCCGGTCACCTGCGCGACCACGGCGACCAGCGGTTCGAGCGACACTTGGGTATCGTCCTGGACGGTCTCGCAGCCCGCTTCGACAGCTGACCCGCCCCTTGGAGCGCTCGTGTCCAGCCCGGCGACCTCCACCAGGTGCTCGACGCCGGGATGACAGCCGACTGCACGGAGTGGTCCACGACGAGAACGCGGCCGTCCTCGGCGGCGTCGCCGGGCACGCCGGAGTGTTCGCCCAGGGGCCGGCCGAGCCGGCACACCACTTCCTGAGCGCGCGGCAGGGCCGGGGGCCGTTGACTGCCGTCGGCGCCTACGTCGGGGAGTCCTGGAAACCGGCTGTCCGGGCGGACGCGACCACCGGTCGCGGGCACGTCCTCCCCCGGGGACGCGACCCCACCGACTCCCCGAGTCGCAGAGGGCAGGAATTACGGAAGGATGCGCCGAGCCGTTTCGGTGCCTCGGGCACATCCCCGCTTGTGCGTGGGGAGCAGATCGCGAACCCGGCGCGGCAGTCCTGGCAGCTGGGTCCATCCCCGCGTGCGCGGGGAGCAGCCTTGCGCTCATTCAGTAGTGCACGAACACCAGGGGCCATCCCCGCGTGCGCGGGGAGCAGCGCCGACGGGCTGACCGGAACGGCTGCCGGTGTGACGCGAGGGGTTCTGACCCCGGACGATCTTGTACTTATAGCCGGTCTCGGCGCCCAACCTCGCTATAAGTACAAGATCATCGCGAGAGGGGACGGGCGTCAGAGTGGGTTGAGGCGGGCCTTGAGCAGGCAGAACTCGTTGCCCTCGGGGTCGGCCAGGACGTGCCACTGCTCCTCCCCCGTCTGGCCGATGTCGGCCGGGCGGGCGCCGAGCGCGAGGAGCCGTTCGAGTTCGGCGTCCTGGTCGCGGTCGGTGGCGTTGACGTCGATGTGCAGCCGGGGCTTCCCCTTCTCCGGCTCGTCCCTGCGGCTGAGGATGATCGTCGGCTGCGGACCGCCGAACCCCTCGCGCGGACCGATCTCCAACGTGCCGTCGTCCTCGCGGTCGAGCACCACGAAGTCCAGGACCTCGCACCAGAACCGCGCCAGCACCTCGGGATCGCGGCAACCGAGCACGAGCTCACTGATACGACATGCCATGAACGCAACCCACTCTCATCCGGAGAACCGCCGGGGAGGCCGCACGCGAACTTCGTGGGCGCCCCTCGGCGTGACGACCCGGCGACTGTACCGAACGGGACGGGCGGGGGCCAGATGTTTTCGGAGCCGTCCGGGACCCGGCGCCACCTGCGCTTTTCAGAACTGCCGCCGACGCCGGCGCGGTGGTCCCGCCCCGGGGCGCTACTGCCCGTCGAGGACCCCGGGGGTGTCGTGCAGGACGACGCTCTGGTGGAGCGGGACCCGGCCCCGGCGGAATTCGTTCACCGGCGCGGTCCGGTCGGCCGTGCCGAAGGAGATGCCGAAGAGCAGTTTGAGGTCCTCGGGGACGCCCAGGAACTCGCGGACGGTGTCGGCGTAGAACCCGAGGATGGTCTGCGGGATGCCCCCGAGCCCGCGGGACGCCAGCGAGAGCAGGAAGTTCTGCGCGTACATGCCGATGTCCCCGGCCGTGCGCACCCCGTCGCCGATGACCGGCATGAAGAGGAAGGCGGCGTGCGGGGCGCCGTAGAACTCCAGGTTCTCCCGGACCGCGAGTCTCCTGCCCTCCCGGTCCGCGCGTTCGATGCCCCGGGCCCGGTAGTGGCCCGCGGCCTGGGCCTGCGCCCGCTCCTGGTAGACGCCCTCCCCGTAGTCGGCGGTGAAGTCGGGGGAGGACCGCCCCTCCTCCTCGGCCCGGAGCAGTTCCTTGCTGAGGGCGTCCCGGGCCGCGCCCGAGACGACGTGCACCGTCCACTGCTGGGTGTTGCTGTTGGAGGGGGCCGTCTGGGCGTCCTCCAGCACGCCGCGGATGTCCGACGGGGACACGGGGTCGGGCAGGAACTGGCGGGGCGAGCGCCGGGCGAGCGCGATGTCGGTGAAGGGTGAGGCGGTGGTGGGCACGGCATTTCCTCTTGACGGTGCTTGTCCCCGTGGGCACGGCGGTGCCCACCGGGTCGGCGCAGGTCGGGTCGTGTGTCAGCGGTGGAGCGAGCGGTTGAGCTCGACCGTCTCGTCCAGCGTGGGCGCGGAGGTGAGCGCGGCGAAGCGCTCCATCATGCGGACGCGGTTGAGCGGGGCCTCCTCCCGGTCGGCCGCCTCCAGGGCCGGTCCCAGGTCTTCGAGGACCAGCTCGGTGCAGTAGGCGGGCGTCATCGGCTGCTGGCGCCAGGAATCGGCGAGCGTCCCGGCGTCATAGGGGTCGAAGCCGCTCTCGTCCACCAGGCGCATGGCCACGCGTCGCGCCTCCGGGGAGTCGGCCGCGACGGGAAGCGCGATGCGGCCCGGGGTCCCCGCCGGTACGCCCTTGGTCTGCAGGGTGCCGGCCAGGACGGCGTTCCACGCCTTGACGACGGGCCGTCCCAGCTGCTCGGCGACCCACAGGCTCTCCACCTGGCCCTTCTCCACCGCCTCGACGGGGCCGCCGAGGTGGGGGAAGTAGTTGGAGGTGTCGATGACCACGGTCTCGTCGGGCACGGTGGCCAGGAGGGCCGCCAGCGACGGGATCCGTGTGAAGGGGACGGACAGGATGACCACGTCCTTGCCCTGGACGGCCTCGGCCGCGGTCACCGCCTCGGCCCCGTGCTCCAGCGCGGAGGCGTCGATCGTCTCGGGGCCCCGGGAGTTGGCGACCTGGACGTCGTGTCCGCCCGCGCTGAACGCGCGCGTCAGCGTCCGTCCGATCTCCCCCGCGCCGATGATGCCGATTCTCATGGTGTGTCCCTCTCGAAGGCGCGCCGTCCCGAGGTGGGTGCGGCGCGGTGTGATGGGTGGCCGGGCAGGCGGGAGCGCACGGCTGCCGGGACGGCCGACGGCGCCGGGATCCGGCGGGGAGGGAGGCCGGCGGCCTACTCCTCGCCGTCCTGTTCCCGGTATCCGCTCTCGATGAGTGCGCGCAGCCGGTCGAGCGACTCCTCGTCGGTGGCGCCGGAGCCCTTGATCCAGGCGACGGAGACGGCCGCGAGGTAGAGGTCGTACCCCTTCACCGAGGGGCGGGCGTGCCCCGCGAGCTGTGCGGCCCGCACGTACTCGTCGGTGGTGGCGATGAGTTCGTCGCAGGGGAGGGTGAGCGGGTTGTCCGGTTCCCTCTCCCGGACCGCGGCCATGAGCGGTTCCGGCAGCCCGCTGAAGGCGCTGAAGTACTCCTCCAGAGCCCGCAGCCACTGCCGCAGCGCCTCGGAGGCGTCGCCGAGCAGGGCGATGTCCTCCTGGCGGGCCACGAGTTCCTCGGACCGCGTCTGCAGCACGGCCGCCAGCAGCGCTTCCCGGGTGGGGAAGTGCCGGTACAGCGTGGCCGGTCCGACGCCCGCCTCCTTGGCCACCGCCTCCAGGGAGGCGCCGACCCCGGCTCTGAGGAAGTGGCGCTGCGCCGCTTCGAGGAGGGCGGCGCGGTTGCGCTGGACGTCCGCCCGGGGCTTGCGCCCCTGCTGCCCCTTGGCGCTCATACGCCCCCCTGACCTCGGTGTTTCCGGCTCCTCGAAAAAACGGAGGCTGCCTCCGCACAGGAACGAGCTTAAAACGGAGGCTGCCTCCGGTCAAGTCGCCGCCCTCGGTCCGCCACCGTCCGGACGTCCTGAACGGTCGACGCGCGCAGGCGCATGCCACCCGTGGGTGCCGTGTCGACCAGGGCTGTGGCGACCGGGGCTGTGGCGGAACGGGCCCGGCCCGCGCCGGAGGCGGCGAACAGGCCTCCGGCCCGCCTCCGCGTGCGCGGAGGCGGGCCGGAGTGTTCGCGTGTGCGGCGGCTGCGGAGCGCGGTCACTCCATGCCGGAGACGGCGTCGCAGAGCAGGTCCACGGCCGCCTGGGTACGGCCCGCCTCGTCGAGCGTCTCCTCGGCCTCGGCGCCCGCGGGCAGTACCTCGACCTCGACGACGAGGTTGTCCATGCGGTACAGGGCGTGCCCGGAACCGTTCGCGGTGCCGCTGAGCGGGAGCCTGCCGTCCGGGCAGGTCGCGGACTCGGAGCCGTCCGACTCCGGACGGCTGTCGTAGAAGTAGCTCGTGGCGGCCTCGATGCCGTTGTCCTTGCGGATCCCGTTCACCTGGCTGGTGAAGACGGTGGTGCGCAGGTCCACCTCGTGTCCGGAAGCGGCCTCGATGCCGGGGGTGACGACGCACTCCAGGCCCTCGGCTCCGTACGCGTAGGAGTGGTCGGCCTCATAGACCTCCAGGTTCTCGCCGTTTCCGGCGATCTCGCTCGCGGCGTCGGTGTCCAGGAGATCGCACGGACCCGGCGGGGAGGTGTGGACGTCCTCCGGGCCGAACCAGCCGAAGTAGTACGCGCCGCCGAAGCCGACGGCCGCCATGACGAGGAGGAGGACGGTGGCGCAGCCGCAGCCGACCCAGGCGAGGGTCCTGCCGACGGAGCCCTTCTTGGGCGGGGCCTGCTGTGCGGGCGGCTGCCCGGGGCCGGGACGGCCCTGGCCCTGCGGCTGTCCGGGAGGAGGCCGGTGGCCGGGCGGAGTCTGTGGTCCGGAGTGCGGTTGGGGGCCGGGGGGCGGCTGGTGACCGGGCTGTCGGGGAGGGTGGGGACCCTGGGGAGGCGGGGGGCCGGGTTCGTGCATGGTGGGTACTTTAGTCACGCCCGACGACGGGGTCGGGGGACGTGTCCGGCCTGCTTCGGCCTCAGAGGCCCCCACGTCCCCGGGGTGAGAACACTGTGGCCTGCGAGAACACCCCGCCCACGACACGCACCAGGACCTAGGAGTGTTCAGCGAGGTAACGCCTGTTCGTCTCCATGAGCTCCTCGAGCGAGTTCATGGACACGCGGAGGGACTCGACCGTCGAGGTGAGTCGCGCGCGTTCCCTGGCCATCGTCCTCGCCGCGCGTCGCGCCTCGTCGACGGAGGGCCGCTTCATGCACGGGATCATGTCCGCTATCGCGGTGCTCGATACGCCCGCCGCCAGGAACGCCCGGATCAGTCCCACGCGCTCCACATGCTCCTCGCTGTAGTGCCGCTGACCGCTGGCCGAGCGTGTGCTCTCGAGGAGGCCCTGCTCCTCGTAGTAGCGCAGGGAACGTCTGCTCGCACCCGTGCGACGCGACAGCTCGCCGATCCGCATCCTGTTTCACCGTCCTCCGCTTGACACTCACATCGATGTGAGCATTTACCGTAGCGCTGGCCGCTTCCCGTATCCACGGAATGCGCCGCCACCGGCACATCGCGACATCGACAGGAGCACCCTCGTGATCAAGTTCGTCTATCTGGTCAACCGCGTCGAAGGCATGGAGATCGACGAGTTCGTCGACCATCACCGCAACCGGCACGCCCCTCTGTTCACCTCCATCCCCGAGGCGCTGCGCTACGTGAAGAAGTACGCCGTCTCCCACCCGGTTTCGGCCGAGGGCTACCCGGAACCCGCCTACGACGGCCTCACGGAGATCTGGTTCGAGAACTGGGCCGATCACGACGCGTTCTTCGCGTCCGAGAACTACCGGTCGAAGGTGAACCCGGACGAGGCCGTGTTCATCGACCAGAAGTCGATCGGCGTCATGGTCACGGAAGAACGCGAGGTGATCTGATCGCCCGGCGGGACGCCGCGCGCGGGCTCCCATGACCCGCCGGTGCGGCGCGCCCTGCCGCCACGGTCCTGTCCGGCAGGGGAAGAGGGGGAAGGCCCCGCCGAACCCGTGATGGGCCGGAAGCGAACGCGATGAGCCGCGACGGACCACTGGTGCCACAAGTCGTCCTCGGCCTGGTGGCCCGGTACGGAGCGGCGTCTGTCCTATGGGTTCGTCAGCCGACGGACGGGCTGTACGTGCGGCCGACCCGGCGGATCTCCTCCAGCGGATACGGGGTCCGCCTGCTCCGGCTCCGGAACTCGCGGTTGAAGTCCGACATCACGGCGGCGACGGGCGCGTGCCGGGCGATGACCGCTGCGGCCCCCTCCGGGATTCCGGTGGGGCGTCCACCCTCCGCGTAGGAGCGCACCAGCTCCTGGCGGCCGTCCCGGTCCTCCACCTGGAATCCGTACAAGGCGGTGACCAGCCAGTTCACCAGATACGTGGCGGTGTAACAGCGGTCGTAGGACTGATGCCGGTCGAAGGAGTCGGCCTCCTCCCGCGACAGCTCGAACCGGGAGGAGAGCGCGAGGCCGTAGTCCGCGAAGTAGAGGCGCCGGCCGTCGGTGAGGATGTTCTCGAAGTGCGCGTCGAAGTGCAGGAGCCCCCGCGCGTTCATGAACGAGGTGGTGGCTTCCAGTTCCCGCTCCACCATGGCGCAGGCCCGGTCCACGGCCTCGTCGCCTGCTCCGACCTGGGTGCCCAGCCACTGGTGCAGGTTCTGCGGGATGTACTCCAGGAACAGCGCGACGCTCGCGTGGGACCGCTGGAGCGCCTCGATCCGGCGGCGCACCTGCGTTCCGCCGCCCCAGTAGGCGACAGCCCGCTCGATGTCGGCGAGTTCTTCGGGCAGGGGCGTCGCATCCGGCAGCACCCGCCAGTGGTACATCAGGGGGAAGCCCTCGTGCTCCGCCGTGAGCGCCCAGTTCGTCGTCATGGTGTGCACGGCGAGCTCTCTCCAGGCCCCGAAGCCCGGACTGCCGATGGCGCCGGTGCCGTACTGGCAGAAGGCGGGCAGCTCGAACAGGTTCGCCGTGGATCGGACGTGTTCGGGCTGTCTCTCCAGGTCGGTGAGGGGCACCCGCTTCACGAAGACCGGGGTTCCGGCGATTTCCAGCAGGGCCGACGTCCCGCCGATGCCGGATCCGATCGGCACGGCCGTGTCCACGAGCTCGCGCAGGGCGCGATCGCTGTACAGGGCCAGGGACGTGGAGACCGCGCCGTGGGCGGCGATACGCGCACCGTGCGACATGTCGGGGTCTTTCACTGTTACCTCCGCCTGGGCGCGGGTCGCCGTCCTTGGCCGGCTGCACGGCTGAGCCGGGCCGCACCCGAGTGTGGCACGCAGCCCTTCGGTCCGGCCTCCGTATCGGGGCGGAGACCGGGTGTGGTTGCCCGGTCAGGCCCGGATCGCGGAACCGCAGGTGCGGCGCGCTTTTCACTGGCATGCTGACCACGCAAGGTAACCAACGGGCTCGGAGAGTCACCATGAAGCGCATGTACACCGCTGCGGCACTGTCCGCCGTCCTGCTCGCCGCCCTCGCCGTCCCGGCGCACGCCCAGGGTCGTGCCGAGTACGACTGCACGCACATCTTCCCCCGGGGCGGCGACGTCCGGGCGACGGGCTGCATCGGCAACGGGGAGGGGGCCGGCTCCATCATGTCCCTGGCCAACACCGACGTGTTCGAGTGCCGGAACGTGGAACTCGTCGACGCCAGCATCGTCGGCACCGGATGCGAGAAGACTGCCTGGATCGACGCCGCGCACGGTCACGACACCATGGCGTGAGACGAACCCCGTGGCGCACCGTCGCGGAGGCCGACCCTCGGCTCCGGGGCCCGGCCTGCCCCGGCGTGACGCCCCCTGTGCATGCTCGGCCTCCGACCGGGCTCGTGCGACCCGTGCGTCCCCGGCCCGGACTGCCACCGACCCCAGGACAGGGAGCCGACGCCCCCGTGGGCGTCGGCTCACAGTGCCGCCGGGCCGCCTGTTCCCGGCTCAGCGCCTGGGCAGGGCGAAGGCGAGGAGGGCGAAGGCGATGGCGAACGCGGCCTGGACGAGCATGCAGACCGCGAGTGCCGTCACGTAGGCCTGCTCGACCGGGACGGTGGAGTCGGCCGTCGCAGCCCCCAGAAGCCCTCCGGCGACCGCGACCCCGAGCCCCATAGCGGCTTGCTGCGTGGTCTGGACGACCCCGGAAGCCGCTCCGGCCGAGGAGGGCGGAACGTCGGCGATCATCGCCCCGACCAGCGGCCCGAACATGAGCGCCTGACCGAACCCGACGCCGACCAGCAGAGCGCCCAGCGTCCACCCGCTCATCCCCGGGCTCTGCACGAGCACCGATGTCGCGGTCACCACCAGCATCGCCGCCTGCGCGAACCCGCCGATCGTCAGCAGGCGGCGGAACCCGAAGCGGGGCGCCAGCTTTCCCGACCAGATCGACACGACCAGGAAGCACAGCGCGAACGGCAGCAGCACGACGGCCGCGCCCATCGGGGACCAGCCCAGGCCGGTCTGCGTGGAGAGCGCGTAGAGGAACGTGAACGCGCCGAACGCCGACTGGAGCAGGAGGGCCATGAGGAGGCCGAGCCGGTACGACCTCAGGTGCAGGAGCGGCGGAGGGATGAGCGGGACCAGGCCGCGGCGGTGCAGCCGGAGCTGCCGCGTCCAGAACGCCGCGAACGCCACCGGGCTGGCCGCCAGCAGAGCCCAGCACCACCCGGGCCAACCGAGCGCACCGCCCTGGGAAAAGGGGATCATCAGCGCGAGCAGTGCCGCCCCCAGCAGGGCGGTGCCGATCAGGTCCAGTGAACGGTCGCCCGGCGCGCCGGTGCTCGGCATCCAGCGCAGAGCGGCGAGGAACGCGACGGCGCCCATGAGGACGCTCATCGCGAAGACCGTGCGCCAGGGGGAGCCGAGCAGGGGGACCGACAGCAGGACGCCCCCGAGGACCTGGCCCACCGCCGTCGCGCCGCCGGCGGTCGCCCCGAACAGGGCCACCGCCCGGGCGCGTTCGCGTCCGTGCGTGGAGGCCGTGATCGTCGCGAGCACCTGGGGCACCATCGCCGCCGCCGACACCCCGGTGAGCGCGCGGGCGACGATCAGCACGGCGATGGTCGGCGCGAGGGTCGCCATCAGCGAGAACGCGGTGAATCCGGCCATGCCGAACAGGAAGAGCCGCCGCCTGCCGTACAGGTCGCCCAGACGTCCGCCGACGACCATCGGCGCGGCGAACCCCAGGGAGTAGACCGACACCACCAGCGACTGCTCGGACGCCGAAGCCTGTAGCGAGGCGCCGATGCTCGGTACGGCGATGCCCGCCGCGGCGAAGCTCACCACCGACAGCAGCAGGGCGGACAGCGCGGTCAGGAGGCCGGCCGTGCCCAGCGTCGCGGGCGGAGCCTTTTCCGCGGTCGCGGACGGGGGCGGGGGCGGGGTCGGCGTGGCGCTGCGGGTCTCGTGGTCACCCTCGACCTGCGGGGAGGGTTTCTGCGTTCTCGGTTCTCTGGTCACGCCCCGACCCTGGCAGCGGCGTCATCCTGGTACCAGGAGCCTGTTTATGGGGGTACTGACCGAACCTGGATACCGGTCCGCAGGTGAGGCATGGTGGAGGCATGACAAGTCCCCGGCCCCCGGCGATCAGGCGCGAGCTCGGCGCCTTCCTGCGCACCCGACGCGAGCGGCTCACCCCGGACCAGGTGGGGCTTCCCGCCACCGGACGCCGCCGCACGCCCGGCCTGCGACGTGAGGAAGTCGCGGTGCTCGCCGGAGTGGGCGTCACCTGGTACACCTGGCTTGAGCAGGGGCGGCCGATCAACGTCAGCACGCAGGTCCTGACCGCGGTCGGCAGAGCCCTTCACCTGGACGCCACCGAGAAGCGGCACCTGGAACGCCTCGCCGGTGTGCACTCCCGGTCGACCCCGCCGTCGGCGCTCGACGCGTCGCTGTTGGCGGCGTACCAGCCGGTGCTGGACAAACTCGATCCCTTTCCCGCGTGCTTGCAGACGAGCGTGTTCGACGTGGTGGCCTACAACCTCTCCTACCGCTTCCTGTTCACGGACATGGACCGGATACCGCCCGCCGAGCGGAATTGCGCGCTGCAGTTCTTCACCAACGCGGACTGGCGCAGCCGCTACGTCGACGACGACATCGTCGCCGCCCGGATGGTCGCACAGCTGCGCGCGGTCGCCGGCACCGACGCAGGCCGCACCGCGAGCACGACGGTCGAAGAGCTGCAGCAGCGGTCGGAGGAGTTCTCACAGCTGTGGGACCGGCACGACGTCATGCTCCAGCACCTGGAGACCAAGCGGCTGAACAGTCCGCTTGTCGGTTTGCTGCAGCTCAATTTCGTCTCGACCAACGTCGCGGAGACCGGTCACCGGCTGACCGTGATGACGCCTGCCGACGAGACCACCTCACAGCGACTTCTCCAGCTGTCGGAAGTGAACATCGACGCCCCTGCACGCGGGTGACGGCGGCGACCGCGTCCTGCGATGAAGCGGACTGGACCCGCTGAACAGAACCGGTCCCGCCCATGACGCCCGGGCGGGACCGGTTCCGTTCTCGGTTACTACCGGCTGCGCACCGCCGCCAGCAGGGCGGTCCACTCGGGGGCCGGGGCCGACAGGTGGCCGAGCGGTCGATTCTGGGTGTCGCGGACCAGGACCGTGGCCTGGTCACTGCGGGCCTCCACGCAGTGCCCCCCTTCGGCGTTGCTGTAGGTGGACTTGTTCCAGTCCTCAGTCATCATGTGATGCTGCCTCGAAGAACGTGCGACCATCGCGTGCCACCACTCTCAGCTTGCGTCAGCGATAACGCCCGGTTCCTACCCCATGACGGGACCAAGGATCGCGAATCGTCGCAGTTCGGGTGACCTGGTTCGGCCACCGCGCCGTGTGAGGTCTTCGGTCCTGGTGAAGCACCCTGCCCCCGGGTAGCCTGAACCCGCTGAACAGAACCGGTCCCGCCCATTACGCCTGGGCGGGACCGGTTCTTTTTCGGTGACTACAGGCCGCGAACCGCGCTCACCAGAGCGGCCCACTCCGGAGCAGGCACCGCAAGATGGCCCAACTCTCGGTTCTGGGTGTCACGGACGCCGGTCACCGGCCCCTCCGCGACCTCCACACAGTTCGCACCGTTGGCGCTGTAGCTGGACTTATGCCATTCGATGGTGGTGCTCAAGTCATCTTCCTAAGTTCGTCCAGCGAGAGGCCAACTGGCAGGGAAGCAGCAAGAGCGGCCGTAACCTCACCGGAAAGTCTGTCGTGCGAGGTGTCCTCGTGGATCACGTTACCGTCGGCGTGGTCACTGACGACCGCTAGATCCCCCGTCCCCAGCCGGAACAGCATGAGCGGGCTTGCAGGCACGAGGAGCGTCGCCCCCTGCGGTACGAGATGCAGGCTCACCCGCCCCGTCGCGGCCCA
The DNA here is from genome assembly GCF_042660575.1 of Nocardiopsis tropica. Lineage (NCBI taxonomy): Bacteria > Bacillati > Actinomycetota > Actinomycetes > Streptosporangiales > Nocardiopsidaceae > Nocardiopsis > Nocardiopsis tropica. The sequence continues at coordinate 23,111 of NZ_JBHSUF010000003.1, forward strand.
CTCTAGGAGATACACGGCCTGCGCCTGGCGAAGGTCGGCGGGAAGCCCGGCTACTGCCGCTGCCGGGAACACAGCCGTCACATCCATATCAGGCAGCTCTTTCAGTCGCTCCGTCCGCAGCGCGACCAAACGCGCAAGATCTCCCGGTGACGCCCCAGGGAGTCCGGCTCGGAACACAGCGCGGGCGACCGCAGGACATTGGAGCAAGCCCGGCACCATCGCGGGAGTGATCGCAGTCAGGTGCCTCGCCGTGCGCTCGATGGATTCCAGATCCCTCGCCCAGTCAGGTAGTCCGGTACCTTCCGTGGTCCTCCGCCACGCAGCTAGAAGGACACCCTGGGCCCCAAGAGCGCTATCCAAAAGTGCAACATTGTCCCTTTTTGGTGTCCCTGTCCCGCGCTCCCAACGGTTCACGCTCGAATGCGATGTCTGACTCCGATCAGCTAGTTGTCGCTGAGTGAGCCCTGCTAGCTCTCGAAACTTGATGAGAGCTTCCTGAAAGGGAGTAAGGATCATGCGTGCCAGATTAGCAAGAGTGGCCCATTCAGGATCACGGAATCCCGAGATCATTCCGGAAGCTATGAGACAGCTAATTCTGGCCGCATTCTGGACCAAGGCCAAGCCATCGCAGGCATGCGGTGGGGCGGCTAAGTCGGGCACAAAAGAGCCTCGGCGGCCGAAGTAGAGAGCGGCCGCCGAGGCAAATGCCCCACCTGTCCGCAAAGACACGAGGTGAGACGAATGAAGCCTACCGCCACCCCGGCACCGAAACCAGATCCCGCGTCCGGGCCCGCTGTGCCCTACCCGCACCGGATCGGGTTTTCCGAGCCCCACCGGCACGGCATCCTCCTGGGCCACGAGCGCGACTACAGCGCCCTGTCCAACTGGGTGCACACCGTGGTCCCCCGCCGTCCCAGGCGCAACGTCCTCCAGGTCGCGCGAGCCCTGGTGTCGAACGCGCACCGGCACACCCGCTCGGGGGACCCCGGCGGGACCGTGCGGGTGGTCATCGACGTCAACCCGTTCCTGGTCACCGTCGCCGTGACCGACGGCGGCCCCCTGGGCGGCACCGCCGTCCCCTGTCCGCGCCTGGGCGACGCCCACCGCTCCCCGCTTCCCGGCCTCCACCTGGTGGACCACCTCGCCGTGTACTGGGACTGGGAATGGGAGTGGAAGGGCACCGCCCTGGGCCCCCTGACCGTACGCGCGGTGATCGAGAACCCCTGACCTACGGGACACCGTCCCCCTCGCACCACACGCCCTCAGGCCGTACACCCGGGGGTTCCCCGCCCGGTGGAACACCACCGGGCCGCGGGGCCGCCGCCATAAGGGGGGCCGGCGGCCCCGCCCCACCCACTCGGGTCCGGTCGAACTTCCCCGGACCGGACCCGACCCCCACCCACCATCGACCACCCACCCGCACACGCCCGACAACCGACGACACACGCTGACGGAGAACACCGTGCCCACCGCACCCCTGCCCGACCTGGTCGAAAACGCCGACGCCCTGCTCACCCCCGCAGAAGTCGCCCGCCTCTTCCGCGTCGACCCCAAGACCGTCACCCGCTGGGAAAAAGACGGCCGCCTCGCCTCGGTCAAAACCCTCGGCGGACACCGCCGCTACCCCCAGACCCAGATCAACACCCTGCTCAACACCCCCGGCCCCGGCCCCGGCCCCGGCACCGGCACCGGCGGCGGAGCCGTCCTGCTGGCCCTGGAAGAGGTCCGCGACCTGGCCACCGCCCACGGCGACCCCACCGCCGCCCGCATCAGCGACCTCATCACCACCCTGCGCACCCAGCCGCACCAGCCCTGAGAAGGGAGGGACCAGGGTGAACGCGCCCTCCAGCGACGGGACCCCGCTCCTGCGCCCCTACACCGAGCACGCCGAACACCGCGCCCACACGGCGATGCGTGAGCGGGAGCGGGCGGCGGCCGACGCCGCCGCGGGGCTGGCGCGCCTGGCCCAGATCGCCGCCCAGCAACAGGTCACCGCGGCCCAGGCCCGCCTGGACGCCGCCCGCCAACAGGTGGACGCCGCCGACACCGCCTGCCTGGGCGCCGCGATCCGCCACTGGCACCACCACCGCACCACGACGCCCCCGGACGGGTGAAGCGCGCGCCGCGCCCACGCGTCATCGGTCCTCACCCACGACGGGAGGAAGACCGGTGACGAGGTCACTCGATCTCACGCGGGCCGTGCCGAAGGGGCGAAACACCCTGCGAGGACCGCTATCGTCCGGGGAGACACCCCCGCACCGCCGCGCGCTTCGTCGTGCGCGGCACACAGAAGGAAGACCGGCTTGCACACGAGCACCATGCCTCCCAGGGCCCCGCGCCCCGACCGCGGTGGCGGCATGCCGCCCTGGCTCCCCCGGGCCATGATGCTGGCCATGTGGATCGTCACGGCGTTCGGCATCGCCCTGTGGCTGTTCCTGCGGTTGCAGAACCTCATCGTGCTGCTGCTGATCTCGCTGTTCCTGGCGCTCGCGCTGGAACCCGCCGTCAACTGGCTCCACCGGCACCGCTGGCCGCGCGGTCCCGCGACCGGGGCCGTGATGCTCCTGGTCATGGCGCTGGCCGTGGCGTTCTTCAGCCTGCTCGGGTCCATGCTCGTCGGTCAGGTCCTGGCCTTCGCCGCCGAGGTGCCGGCGATGATCCGCGCCGCGCTGCACTGGGTCAACACCACGTTCGACACCACCTACTCGCCCACGACCCTGCTCAACGAGATCTCCAGCGCCAGCGGGGTCGTCGAGCAGTACGCCTCCGCGATCGCCGACAACGTCTGGGGGGCCGGGACGACCGTCATGGCCCTGCTCTTCAACGGCCTGGCGATCGCGCTCTTCACCTTCTACCTGTGCGCCGACGGGCCGCGCTTCCGCCGCGTGATCTGCTCGGTGCTGCCGCCCCGCACGCAGCGCGAGACGCTGCGCGCCTGGGAGATCGCCATCGAGAAGACCGGCGGCTACCTGTACTCGCGGGCGCTCCTGGCACTGGTCTGCGCCGGCGCGCACTACGCCGTGCTGGTCGTGCTGGACATCCCCTTCGCGTTCGCGCTGGCGCTGTGGGTGGGCGTGCTGTCGCAGTTCATCCCCACGGTCGGCACCTACATCGGCGGGGCCGTCCCGGTGCTCGTGGCCCTGCTGGTCGGGGTCTGGCCTGCGGTGTGGGTGCTGGTGTTCGTGATCGTCTACCAGCAGTTCGAGAACTACCTGCTCCAGCCGCGCATCACCGCCAAGACCCTGGACATGCACCCGGCGGTGGCCTTCGGCTCGGTCCTGGCGGGCGTGGCCATCCTGGGAGCGCCCGGCGCGCTGCTCGCGCTGCCGATGGGCGCGAGCCTCCAGGCCTTCCTGAGCACCTACATCCGCCGGTACGAGGTGGAGGAGCACCACCTGCTCTCGGCGGCCAGGGCCGGAGAGGGGCCCGCGGCGGAGACCGGGGAGGGCGGCGCGGCACCCGGGGACGACAGCGGACCCGGCGAGGACGGCGGTACCCGCGAGGGCGGTGGCGGGACCGCGACCGGGACCGGCGGGCGCACCGGGTCCACCCCGCCTCCCCAGGACTGACCAGCGGGACGCGGGCGGGGCCGGGGCTGCGGCCCTCCCCGGCGGGGAGCCGGTCCGGCGCCGCCCCGCGCGGGAGACCTCGGGCCGGGATGTCCGGCGGGACCGGGACACCCCGCCCCCGCCGGGCCCGTCAGTTCTCCGCGGCCAGGCCCGAGGGCTCCAGCACGTGGTGGCGTCCGAGGGGGAGCATGAGGGGCCTGCCCGTGGTCGGGTCGGGGATGACCCGGCTCTCCAGGCCGAACACCGCGCGCACGCTGTCCTCGGTGAGCACCTGTGCGGGCTCTCCCATGGCGTGCAGCCGCCCGTCGGCGAGCGCGATCAGCTGGTCGGCGTAGCGGGCGGCGAGGTTGAGGTCGTGCAGGACCATGACGATGGTCGTGCCGCGTTCCCGGTTGAGGTCGGTGAGCAGGTCGAGCACCTCGACCTGGTGGCTCACGTCGAGGAACGTCGTGGGTTCGTCCAGCAGCAGCAGGTCGGTCTGCTGGGCGAGCGCCATGGCGATCCACACCCGCTGGCGCTGGCCGCCGGAGAGCTCGTCGACCGACCTCTCGGCCAGGTCGGAGGTGTGCGTCGCCTCCAGCGCCGCCGCCACCGCGGCGTCGTCCTCCCGGCTCCAGCGGGTGAACATCCCCTGGTGGGGGTGGCGTCCTCGGCCCACGAGGTCCGCGACGGTGATCCCCTCGGGGGCGATCGGCGACTGGGGCAGCAGGCCCATGGTGCGCGCCAGCTCCTTGGCGGGCGTGCGGTGCACCTCCTTGCCGTCGAGGACCACCCGCCCCTTCCTGGGGGCGAGGAGGCGCGACATCGACCGCAGGAGCGTGGACTTCCCGCAGGCGTTCGCCCCGACGATCACCGTGATGCCGCCCGGCCGCACGGCGAGGTCGAGGGATTCGATGACCACCCGGTCTCCGTAGCCGAGCGCGAGGTCCTGGACCTCCAGGGAGTGGTTGGCGGTCACAGGGAGCCTCCGGCGCGGTTGGTGCGGACGATCAGGTAGACGAGGTAGGGCGCGCCGAGCACGCCGGTGACGACGCCGACCGGGAAGCGCGTCCCGAAGGCGTACTGGCCGGCGAGGTCCGCGACCAGGACCAGGAGCGCGCCCACGAGGGCCGACGGCACCAGGAGCGAGCCGCCGGGCCCCACGATGCGGGCGGCGATGGGCCCGGACAGGAACGCGACGAACGCGATCGGCCCGGCCGCGGCGGTCGCGAAGGCGATGAGTCCCACGGCGGCGACGATGACGATGATGCGGGTGCGTTCGACGCGCACCCCGAGCGCGGAGGCGGTGTCGTCCCCCAGCTGCATCGCCGAGAGGTTGCGGGACTGGCTCAGCAGGAGAGGCGCCAGGACCGCCAGGGCCAGCAGGACCGGCACCGTCTCGGTCCAGGTGGAGCCGTTGAGGCTGCCGGTCAGCCAGCGCATGGCCTCCTGGAGGTCCCACTCGGCCGCCTGGGACAGGACGTAGCTGGTGAGGCTGTCGAGCATCGCGGCGATGCCGATGCCGATGAGGATCAGGCGGGTTCCGGCGACCCCGCCGCGGAACGCGAGGGCGTAGACGAGCAGGGCGACGGCGAGCCCGGCGGTGATCGCGACGACGGACACCCCGGTCCGGCCCAGGGAGAGCACCACGATGGCGAAGGCCGCCGCCGCACTCGCCCCGGAGCTGATCCCGATGATGTCGGGGCTGGCCAGGGGGTTGCGCAGCATCGTCTGGAAGGTGACGCCGCCGATGCCGAAGCAGAGCCCGGCCGCGACCGCCAGCACCGCCCGGGGCAGGCGCAGCGTGCCGACGGTGAAGGAGGCCCCGGGCACCTGCTCGCCCAGGATCACGGCGACGACGTCGGCGGGCGGGTAGAACGTCCGGCCCACCATGAGGCTGGTGGCGAACACGGCGATGATGAGGACCGCGAGCACCGCGACGACGGCGCCGCGCCTGGCGGTGCGCCGGACCCGGCCGCGGGTGACGGCCTCGACGCCGAGGGGTCGGATGGCGGTTTCCGCGCTCACAGGGCACGCACTTTCTGCCGACGGACGATGTAGATGAAGACCGGTGCGCCGATCAGCGCCGTCACGATGCCCACCTCGACCTCGGCCGGACGGGCCACGACGCGGCCGACGACGTCGGCGGCGGTGAGCAGGGCCGCGCCGAGCAGGGCGGAGAACGGCAGCAGCCACCGGTGGTCCACACCGATCAGCAGACGGCACATGTGCGGCACGACGAGGCCCACGAACATGATGGGGCCGGCGACCGCGGTGGCCGCGCCGCACAGCAGCACGGCGCCGAGCGCGGCGGTCGCGCGCACGAGGGCGACGCGCTCGCCGAGGCCGGCCGCCAGGTCGTCGCCCAGGGCGAGGGAGTTGAGGGCACGCGCCGACATCAGGCTGAGGACGAGCCCCACGGCGAGGAAGGGCAGGACGCGGAGGACGCCGTCGAAGGACGCGCCGCCGACACCGCCGATCTGCCACATCCGGAAGCTCCCGGCCATGTCGTTGCGCGGCATCACCACGGCGGTGACGAGCGAGGAGAACGCCGCCGAGGTGGCGGCGCCCGCGAGCGCGAGCTTCAGGGGCGTGGCCCCGCCCCGGCCGAGCGAGCCCACGGTGTACACGAAGACGGCCGCGGCGGCGGCCCCGCCGATCGCCGCCCAGATGTAGCCGCTCGGGGACGTCAGGCCGAAGAAGACCATGCCGCAGACCACGGCGAGGGAGGCGCCCATGTTCACGCCCAGGATGCCCGGGTCGGCGAGGGGGTTGCGGGTCACGCCCTGCATGACCGCCCCGGACAGGCCGAGGGCGGCGCCGACGAGCACTGCGAGGAGGGTGCGCGGCACCCGCTTGGTGACGGCGGCCTGCTCGATGGTCTCGTCCGCGCCGCCCAGGGCGGCGACGACGTCGGCGAGGCCGACGATGCGGGAGCCCCAGGCGACGGAGGCCAGCATGGCCGCCGCGAGCACGGCGAGGGCGAGGAGCAGCCAGAGCGAACGCGCCCGCACCGGGCGCCGCTCGGTGCCGGCGTCCGGTGCGGGACGGGTGACGGCCATCGTCACTGGACCTTGTCGGCGGCCTCGGCGAGCGCGGCGACGTAGTCCTCGAGCACCCACGAGATCGACAGCGGGGTCGGGTTCGCGGCGGTGGCCAGGGGGGAGCTGCCGGGCAGGAGGTAGACCGAGTCGCGCTCCACGGCGGGCATCTTGGAGAGCAGCGGGTCGCTCTGGAGGAGCTCCAGCAGCTCGCCGGTGTCGTCGCCGTAGCCGGTGATGATGTCGACGTCGTCGAAGGCGTCGATCTGCTCGGTGCTCTGGGAGAGGGAGAACTGGTCGGTGCCGGCGGAGAGTTCCGCGATGCTCCCGGGGGTCTCCAGGCCCAGGTCCTCGAAGAAGAGGGTCCGGGTGTCGTGGGTGGTGTAGAAGCCGATCTGGCTGACGTCCGTCGGGTCGACGTGGGTCATGAACATGGCCGACTTGCCCTCGAGCTGCGGGTACTCGGCGACGACGTCGGCGATCTCCTGCTCCAGGTCGGCGATGAGCTGGTCGCCCTCCTCGGCCAGGCCGATGGCCTGGCTGTTGAGCCGGATGATGTCGCGCCAGGACGTGGCCCAGGGACCCTCGGGGTAGGCGACGACGGGGGCGATGTCGCTCAGCGTGTCGTAGTCCTCCTGGGTGAGCCCGGAGTAGGAGGCGAGGATGACGTCGGGCTGGGTGTCGGCGACGGCCTCGAAGTCGATGCCGTCGTTCTCGTCGAAGAGCACCGGCGTCTCGGCGCCGAGCTCGTCGAGCTTCTCGTCGACCCAGGGGAGGACGCCGTCATCGTCGTCGTCGCCGAAGTTGGCCTCGGCCATGCCGACGGGGACGACGCCGAGCGCCAGCGGGACCTCGTGGTTGGCCCAGTTCACGGAGGCGACCCGCTCGGGCTGCTCCTCGATGGTGGTGGTGCCGAGGGCGTGCTCGATGACGACGGGGTACTCGCCGGACCCGCCTTCGGCGGCGGCCTCCTCTTCTTCCGGCTGGGCGCCGCATGCGGCGAGGGTGAGGACGGTGACTGCGGCAGCGGTCAGTGCCGTGAACCGGTGGGAGCGCATCAGGGTACATCCACTCTTGGAGGAATGAGGGTAGGCTCGCCTAAATTAGCAGAACCTCAATCCTCCCAAAACGGAGGTAGGCGGATAAACCTCCTGCCCACGGGACGCAGGCCCGCCGGTCCGCCCCCGGTGGCGGATCGGGGCCGCCCCGCTCCGGGCACGGAGGCGCGGGTAAAGTCTCCGCCAGGTCCCCGAGCGCCGTTTTCCCTCCGGTCCCGGTCCGCAGAAGCATGTCCCGGGGCCGGGAGCGCCCGGACGGCCGCCGCGCAACGGTTCCCGGAGCGACCCGGCGGGGGACGGCATACGGGACGGGCGCGGCGGACCCGGGCACGGTCCGGAGGAAGGGGTTCGATGGGTCACCGGCATGCGCTGCCCCTGGTCTTCGCCGGGGGCGTGCTCGGCACGGGCCTGCGCTACCTGGCGGGGGTCGCCGGGGAGGCGTTCGGCGCGGGGGTCCTGGCCACACTGGCGGTCAACGTCGCCGGGGCCTTCCTGCTCGGCCTGCTGCTCCAGACCCTGTCCTCGCGCGGGCCGGAGACGCCGGCCGTCGCACGGGTGCGGCTGTTCCTCGGCACCGGCGCGCTCGGATCGTTCACCACCTACAGCGCCCTGGCCGTCGAGACCGTCTCCCTCTCGGCGCAGCCGGGACCGGCCGCCGCCGCGGCGTACACGGCGGCGAGCATCGTCCTGGGGCTGCTCGCCGCGCTGGCCGGGATCCTGGCGGCCGGCGGCGGCCGGGCCCCCGCGATGTGCTCCCGCCCCGACAGGGCGCCGCGGTGACGGGGGTCCTGATCGCCCTGTGCGGGGGGCTGGGCGCGGCGGCCCGCTTCCTGGTGGACGGCGCCGTCCGCAACCGGTGGACCACCACGCTGCCCTGGGCCACCCTGTTCATCAACACCAGCGGCTCGCTCCTCCTGGGTGCCCTCACCGGGGCGGTGGTGTTCCACGGGGCCGCGCCCGTGTGGGCGGGCCCGGCCGGGATGGGCTTCTGCGGCGGCTACACCACCTTCAGCACCGCCATGGTGGAGACGGTCCACCTGGCGCAGCACCGGGGCCGGCCGCACGCGCTCGCCAACATCGCCCTGACGGCCGTCGTGCCCGTGCTCGCGGCGGCGGCCGGGTTCGGGGCCGCCGCGCTGGTGTGAGGACCGGCCCGCGCCACCGCCCGGCCGCGCCCGTGCGTCCGGGGCCGCGGCGGCGTTCCCGCCGCGGCCCCGGGCCCGCTCACCCCGGTCGGCCCCCGGCGGCCGACCGCTCCGCGATCCGGGCCGCGGAGGTCCCGGGCCGCAGGTCCAGCTGCTCCCAGGAGGCCGTGTCCCGCCGGAGCTGCCGGTCGTGGGTGGCGATCACCACGGCCGCCCCGGTGGAGCCGAGCCCCTCGGTGAGCTCCTCCACCAAGGCGATCGAGAGGTGGTTCGTCGGCTCGTCCAGCAGCAGCACGTCGGGGCGCGACGCCAGCGCCACCGCCAGGTCGAGCCGCCGCTGCTGGCCCATGGACAGCTCGCGCAGCGGTCTCGCGGCGTCCCGGGCCGGGAGCAGACCGAGGGCGGAGAGGGGGACCGCCTCCCCCTCCGCCAGGGTGCCCGAGCCGACGAGCCGTGCCACGTGGGCGGAGTACACCTCGTGGGCACGGCGCGCGCCCGCGCGCGGCGACTCCTGCGCCAGCAGGCGCACCCGGGCCGTGCGCGCGGTCCGCACGCCGCCCCCGGTCGGCTCGACGAGCCCCGCCAGCACCGACAGGAGCGTCGACTTTCCCGCCCCGTTGGCCCCGGTGACCACGACCCGGTCGCCGGAACGGAGCGTGAGCGAGACCGGCCGGTCCAGGCGCCCCGCCACGGTGACCCCCTCGGCCGCGACCAGGTCCGTCCCGGGCCGTGCCCGCAGCTCCGGCATGCGGAACCGCAGCGGGGGCGGGGGCACGGTGAGCGCGTGCTCCTCCAGGTTCTCGCGCCGCCGGTGGACGGCGCGCACCAGGGCGGGCGCCCGGGTGGCCCGCTGGTGCTTGCCGGTCCCCTTCTCCGGGCGCCATCCGCTGACGAGCCGGTTCTGCGCCGCCGACAGGTCCTGGGTCAGGCGGGCGTGCTCGGCCTGCTGCTGCTCGTACTCGGCCGCCCAGCGCTCCCGCTCCGCGCGCCGGCCCTCCTGGTACCCGGCGAAGCCCCCGCCGTAGACGCGGGGTTCGCCGTCGCGGCTCGGGTCGAGGTCGAGCATCGTCGTGGCCACGTCCGAGAGCAGGGCGCGGTCGTGGCTGACGAGCGCCACCCCGTTGTGGTGGCCGCGCAGCCGCTCGGTCAGGAAGTCCAGGCCGGCGGCGTCGAGGTGGTTCGTGGGCTCGTCGAGCAGCAGGAAGTCGTGCGAGGCGCCCAGCAGGCACGCCAGCCGCACGCGGTAGCGCTGTCCGACCGACAATCGCTCCAGGGGGCGCGACCGGTCGGTGACGGCCCCCAGGTTCTCCAGGGCCAGGTCGACGCGCCGGTCGGCGTCCCAGGCGTCCAGCGCCTCCGCGGCGTCCAGGGCCGCCGCGTACTCCTCGGCGGCGCCGGGGAGTCCGTCGGCCAGCGCCGCGGCGCTCGCGTCGAGCGCGGCCAGGGCGGTCCGCGCGGCGGCGAGTTCGACGTCGACCAGGTCGCCGACGGTCCGGCCGCCGTCCGCCTCCATCTCCTGTTCGGCGACGCCGACCGTGCCCACGCGCCGGACGGTTCCGGCGTCGGGCGCGAGCGTCCCGGCGAGGACGTGCAGCAGCGTGGACTTGCCGCGTCCGTTCTCGCCGACGATCCCCCACCGCGATCGCGGAGTGAGGGCCATGTCGACGCCGGACAGGACCGTGCGCCCGCCGCGGTCGACGCGTACTCCGGACAGGGTGATCTGCGCCCGTTCGCCTGCGGGCAGGCCGGACACGGGGTTGACGGTGGTCATTCTCTCCTCCGAACAGAGCTCCGCCCCGGCGGTGGACGCGAGGGGTGCGGGAGCTCTCCGAGCTGACGGGACGACCCCTTCGGGGGTCATGGCAGACGTCGCGGGCCCGCGGCCACAGCGGCTGTGGGGCGGGCGCTCGGAATGCGCTCAGAGGTAGAGAGGTAGATGCACGTTGCCCATGGTAGTCACCGTGCGAATCTGTGGCCAGGGGTTTTCCGGCGGTCCCGGCCGGTCGGCCGCTCGCCCCTCCGGGCGGGGGACGCCTCCGGGGTCGCACGGCGCCGCCGCGGAGGCGCCGTCCCCCGTGGACCGCTCCCGGCGGCGGGGCATCTCCTCCGCCCCGTGGGCCCGTCCGGGGCGGAGGCGGCCGTGCGCGTCCCTCCGTCAGGCAGGGGCGCGGCCCCGGCCGGGAGCCGGGGCCGCGGGAGGGGGCGGTGTCAGGGGCAGCAGGAGCATCCGGGGGCGCATCCGCACCCGTCGGTCCCGGCGTCGGCTGCGGCGGGCGCGGTGAGGGCGATCCCGGCCGGGGCGCAGCAGGCGTCCCCGCGCCAGGCCTCCCGCCCCTCCTTGACCGCCAGCACGGCGATGAGCAGCGCCACCACCGGGTCGGCCCAGGCCCACCCGAACAGGGCGTTGACCCCCAGCCCGACCAGGAGGGCGGCCGACAGGTAGGTGCACAGCAGCGTCTGCTTGGAGTCGGCCACCGCCGTGGCCGAGCCCAGCTCCTGGCCCGCGCGGCGCTGGGCCAGGGACAGGAACGGCATGATCGCCACCGACAGGGCGGCCAGCACGATCCCCACGGTGGAGGGGGCCGCCTCGGTCCCGCCGAGCAGGGAGCGCAGGGCCTCGACGGTGACGTAGGCGGCCAGGGCGAAGAAGGCCACCGCGATGACGCGCAGCGCCCGCTTCTCCCGCGCCTGGCGCACGCCGGGGTCGCGGGCGGAGAACTGCCAGGCGACCGCCAGGGCGGAGGAGACCTCGATGAGCGAGTCCAGGCCGAAGCCGATCAGGGCGGCGGAGGAGGCGAGGTTGCCCGCGGTGATGGCCACGACGGCCTCGACGAGGTTGTAGGCGATGGTCACGGCGACCAGCAGGCGCACCCGCCGGGTCAGGACGGCGCGGCGGTCCTCGCCCGGAGGCGCGGTGAGGGGGTGCGCCATCAGCAGCAGCCCTTCTCGTCGGCGTCCACGCAGGCGGCGTCGGTCTGCACGGCCAGCACGGCCTGGCGCAGGTCGTCCAGGGCGTGTCCGAGGCGGGCGTCGGCCAGTTCGTAGCGCACCCGCCGCCCCACGGGCACGGCCACGACCAGGCCGCAGTCGCGCAGGCAGGCCAGGTGGTTGGACAGGCGGGTGCGGCTGATGCCGAGGGTCTCGGCCAGGTCGGCGGGGTGGGCGGGGCTCTCGCGCAGGGCCAGCAGGACCCGGCAGCGGAGGGGGTCGGCCAGGGCCCGGCCGAACCGGGCCAGGGCGTCGATGTCGGTGGCGAGGGAGATCATACCCTGACGATACACAAAATCCTGGATTCAGGAAACCATGAATACTCGCGTGCGCGCACAGGCCGCCCTCCGGCCGGGGCGGGCGGGTGGCCACCCCGGCCGGAGGGCGGCGTGTCCGAGGGCCGCCGGACGCCGACAACGGCTGGGGCACAGGGGATCCGGGCCCACACCCCGGTCGCGGCCGCGCTCCTCCGCGCCCCGGCCCCGGCGGGAGGGCCGGGGGCCCGTGGACCCCGGGGCCGGAGCGGCCCGCGGCATACCGGGAGGTCGGACCTGGCGAGCGCGCCCCCGCGTGCGAGTAACCTCGCTCCGGGACTCTCCGGCATCGCCTTGATCTGGAACGACTCGACCGCCCAGCGCCGCAGGAACCGTGCGCGAGGGCGCCGACGCCGGACCGGATCTCGACCGGCCCTTCGGCCCGGACCCGTCGGAGAGCCCCACGGACCGGTGTGCGGCCTGAGCCGCAGACCTCGGCGTGCGCCGCCTCCCACAGGGGCTCCCCTGCTGGTGAACGCCGCCGGTGATCGCGTTGCGGATTCTTCCGCGAAGCGGATCCGGGTGGCACGGGCGCGGGGACGCATCCCCGCGCCGACACCTCGTCCTCGCATCCTCCCGCACGGCCCTGAAGCGATCCAGCGGCCGTGCACGTGTCAGGAGACTCCGGCAGTCCTTGCCGCTCCCACCCACCGACAGGAAGTTCACCGCTGTGAAACCCGCTCTTGGCACCAGAACAGACGAGGACCGCGGTCCGCTGCGGCACAGGGCCCTGTGCTCTGCGGCACCACCGCGCGTGGTGGCCGTCTCCAGAGAGGAGTCCACCCATGAATGACTCCACCACCGTCCGCGGCACCGTCGGAACGGTCTTCTGGGCCTCCCTCGCCCTCTCCTCGCTGTTCGTGGTCTGGGGCGTGGCCGCCCCTGACCACCAGATGGCCGTGATGAACTCCGCCCTGAACCGGATCACCTCCGGGTTCGGATGGGCCTACCTCCTGCTCCCCCTGCTGCTGCTGGCGCTCCTGGTCGGACTGGCCTTCAGCCGCTACGGACGCATCCGGCTGGGCGACGACGGGGACCGGCCCGAGTTCGCCACCCACACCTGGATCGCCATGATCCTGTGCGCGGTGATGGGCATCGGCCTGGTGTCCTACGGCATCGCCGAGCCGATCTCGCACTTCGCCGTCCCTCCCCACGGCCTCGCCGAGCCCGGGACCCCCCAGGCGGCGGTCCTCGCGCTCCAGTACTCCTTCTACGACTGGGGACTGCACGCCTGGGCGATCTTCGCGGTCTTCGGACTGGCCCTGGGCTACTCGATGTACCGCAAGAAGCGCCCCGGTCTGGTCAGCGCCCTCTTCCGGCCGCTGCTGGGACGACACGCCGACGGCCCCGCGGGCAAGGCCATCGACGTCTTCACGGTCTTCGCCACCCTGTTCGGGACCACGACCTCGCTCGGCCTGGGGGCCCTGCAGATCGACAACGGCCTGAACCGGCTCCTGGGAACGCCCACCGGCACCACCACCCAGGTGGTGATCGTGGTCGTCGTGACGGTCCTCTTCAGCCTCTCGGCCGCCTCCGGGGTCCAGCGCGGCATCCGCTACATCAGCGAGGTCAACCTGTCGGTCGCCGCGCTGCTGTTCGTGTTCGTGCTGTTCCTCGGCCCGACGGCGTTCCTGGTCTCCCTCTTCCTGGAGTCCCTCGGCCAGTACGGCGACGAGTTCCTCCTGATGAGCCTGCGGGGACCGGCGTTCGGCGACACCGCGTGGATGCAGGGCTGGACGTACTTCATGATGGCCTGGTGGGTGTCCTGGGGCGCCTTCGTCGGGGTGTTCCTGGCGCGCATCTCGCGCGGGCGCACCATCCGCCAGTTCGTCCTGGTCGTCCTCGGCATGCCCAGCCTGGCCTTCTTCGCCTGGTTCTCCGTCTTCGGCGGCTCGGCCATCGACCTGGACCTGAACCACGGGACCGACATCGCGGGCTCCACCGCGGCCGACCTCAACAGCGCCTTCTTCACCACGCTGGCCGAGTTCCCGCTGCCCGCCGTCACGGCGGCGATGGTGGTGGTCCTGGCGGTGCTCTTCTTCGTCTCGGGCGCCGACGCCAACACCTACGTGCTGGGCATGCTCACCACCCGCGGCTCCCTGCGCCCACCCGTGCCGATCCTGCTGCTGTGGGGCGCGATGACCGGGGCCCTGGCGATCATCCTCCTGTTCTCGGGAGGTCTCGCCGCGCTGCAGCAGACCGTCATCGTGGCGTCGGCCCCCTTCCTCGTCGTCATCGTGGGCGTGGTCGTGTGCTTCTGGCGCGACCTGCGGTCGGAGGACACGGGGGCGGCCGGCACGCCGCGGCAGCCGGCGCGCTCCGCCCCGGAGGAAACCGTGTGACCCCGCCGGAAGGCGCCCCCGCCACCGCGGCGTCCGCCCGGACCTGCACGGCCACGGGAAGGCGGTGGGAGCGGAGTCCCTGAGGACGGTCCCTCCCCTCCCACCCGCCGACCGGTCCGGGCGGCCCCGTTCGGGGCCGCCCGGACCGGTCAGGAGCGGGGACCGCGCGGGACCAGGGCCGCGCCGGCGAGCGGCACGGCGGCGAGCGCGAGCCAGGGGACCGGGCCGCCCATGTCCAGGAGCGCCCCGGCGGGCACGCTGCCCAGGAGCACCACCAGCCCGGACAGCGAGGACAGCGCGCCCGTGAACAGGCCCAGGCGGGCGTCGTCCACGAGGTCGGGGAGCCAGGCCCGGACCGTCGGCACGATCAGGACCTGGCCCAGGGTCAGCGCGGTGACGAACGCGACGGAGGGCAGCAGCCCGCCCAGGGCCCCGACCGGTGTCAGCGCCGCGGCGGAGGCGAAGCCCAGCGAGACCAGCAGCAGCCCCCACACCAGGGTCGCGCGCCGGGACAGCCGGGCCGCGGCCCAGGACAGCACCGGGAACTGCGCGGCGATGTAGAGCACCGAGGACCACGCGAGCAGCCAGCCCAGCGCGGCCTGGGAACCGGTCGCCCGCTCCACCTCCCCAGGCAGCGCCAGGTAGAGCTGGTTGTAGGCCAGCAGGTAGCCGCTGTAGGCCAGGCACAGCCCCAGGAAGCGTCGGTCGCCCAGCAGGAGCCGCACCCCCTCGCGCAGGCGGGGCCGCCCCTCCCCGGCCCGCGGGCCGGAGTCGCCACGCGACTCCGGCCCGGGCATGAGCCTCAGGTGCCCGGCGAGCACGAGCGCGAAGACCGCCGCCCCGACCAGGCACGCGGCCCGGAACCCGCCGAGCAGGAGCAGGGAGCCCAGCAGCGGGCCGACGAGCGTCCCCGCCTGCCCGGAGACGGAGAACAGCGCGAGGACGCGCGTGCGGGGCGTGCCCGAGGCCCGCTCGTGCCGCACCGCCTGGCGCACGATCTCCGTCTCGACCGCCGGGGAGAACAGCGCGGCGGCGAACCCGATGAGCAGCACCGACGCGATCACCGACGCCGTGCCCTCCGCGAAGCCGAGCCAGCAGAAACCGGCGATCCGCAGCACGCAGCCCGCCAGGACCACCGGCCGCGCGCCGAACCGGTCGGTGAGCGTGCCGCCCACGACGAACAGGCCCTGCTGGCTGAAGGTGCGCAGGCCCAGCACGAGGCCGACCAGCCACCCGGCCAGGCCCAGCCCGCCGCCGAGGTGGTCGGCGAGGTAGGGCAGGACCGCGAAGAAGCCGACGTTGAACGCGAACTGGGAGCCGACCAGCAGCAGCGCCAGCGGGGGCAGAGCGCGCGCGTCGCGCAGCACCGCGGCCGCCCGCCCCGTCCCCGGGCGTCCCCCGCGCCGGGGCCCGGCGGCATCCTCGGCGTGCTCCGCCCTCCCCCGGGCGTCACCGGCGGGGCTCACGACGCGGTCGGGATCGTGCGTGCGCGGGCCTCCCCGACGGCCGCCGGGGAGGCCTCCACCAGCTCGCGCGTGTACGGGTCGGAGGGCTGGGAGAGCACCCGGCGGGCGGGCCCGGTCTCCACGACGCGCCCCTCCCTCATGACCGCGACGCGGTGGGCGACGTGTCCGACGAGCGCGAGGTCGTGGCAGATGAACAGGTAGCCCAGGCCCAGGGTGTCCTGGAGGCCGGTGAGCAGGTTGAGCACCCCGGCGCGCACCGAGGGGTCCAGGGCCGACACCGGCTCGTCCAGGACCAGCAGCCGCGGCTCGCAGGCCAGCGCGCGGGCGATCCCGACGCGCTGGCACTGCCCCCCGGACAGCTCGTGCGGCAGCCGGTCGCCGTGGGAGGCGTCCAGGCCGACCGTGTCCAGCAGGGCGGCCACGCGGTCCGGGCCGGTCTCCCGGTCCCAGCGCCCGTGGATGCGCAGGGGCTCGGCGACGGCGTCGCGCACGCGCAGGCGGGGGCTGAGCGACCCGTACGGGTCCTGGAAGACCGGTTGGAGCGCGGAGCGCAGGGCGCGCAGGCGTGCCGGGTCCATCGTGGTCAGCTCGCTGCCCTCGAAGCGCACCGACCCGGAGTCGGGCCGGCGCAGGCCGACCACGGCGGAGGCCGTGCTGGTCTTCCCGCACCCCGACTCCCCGACCAGGGCGAGCGTCTCCCCCGCGTGGACGTCGAAGGACACCCCGTCGACGGCCGTCACGGGCGCGGAACGCCGCGCGCGTCCGGGGTAGCGCACCACCAGGTCGCGGACCGCCAGCAGCGGCGGGGCGGAGTGGGTCATGTCGTCCTTCCTCGTGGGGTGTGCGGGGTGCGGGCGCCGCCGCGCCGCGGTCACGGCGCGTCCGCGAACAGGGAGCGCGCCGGGTCGGGGAGGTCCTGCCAGCGGTGGCACGAGACCAGTCTCCCCGGCTCGCCCGCGACGACCGGGGAGGGCTCGTGGGCGCGGCAGCGTGTCGCGGCGAGGGGGCACCTCGGCGCGAACGCGCAGCCCTGCGGCAGGGACGTCGGCGAGGGGGGCGATCCCGCGATGGCGGGGAGCCTGCGGTCCCGCGCCTCCCGGGGCGGGAGCGCGGCGAGCAGTCCGGCGGTGTAGGGGGCCCGCGGGTCGGTGAGGACCCGGTCCACCGGGCCCGACTCGACGTGCCGCCCCGCGTAGACGACCACCACCCGGTCCGCGTGGCCGCCGACGACCCCGAGGTCGTGGGTGACCAGGACGACCGAGGTCCCGGTCTGCCCGCTCAGCCCGCACAGGAGTTCCAGGACCCTCGCCTGCATGACGGGGTCCAGCGCGGTGGTGGGCTCGTCGGCGAAGACGACGTCGGGCCGGTTGACCGTGGCCATCGCGATAACGGCGCGCTGGCGCATGCCGCCGGAGAACTCGTGCGGGTAGGCGTGCGCGCGCCGGGCGGCGTCGGGGATGCCGACCCGGTCCAGGGCGGCCACGGCCTCCTCCCACGCCCGGGCCCGGCCGGTCCCGCGCACCGAGCGCACGGCCCGGACGAGCTGGGCGCCCACGGTGTGGACGGGGCTGAGCACGGTGAGGGCGTCCTGCGGGACCAGCGACATCCGCCGCCCCCGCACCGAGCGCAGGACGGACGGGCGCGCGCCGACCAGCTCCTGTCCGTCCAGCAGGACGCTCCCGGCGACCTGTGCGCCGTGGGGCGCCAGGCCCAGGACGGCGCGGGCGGTCAGGGACTTCCCGGCGCCCGACTCCCCTACGAGGGCGACCACCTCGCCGGGGTGCACGTCGAAGGACAGGCCGCGCACGGCCGGGACGGCGGTACCGCCGCGTTCGCGCAGGGTGACCCGCAGGTCGCGGACGCTCAGCAGGGGCGTGCGGCCGGGGGCGGCGTCGCGCGGCGGACCGCCGGGCGCGGCCCCGTCCTCCGGCGCGGCGCCGTGGGAAGCACCGCTGGGCGCGGCGCCGCCGGAGGCCGCGCCGCCGGAAGCTGTGCGGTGGGGAGCGCCGTCGTGGGGAGCGCCGGGGTTCATCGTCCGGCTCCTTCCGGGATTCCGGCCCCGGCGGCGGCCGGGACCCGGCGCCGCCGGGCGGTGCGCCCGCCCGGGGGCAGGGTGGACAGGGAGACCGCGAACGCGGCGAGCAGCATGAGCATGGCGGCCGGGGCGAGCGCGGCCAGGGGCGCGCGCTCCACGTAGGGCAGGGACTCCGACAGGCTCAGCCCCCATTCCGCGGAGGGCGGCTGGGCCCCGAGGCCGAGGAACCCCAGCGAGGCCAGGGCCAGGGCGATGCCGGGGAGCCGGAGCACCGCGTTGCGGCCCACCGGGCCCAGGACCGCGGGCAGGACGTGCCGCACCAGGATCCACCGGGAGTCGGCTCCCAGGGCCCTCTGGGCGTCGAGGTAGGCGGCGGCGCGCGTCTCCTGGACCAGCGAGGCCGCGTGCGCGGCGAGCGGCGGCCAGGACACCAGGGCGACGGCCACCGAGGCTCCGAGGGGGCCGGGGCCCATGACGGCGGCCACGAGGATCCCGGCGATGACCGGCGGCAGGGCGTTGGCCATGTCGGCGGCGCCCGCCG
Source organism: Nocardiopsis tropica (assembly GCF_042660575.1). Taxonomy (NCBI): domain Bacteria; kingdom Bacillati; phylum Actinomycetota; class Actinomycetes; order Streptosporangiales; family Nocardiopsidaceae; genus Nocardiopsis; species Nocardiopsis tropica. Next base: position 41,589 of record NZ_JBHSUF010000003.1, read on the forward strand.
CCAGCGCGGGCCGGAACCCGACCACCAGCGCGACCGCGAGGCTCACCAGACACACCAGCGCCGCGGTGCCCACGGTGGCGACGGCCCCGTGGCCGAGGCGGGCGAGCACGTCGCGGCCCACGGCGTCGGTGCCCAGCGGGTGCGCCCACGAGGGCCCGGCGAGGCGCTCGGCCACGCTCACGGTCATCGCGTCCCGGGTCAGCCCCCACACGCACACGGTGAGGAGCAGCGCCGCGCACACCGCGGGCACCGACCGGCGCAGCGCTCCGGCCGGGGCCGTGGGCGGCGGCGACAGGGTCAGGGCCGCGTCGCGCAGGCCGGGCCCCAGCATCCACCGGCGCGCCGCCTGGGCGAGCAGGCCCGCCGCGGTTCCGAGGAGCACCAGGCCGAGGACCGCGCCCTGGAGCATGGGCAGGTCCTGGGACTGGGCGGCGCCCAGGGCGGTGCGGCCGATCCCGGGGACGGCGAAGACCGTCTCCACGGCGACCGCTCCCCCGGTCAGGCCGATCGCGACCATGCCGAACTGCGGGATGAGGGCCGGGGTCGCCCGGCGCAGCGCGGCCGCGCCGATGACGGCCGGGGAGCACCCCGAGGCGGCCCATAGGCCGACCCAGCGCTCGGCGAACACCGAGGGCAGGGCGTCGTCGACCAGCCGGCCCAGCAGCCCTCCGGCCGGGATGCCCAGCGCCAGGGCCGGCAGGACCAGGTTGACCGGCCCCTGCCAGCCGTAGGGCGGCAGCCAGCCCAGCCACACCGACAGGGAGACCATGAGCAGGACGGCGACCAGGAACTCGGGCAGGGCCGTGCACATGGCGGCGACCGCGCCGCTGCCCGACCCGCCCGGGCGCAGCGTGCCGCGCGCCCCGCGCACCAGGGCGGGCGCGCACAGCAGGGCCGCCAGCAGCAGGGCCACGCCGAGCGCGCACGCCATGACCAGGAGGGACACCCCCGTGGCCGAGACGACCGCGGGCAGGACGGGGGCGTCGGAGACCCAGGAGGAGCCCAGGTCGCCGCGGAGCGCCCCGCCGAACCAGCGGCCGAGCATCACCAGCGGTCCGTCGGAGAGCCCCAGCTCCGCGCGGATCGCGTTGAGGGCCTCCTCGGTCGGCTCCTGCTCGGCCGAGCGGGCCCGCAGCACGGACAGCGCGGGGTCGCGGCCGGACAGCCACGGGAGCAGGCCGACCACGACGGTGATGACGGCCAGTGCCGCCACGCGGGAGAGCAGGGGGCCGAGGAGCCCGGAGCGGCGGGCCGGGCGGGGGCGCCGGGGCGCGGCCCGGCCCGGGTTCGCGGCGCCCATCAGTCCAGCCGGGTGCGCGAGGTGACGAGCAGGCGCTCGCGCGGGTCCTTGGCCGAGTCCACGACGCCGGCCGCGTCGCCCTGGATGACGCGCTCGTGCAGCATGGGGATGGCGGCGTCGGTGGCGAGGACGGCGGCCTCGGCCTCCAGGATCGCGGCGCGCCGCTCCTCGCCCGTCGGCGCCAGCTCGGCCGCCTCCAGGGCGGCGTCCACCCCCTCGTCGCACAGCTGGGCGATGTTGAAGGAGCCGTCGCAGGAGAAGTCGCTGGTCATGTACGCGGCGGGGTCCCCGGAGTCCAGAACGGTCGCGCGGGAGAGGATGAACGCGTCGAACTCGCCGCTGAGGGCGTCCTCCTCGATGTTGGCGTACTCGCGCACGACCTGCTCCACCTCGAACCCGGCGTCCTCCAGCTGCTGTTCGAGGACGGTCGCGACCTCGGGCAGCTCGGCGCGGTCGGTGAAGGTCGCCAGGGTGACGGACGCGCCGTCCGGGTCCTGCGCCTCCGTGGCGCCGGTGCGCGCGGGGCGCTCGGCGGCCCAGGGCAGCGCGGGGCCCAGGAGGCCCTCGGCCACGTCGGCGCGGCCCTCGTAGACGCCCTCGACCAGGGACTCGCGGTCGATCGCCTCACGTGCGGCGGCCCGCAGGCCGGGGTCCGTGAAGGGCCCCTCCTCGGTGTTGAGGTAGAGGGTGTTGGTGCGCGGCATCGGGACCTCGGTGAGGGTGTCCTCCTCCAGGAGCGCGGCCTGGGAGGTGGGCACGGACTCGACGATGTCGGCCTCGCCGGTGCGCAGGGCGGCGGCGCGCGCGGTCCCGTCGGGCACGAAGGCCACGTCGATGCCGGGGGCCAGGGCGGGTTCGCCCCAGTAGCCGTCGAAGCGGTCCAGGCGGGCGGCGGTGGTCCCGGTGACCTCGACCAGCTCGAAGGGCCCGGTCCCGGTGCCGACGGGGCTCACCGAGCCGCCCTCGTAGGCGCTCTCGGCGAGGATCGACAGCTGCGGCGAGGACAGCCGCTGCGGGACGAGGGGGTCCTCCTCGGCGGTGGTGACGGTCAGGGTGTCGCCCCGCGCCTCCACCCCGAGCTCCACGCCGTCGAGGATGCGCGGCTTGGGCGAGGCCTGCGCCGCGTACTCCAGCGCGTGGGCGGCGACGTCGGCGGTCAGCTCCGTGCCGTCGTGGAACTCCACCCCCTCGCGGATGGTGAACGTCCAGGTGGTGGGGTCGGTGCGGGTCCACTCGGTGGCCAGGCCGGGCTGCGGGTCGCCGACCTCGTCGAGAGTGACGAGGGTCTCGGCGGTGCTCCACCGGGAGAGCTTGAAGGCGTCGTCGGTGAGGGGCGACAGGGCCGAGCGCGGTGGCTGCATCATGGCCACCGAGATCCGTCCGTCGTCGGCGGCGGTGTCGTCTCCGGCGGGGAAGCAGCCGGTGGCCGCGAGGGCGGCGGCCACGGCCAGGCAGGCGCCGGGCGGGGTCTTGTGGAGGTGCACGGGGGTTCTTCCAGGGGTCGGGTGTGGACGGGGCCGCCGCGCGACGGTGTCGCGACCGGCCAAAACAGCATATGACAACCGTTTTCATTATTGTCCACCAGTCCGCCCGGAACGTGACGCCTCCGCCCGCATCCGTCAGGAGGGGCGGAAACGACACGGGCCCGGGGCGCGGAGGGAGAACCCCCCGCGCCCCGGGCCCGTGCCCGGCCGGTGTCAGGCGCCGCCGGTGGCCGCCTCGACCTCGGCCATGAACTGCTCGGCCGCCTCGGCCGGGGTGATGTCGCCGAAGGCGAGGCTGTCGGTGACCCGCCCGGTGATCTCCACGACCTGGCCCGCGCCGATCGGCGGCGGCGGGTTGCCGTCCACGATCGTGTCCTCGATGCCGCTCATGAACTCGGCCATCTGCGCGTCGGCGCCGGGCAGGTCGTCGACGATCGCCTCACGCACCTCCACGTTGGCCGGGAGCCCCAGGTCGGCGAGGGTCAGCTCGGCCACCGCCGGGTCGTTGAGCATGTAGTCGACGAAGAGCGCCGCCTCCTCGGGGTGCTCGGATCCCGCGGAGATGGTGTAGAACATGGCCGGCTTGAAGAACCCGCCGGTCCGCTCGAACTCGGTCTCCCCCGGGTAGCGGAGCAGCTGGATGTCGCGGCCGGAGGACTCGGCCACCCCGCCGAGCTGGTTGCTCCAGAAGTGCGCCATCGCGCCCTGGTTGGTGGACACGACCGACTGGTCGACCCCGCCGCCCTGGATCTCCACGCCCTCGGCGGCGCTCGGCTGGCCGCCGTTGTCCTGGAGCTCCTGGGTGATCTCGAACCACGCCGTCAGGGTCTCCTGGGAGAAGCCCAGCGAGCCGTCCTCGGCGTAGAGGTTCTCGCCGTGCTGGCGCGCGAAGACCTGGAACCCGGTCTCGTTGTAGCTCATGCTCTGGGTGCCGACGTACTCGCCGTCACTGCCCTCGGTGATCTGCGCGGAGATCTCGACGTAGTCGTCCCACGTCCAGGTCTCGTCGTCGGGCATCTCCACGCCCGCGGCCTCGAATGCCTCGGGGTCGGCGTGGATGGCGTAGGCGTTGACGCCGGTGGCCGCGCCGAAGGTCTGGCCGTCCAGGTCGCCGCTCTCGGCGATGAGCGGGTCCAGGCCGGACAGGTCCAGGCCGGCGGCCTCGTCGAGGTTCATGAGCGCGCCGCGGTCGGCGTACTCGCGCAGGTACCGCTCCTCCTGCATGGCGATGTCGGGGGCGTCGTTGGCGGCGGTGTTGGTGGCCAGCCGGTCCCAGTAGGAGCTCCAGTCGGTGCTCTCCCCCGCGATGCGGATGCCGGGGTTCTCGGCCTCGAAGTTCTCGATGACCTGGAGCATGGTGGCCTGGCGCTCGTCGGAGCCCCACCAGGAGAAGCGGAGCTCGACGGTGTCGCCGTCGCCTCCGGAGCCTCCGCACGCGGAGGCGGCCATAACGATCGCGGTCGCGGCGGCGGTGGCGGTGAGGGCGGTGCCGCGGCGGCCCGCGCGGGACCGTCCTCGGCCGGGGGGTACGCGCATGGTGGTGTTTCCCTTCGGCTACTGCGTTCCGGGGGCGACTGCGTCCCGGGAGGGGGTACTGCTGTCCGGTCGGGAGGGCGGGGTCGGGCCGGCGGACCGGCCGGGGCCGCCGCGCGCGGCGGAGGGAGGGCTGGGGCGGACGGGGTCGGGACCGCGGTCGCGACCGGGCCGGATCGGCCGGGGCTCCGGCCGGTGGCGCCCCTGGTGGGGGTGCCGGGCCGGGGCGTCACGGACGGAGCGGCATGGCCGCAATCGTGCTGGTAAGCGCTATCCATGTTCTCAAGTGTTCATTTTTTAGCACCGCGTCACGTGAGGTGTCAACGCTCCCTTTCTGAACACGACACCCGCGCGTCACATCTCGAACCCCGCCGGGCCCGCCACCACCAGCGGAACCACGGAAAACAGTCACCCCGGGAGGGCGGAGGGCGACGAAACCGGCCCCGTGCACCGCGGCATGTCGGATCGGCCCCCTCGCGACTCCCCTTCCCCATCTCTTGCCCTCAGGATCGGAAAGCGTTTACCATGCCGAACACGCACGGCGTCCGGCCCGCCGGGACCGGGCCGTCCGCCGGAGCGGGCGCGCGTGCCCGCTCCGGCGGGCGAGGTGCCGATCGGACCACCGACCGCCCCGCCGCCGTCGCGGAAGCGCCCGTGGCCCGGGGCGTCAGGACCGCCGGGACGGGGCGGCGCCGCTCTTGCGCATGAGCTGCGCCGAGCGGGCCGCGCGGGCCGTGACCAGGACGGTGGACCGGCGGCCGAAGAACCGCGACAGGGACGTGGCGAGCACGTTGCCGGCGCGCGAGAGCGCACTCGGAACCGACCTGCGGCGGTCGAGCGCCCGGACCAGCGCCAGGGCGACCTCGTCGGGGGTCTGGAAACCGCCCGTGTACCCCTCGGCGCCGATCGCGTCGAAGAACTCCGTACGGGTCAGCCCCGGCGAGAACGCCATGGTGCGCAGCCCGCTGTCCCGGGTCTCCCACCACAGCGCCTCGGCGAAGGACAGCACGAACGACTTGGTCGCCGCATAGGCGGCCATCCCCGGGATCGGCTGGTAGGCGGCCATGCTGGCGACGTTGACCAGGTAGCCGTCGCCCCTCTCGGCCAGCCGGCCCACGAAGGCCCGGCTGAGGTCGACGACGGCGCCCACGTTGAGGGCGACCATCGCGCCGAGCTCGTCGGGGTCCTGCTCCCGGAACGCACCGTCCATGCCGACCCCGGCGTTGTTGACGAGGCTGGTCACCTCCAGGCCGCGGCGGTCGATCTCGGCGGCCAGCTCCCTCCCCGCCCCGGGGCGGCCGAGGTCGGCGGAGACGGTCTCGACCCCGACGCCGTGGGCGTCGCGGAGTTCGGCCGCCAGCGCCTCCAGCCTCTCGGCGCGCCGGGCGACGAGGACCAGGCTCGTCCCGCGTTCGGCGAGCCTGCGGGCCAGGGCGGCGCCGATGCCGGAACTGGCCCCGGTGATGAGTGTGGTCTGCGAAGCGTGGTCGATGCTCATGCCGACACCTTACGACAATCGTGGCACTAGGTGTCAACTTTGTCGCTTGATGACGCACTGTGTAGAGTGCGGGGGTGCGCAGTGAAGAACCGGTACCGGGCCTGAGGGAACGCACCCGCCGAGCGGTACACCGGGAGATCGCCGAGGCCGGGATGCGCCTCTTCCTCGAACGCGGTTTCGAGGAGACGACCATCGACCAGATCGCGGAGGCCGCGGGGATCTCCCGCCGCTCCTTCTTCCGCTACTTCGGGACCAAGGAGGACGTGGTCCTCGGCGACCTCGTCGACCGGGGCCGCCGGGTCCGTGACGCGCTCGTGCAGCGCCCGCCCGAGGAGGAGCCCTGGGAGGCGGTCCGGGCCTCCCTGCTGTCCCTGCGCACCGTGCGGCCGGTCGACACCGACCGCGAGCTCCGGATCGGGCAGATGCTGCACCGGACCCCCTCCCTGCGCGCCCGCCACATGGAGAAGCAGCTCGCCTGGAAGGAACTCCTCGTCCCCGAGCTCGCCCGTCGCCTGCGCGGCGCGGACGACCCGGACGGAACAACGGCCGAGCACCGCGCCGCCGCGATCGTGGCCACCGCCCTGGCCTGCCTCGACGTGGCCAGTGAGACCTGGCTCCGCCTCGACGGAGCCGTCCCCCTCGAACAGCTGTGGGACGAGGCCGTCTCCGCCGTCCGGGGGTGAGGCCGCCGGGGACGGAGTCCGCGGCGCTTCGTACGTCCGGCGCCTTCCCGCCGGACCTCAGACGCGCGGGTCGAGGTCCTCGGGGGTGAGCGGGCGGCCGGGCAGGGGCGCCGCCGGGCCGGGCCTCAGCCCGTCCAGCGCCAGGGCGAGGACGCGCTCGTACACCTGCGGCCCCAGCGCCCCGGCGGTGGCGCCCATGCCGGTGACCACGAGCGCCACGAGCATCAGCACGTCCCCGGTGCCCACGTCGGGACGGAGTGCCCCCTCTGCTTGAGCGTCCCGGACCAGGCCGTCGATCACGAGCCTGAGCTCCCGGGCCGCGGCGCGGGCGGGCGCGTCGTCGCGGACGAGGGGCCAGGTGTGGGGCGAGAAGAGCGTCAGGCGCAGGGTGAACCACAGCTCCGGCATGTCCTTGAGGCCCACGAGGAAGGACTCCCACCCGCGGCCGCCCTCGTCCGCGGCCTCCCGGGCCCGGGCGAGCAGGACCCCGAAGCTGTCCCTGGCAGCCTCGCGGACCAGCGCGTCGCGGTCGGGGAAGCGCCGGTAGAGGGTCCCCACCCCCACACCGGCCCGGCGGGCGACCTCCTCCATCGGCACGTCGGCGCCGCGCTCGGCGAACACCGCCTTGGCCGCGGCGACGATCAGGTCGCGGTTGCGCCTCGCGTCGGCCCTCAGTGCCTGCGGCTCCGCCATCGCGCCACTCCCCTCGACTCCAGCGCCCCATTGTCCATCACGCGGACCGGTGGACGATCACTCTCCGCCTTGGTACGGTCACTCATGCAAGCGGAAGGAATTCGTCCGCATAAGCATGGCACCGAGGGAGCCGAGTCGTGGCCGCAGAACAGCCGTCCGCCCTTCCCACCGCCCGCACCTGCCCGTACGCCCCCCGCCAGGAGCACGTCCGGCTCCGCGAGGAGGAACCCGTCAGCAGGGTCACACTGCCCACCGGCACGCAGGCGTGGGCCGTGACCCGCCACGAGGACGTCCGCGCGCTGCTGGCGGACCCGCGTTTCAGCTCGGACCGGAGCCGGCCCGGCTTCCCCATGCTGGAGGAGAAACGCAAGGAGTCCGCCTCCGTCCTGCCGAGGATGCTGGTCGGCATGGACCCGCCCGAGCACGGCCCGGCCCGCCGCGCGGTCCTGGGCGAGTTCACGGTCAAGCGGATGAACGCCCTCGGGCCGCGCATCCAGGAGATCGTGGACGAGCACGTGGACGCCATGCTGGCCGGGCCCCGCCCGACGGACCTGGTCCGCGCCCTGTCCCTGCCGGTCCCCTCCCTCGTGATCTGCGAACTCCTCGGGGTGCCCTACGACGACCACGAGTTCTTCCAGAGCAGGTCGGCCTCGATCGTGAGCCACACCGTCCCGCCCGAGGAGCAGAGGGAGGCCCTGGTCGACCTGGCGGTCTATCTGGAGGAGCTGCTCCGGGCCAAGGAGGCCCGGCCCGGCGACGACCTGCTGAGCCGGCAGATCCTGCGCCAACGGAAGGAGAGGGGCTCCGTCGACCGCCGCGACCTGACCGGCCTGGCCTTCCTCCTGCTCAGCGCGGGACACGAGACCACGGCCAACATGATCTCGCTGAGCGTGCTGCAACTGTCCCGGAACCCGGAGGCCAGGGAGGCGCTCCGGCGGGACCCGGGCGGGACGCCGCACGCCGTCGAGGAGCTCCTGCGGTACTTCACCATCGCCGAGCAGGCGGTGGGCCGCGTCGCCGCGGAGGACGTGGAGCTGGGCGGGCGGCGCATCCGGGCCGGGGAGGGCGTCCTGGTCCTTTCCCACACCGCCAACCGCGACCCCCGGGCGTTCCCGGACCCCGACGCCTTCGACGTGGCCCGCGGGGCACGCAACCACCTGGCGTTCGGCTACGGCGCCCACCAGTGCCTCGGGCAGAACCTGGCCCGCATGGAGCTCCGGATCGTCATCGACACGCTGCTGCGCCGGATGCCCGGGCTCGAACCCGCAGTGCCCGCCGACCACCTCCCCTTCAAGGACGACGCCATCGTCTACGGCATCCACGAGTTCCCCGTCACCTGGTAGCGCGGGCACGGCCACGGCCGCCGCGGAGGAGGAAGGACACGAGTATGAGGGTCGGCGTGGAGGAGGACCGCTGCTGCGGTTCGGGCCAGTGCGTGCTGCTGGCGCCGGAGGTCTTCGACCAGCGCGAGGACGACGGGACCGTGGTCCTGCTGGACGCGGCCCCGCCCGAGGCCCTGCACGGGGACGTCCGCGACTCCGCGGCCGTCTGCCCGGGCGCGGCGATCCGCGTCGAGGAGGCGTGAGGCCCGCCCCGGCGCGGTTCCCGCCGCCGGCGGGAACCGTCAGACCGGGTCGACGCGGGGCCTGAGCAGGCAGAACTCGTTGCCCTCCGGATCGGCGAGCACGTACCAGGGCTCCTGCCCGGTCTGGCCGATGTCGACGCGCTCGGCACCCGCGGCCAGGAGGCGTTCGAGCTCGGCGTCCTGGTCGCGGTCGGTGGCGTTGACGTCGATGTGCAACGGGAGCCTCCCGTTCCTCGGCTCGTCGCTGCGCAGGAAGACGAGCTCCGCCTGCGGGCCGTCGGCCCCCTCGCGCGGGCCGATCCCGACGCCCTCGTCCTCCTGGGCGTGCACGACGAAGTCCAGGACCTCGCACCAGAACCGCGCCAGCGCCTCGGGGTCCCGGGACTTGAGCACGAGGCCGGTGATACGGCATGCCATGGTCGGAACCCGCTCTCAGCTCGGGGACTGCCCGGACGGCCGCGCGGGCTCGCACGGCCGGACACCCATGCGACGGTACCCGGCCGAGCCCGCGTGGGCCAGGGGGTTCCGGGCCGGGCGCGCCGCGTGCGCGGAGGCGCGGCGGCGGATCTACCAGCGCCGGCGCACGGTGCCCTTGGGCCCGGCCACCAGGCTCGCCGCCGGCACGTCGTCGGCCACGGTCGTCCCGGCCGCGACGACGGCGTCGCGGCCGATGCTGACGCCGGGCAGGATCGTGGCCCCGGCGCCGATCCACACGTTCTCGGCCACGTCGATGGGAGCGCCGCTGAGGAACCGGCGCCGTTCGCCGGGGTCCACCGGGTGGCCCACGGTGATGAACGTGGCCTTCGGGCCCACCATCACCCCCCGGCCCAGCCGGATGCCGGCGTAGTCGAGGAACGTGCAGCCCTGGTTGACGAAGACGCGCTCCGCCAGGTCCAGGCGCAGGCCGTGGTCGGTGTAGAAGGGCGGGTAGACCGTCACCCCCGCGCGCAGGGGCCGGCCCAGGATCTGCTCGAGCAGCGCGGCCCTTCCGGCCTCGTCGTCGAAGGGGAGGACGTTGAGGCGGGAGGTCAGCTCCGTGGCCCGCAGCACCCTCTCGCTCATCGCCCTGAACTCGGGCCCCAGGACGCGCTCGCCCCTGGCCAGGAGCTCCGGGTCGTGGATCGGCATGAAGCGGTCGTCGGTCGTCATGCGGCGATTGTGGCGCACCCCCCGCAGGAGCGGGATGCCCGTGATCCGTCCGCCGGACGGCACCCGCTCCCACCGGGCGCGCGGGGGCCGCCGCAGACCCCCGCCTCAGTCCTTTCCGACCCGCTCCCCCTCCGCGGGGCCGGCTGCGTCCGGCCCGGACAGCACGTCGAAGGCGCGGCGCCGGTGGGCGGCGAAGAGGGCGAGGGCGGCCCCGGCGTCGCGGGCGCGCAGGGCCCCGGCGAGTTCGCGGTGCTCCCCCGGGACGTGCGCGAGGTAGTCCTCCGTGCTGACGCGGACCCTGGTCAGCAGGAACAGGTGGACCTGGGACCGGATCGCCCGCCAGGCCTCCACCAGCCGCCCGTGGCCGGAGGCGTCGTAGACGGCGTCGTGGAAGGCGATGTCGCAGCGCACGAGCGCGTGTTCGTCCCCGGCCCGCTCCATCCGCTCCGCGAGCCCCGCGACGGCGTCGAGCTCCTCGTCGGAGGCGCGGGCGACCACCTCCCGGACGGCCAGCTCCTCCAGCGCGCCCCGGAGGCTGTCGAGTTCGGCCACGTCACGCGGGGACAGGGTGGTGACCGTGGCCCCGCGGTGCCAGGCGCTGCGGACCAGGCCCTCGCGCTCCAGCCGGAGCAGGGCCTCGCGCACCGGGCCGCGGCTGACCTCCAGCACCCGGGAGAGCTCCACCTCGCGCAGTGGGGCGCCCGGCGCGTAGACCCCGCTGAAGACGGCCTCCCGGACGCGGTCGGCGACCTCCTCGGCCAGCCCCCTGCGGCGTGCGGGCGCCACCGTGCCCCGTTCGTCCGCCACTCCTGCCTCCTTCTTTTGTCGCAATGTTAACATTGCGACATCGCTTCTCGGCGGCACGCCGGGAGCGCTCCTCAAGGAAGGCGGACCGCACACATGACCGTCCTCGACTCCCCGATCCCGCGGTTCCACCTGGCCGTGCCGGTGGACGACCTCGCGGCCGCGCGCCGCTTCTACGGCAAGGTACTCGGCCTGGAACAGGGGCGCAGCTCCGACACCTGGGTGGACTGGAACCTGCACGGCCACCAGTTCGTCACGCACCTGGCGCCCGCCCGGTCCGAGCGCGTGCACAACCCGGTCGACGGCCACGACGTGCCGGTACCGCACTTCGGGCTGATCCTGCCGGTCGCCGCGTTCCACGAACTCGCCGGACGGCTGCGCGAGGCGGGGACGGAGTTCGTCATCGAGCCCTACGTGCGCTTCGAGGGACAGCCCGGCGAGCAGTGGACGATGTTCCTGCTCGACCCCGCCGGCAACGCCCTGGAGTTCAAGGCGTTCGCCGACGACTCGCAGGTCTTCGCCGTCTGAGCGGGCGGCCCGGGGGCGCCCGGGCACCGGCGCCCCGCCCGCGACCCGGCGGGCGGGGGCCGGTCCCCGACCACCGTGCGGAGCCCGTTCCGGCCACGGGTCGGCGGGCAGGGGCGGCCGCGGGCCCCCGGGTCAGACCGCGGTGCCCGCCCCCGCGCCCTGCGCCTGCACGCCCCGGAGCCAGCGCACGGCCTGCTCGCTGCCGGCGTCCAGGTCCCCGGGCAGGTCGTCGAGGAAGGTCTGGTCGCCGTGCCTGGCCATCTCGGCGCGCACGGCGTCGGGGTCGCCCTCCTCGATGACCCGCAGCAGGCGGCGGTGGCGCAGCACGTTCGCGGTGGCCGTCTCGTTGCGGTGCGCCCGGGCGTGCCGGTTGAGCACCATGCACAGCTTCATCTGGAGCTGGAGCGACCGGTAGGTCTCCTCCAGGCGCTGGTGCCCCGACAGGCCGACGACCGCGGTGTGGAACTCGAACTTCTGCTCCGACAGCTCGGCCTCGTCCCGGGCGTCGGCGGCGGCCTCCATGCGGCGCAGCGCCTCCCAGCACCGCTCCAGCCGCCGGGGCTCGACCACGGGGATGCCCAGGTCGATGGCCATGTTCTCCAGCTGGTGGCGCAGGGTCATGATCTCGTAGACGTCGTGCAGCGTGAGCGGGGTGACGACCGCCCCCCGGTGCGGGGACTGGCGCACCAGGCCCTCGTGCTCCAGGCGGCGCAGCGCCTCGCGCAGGGGCGGCCTGCTGATGTTGAGCTGCTGCGTGAGCCGGTTCTCCACCACCCGCTCCCCGGGCAGCAGCTCCCCGGCCAGGATCATCCGCCGGATCGAGCGCGCCGCCAGCTCCACCATGCTCGGCGGCTTGACGATCCGCTGGTCGCCCCGCGCCCCGGCCCCGGTGCCGGCCGCCTCGGACCGGTCCATGGTCCCTCCCTCGTCCTCGTCGTGCGGGGCCCCGGCCGGGGCCCCGCCGTTCCATACTGTCACCGTCGCGCGGGCCGCCCCGGCTCCAGTGCGGCCGCGACCAGCTCCACCGGGTGCCAGGCGCGGCGCTCGGTCCCGTGCCCGATCTGCTGGCGGCACGAGACCCCGGTCGCGGCGACCACCGTGTCCTCCTCTTCGGCCTCGATGGCGGGGAAGAGCCGGTCCGAGCCGACCTTCATGGACATCTCGTAGTGCTCGGCCTCGAACCCGAACGACCCGGCCATCCCGCAGCACCCCGCGTCGAGCTCGACGACCTCCGCCCCGGGGATGCGGCGCAGGAGCGCCATGGTCGCACCCGTGCCCACCTCGGCCTTCTGGTGGCAGTGGCCGTGGAAGAGGATCCGCCGCCCCGCGGGCCAGGAGTCCGCGGACAGGGTCAGCCGCCCCTCGTCCAGGGCCTCGGTCAGCAGCTCCTCGACCTGGCGCACCCGCCCGGCGACGTCGGCGACGCGGGGGTCGCCCGGCAGCATCGACGCGGCCTCGTCCTTGAGGGTGAGCACGCAGGAGGGCTCGCAGCCGACGATCGGCGTGCCGGCGGCGGCGCCCTCGCTGAGGAGCCCGACCAGCCCGCCGACCTTGGCCTTGGCGTCGTCGACGAGCCCCTTGGACAGGCTGGACCGCCCGCAGCACCCCCGGCTCTCCAGGCGGACCCGCCATCCCGCCCGTTCGAGGAGGCCGATGGCGGCCCGGCCGATCCCCGGCTCGGTGAAGGTCGAGAAGGAGTCCGCGAGGAAGGTCAGCTCGCCCAGGGGCGCCTCCCCCGCGGGCGCCCCCCTGCGGCGGAACCAGCGCACCAGGTTCTGGCGCTCGAAGCTCGGCAGGGGGCGCCGCGCGGTGATCCCGGTGGCCCTCTCCATCAGGCGCCGCAGCACCGGCCACCGGTTGGGCAGCCCGCTCAGCGGCGCGGTGGCCGATCCCAGCCGGTACAGGGTGCGCACCGCCCCGAAGATCCGCGTGCGCAGCGGGACACCGTGGGCGTCGTGGTAGTGCGACTGGGTCTCGCTCTTGAGCTTGGCCATGTCCACGCCCAGGGGGCACTCGCTCTTGCACGCCTTGCACATGAGGCACAGGTCGAGGACCTCGTGAAGGCGCTCGTCGCCCAGGGCCGCCGTCGGGTCGGGCTCGGACAACGCCTTGACCAGGGCGTTGGCCCGGCCGCGGGTGGCGTGCTCCTCGTCGCGGGTGGCGATGTAGGAGGGGCACATCGCCCCCGTGGTGCTCTTGCGGCACAGGCCGATGTTCATGCACCGGTCGGCGGCCCCGCGCATGCCGCCCACGACCTCGAAGGCGAGCCGCGTCCGCACCGGGGCGGCCTCGGGCAGGGCCGGGTCGCGCAGGTGGTCGGTCATGGGGGGCGCGTCGACGATCTTGCCGGGGTTGAGCAGGTTGTGGGGGTCGAAGACCCGCTTGACCTCCTGCATGGCCGCGTACAGCTCGGGTCCGAAGATCTGGCGGTTGAACTCGCTGCGGGCCAGCCCGTCGCCGTGCTCGCTGGAGTTCACCCCTCCGTACTCGGTGACCAGGTCCTTGACCTCCTCGGCGACCGCGCGCATCCGCTCGGCCTCCCCGGGCACCGCCAGGTCGACGAACGGGCGGATGTGCAGGCAGCCCACCGAGCAGTGGCCGTAGAACCCGGCCTCCATGCCGTGCCGGTCGAGGATCTCCTTGAAGCGGGTGGTGTACTCCACCAGGTGGACGGGGTCGACGGCGGTGTCCTCCACGAACGCGAGGGGGCGCCGGGTGCCGCTGCCCGCCGCCATGAGCAGGCCGAGGCTGGACTTGCGCACCTTGAGCAGGGCGGCCTGCTGCTGCGGGGTCACCGCCTCCAGGGTGTGGTAGCCGTGCCCGGAGGCCTTCCAGGTGCGGGTGAGCCGGTGCAGCCGGTCGACGAGCTCGGCCTCGTCGTCGCCGGTGAAGGAGACGAACAGCAGGGCCTCGGGGTCGCCCTGGAGGATGTCGCCGAGGGAGGCGTACTCGATGCGCTGCCGGGACAGGTCGAGGATGGTGCGGTCCATCAGCTCCACGGCGGCGGGGTCGTGCGCCAGGGCGTCCTGGGTGGCCGCGATCGCGGCCGGGACGCCGGTGAAGTGGCCGACGGCGATGACGGTCCGCGCGGGTTTGGGGACCAGGTCGACCTCGGCCCCGGTGGCCAGCACGAGGGTGCCCTCGGAGCCGACGACGAACTTGGCCAGGTCGAAGGCGGGGTCCTGTGCGAGCCGGTCCAGCCGGTAGCCGCACGCCCGCCGCCAGAAGTCCGGGTACCCGGTGGCGACGGCCTCGGCGTTCTCGCTCAGGATGCGGGCCAGGCCCCGGTGGATGTCGCCCTCCAGGCCGGGGCGGGCGGCGAGGTCGGCGCGCTCGGCCCCGGAGTAGGGGCGCAGCGTGGTGCGCGCGGCGTCGGCCAGGACCACGTCCAGGGCGCGCACGTGGTCGATGGTCATGCCGTAGCGCAGGGAGCCGCTGCCCGCGGAGTTGTTGCCGATCATCCCGCCGACGGTGGCGCGGTTGCTGGTGGAGGTGTCGGGGCCGAACATCAGGCCGTGGGGGGCCGCCGCCGCGTTGAGCTCGTCCTGGACCACGCCGGGCTGGACGCGGGCCACACGGGCCTCGGGGTCCAGGGAGAGGATGGAGCGCATGTGCCGCGACATGTCGACGACCAGGCCCGCCCCCACGGTCTGCCCGGCCAGGCTGGTGCCGGCGCCGCGGGGGGTCAGCGTCACGCCGAGGCCGCCCGCGACCGAGGCGACCGCCGCGACCTCGTCGGCGTCGCGCGGGAAGACGACGCCGAGCGGCGTGATCGCGTACATGCTCGCGTCCCGGGAGAACAGGTGGCGCGAGTAGTCGTCGAAGCGGGTGTCCGTCACCCCCTCCCGGCGGAGCAGCTCCCGGGCCTCCGCGGCGAGCCCGGCGGGCGCCGCCCCTCCCCCGCCCGCTCCGCTCGTGCCGCTCTTCTGCGTCGTGCTGGTCATCGCCGCCTCCATCGCTCGCGTCCGCCCCGGTCCGGGGCCCCTCGGGTCGGTCGTCCGGTCCGTCTCAGTGCTCGTCCAGCAGCTTCAGCGCCGCCGCCAGTCCGTCGCCGGCGGGCGTGATCCCGGCGTGGCCCAGGCCCATCTGCACCCCGGCGAGCGCGCCGGCGATGGTGAGGTCGTTGGTGTGGCCCAGGTGCCCGATGCGGAAGACCCGCCCGGCCAGGCGGCCCAGCCCGGCGCCCAGGGACATGTCGTAGCGGTCCAGGATCACCTTCCTGACGTGGTCGGCGTCGTGCCCCTCGGGCACGAGCACCCCGGTGAGGACGCCCGAGTACTCGCGCTCGTCCGCGCAGAGCACCTCCAGTCCCCAGGCCCGGACCGCGGCGCGGACCGCCCGGCCGTAGCGGTCGTGGCGGGCGAAGACGGCGGGCAGCCCCTCGGCGTTCAGGATGCGCAGCGCCTCGCGCAGGCCGTAGAGGAGGTTGGTGGCCGGGGTGTAGGGGGTGAACCCGCGCGCGTTGGCCTCCAGCATCGGCGCCCAGTCCCAGTAGGACCTGGCCATGCGCGCGGTGCGCGACGCCTCCAGCGCCTTGGGGCCGACGGCGTTGAAGGCGAGTCCGGGCGGCAGCATGAGCCCCTTCTGCGAGCAGGACACGGTGACGTCGACGCCCCACTCGTCGTGCCGGTAGTCCACCGAGCCGAGGGAGGAGATGGTGTCGACGAGGAGCAGCGCGGGGTGGCCGGCGGCGTCGATGGCGCGGCGCACGTCGGGGACGCGGCTGACCACGCCGGTGGAGGTCTCGTTGTGGACCACGCACACGGCCTTGACCCTGTGGCCGGTGTCGGCGGCCAGGACCTCGGCGAGGCGGTCGGGGTCGGCGCCGCGCCGCCAGTCGCCCGGGAGGACCTCCGCGTCCAGGCCGAGCCTGCCGGCCATCTCGCTCCACAGCGTGGAGAAGTGGCCGGTCTCGGAGCAGAGCACGCGGTCGCCCGGGGAGAGGGTGTTGACCAGGGCGGCCTCCCAGGCCCCGGTCCCCGAGGAGGGGTAGACGACCACGGGCCCGGTCGTGCCGAACACCGGGGGCAGGTCGCGCAGGAGCCCGCTCATCAGGGCGCCGAAGCCGGGGCCGCGGTGGTCGACGGTCGGCGCGGACATCGCACGCAGGACCTCGTCGGGAACGTTGCTGGGGCCGGGAATCTGGAGGAAGTGGCGGCCGGTGGCGTCATCCATGGTGATCCTCTCGAAGCAATATCCGCATAGTGGAATATTGATTCCACTGAACGGATCCTAGAAGCCCCGACCCGATCGCCACAACCCCCTTGTCGCCGCCGGATCCCCACTTTACTGTGACTCACATCTCAGGCAATGGTTGACGTCGGCAGATTCAACGGAGATACTTCTGCAAGACAGAATCTATATTCCACAATACGAAATAGTGGAATGCAGCGGTGCGTCAGTCGCCCCCCACCGACACCCAGGCCCGCGAACCCACGGCGCATCCCGGCCCCCACGGCCCCCGTCCGACTCTCCGCCGCCGAGCCTTCACAGGAGGCCACGTGCCCGCAGAAGTCATCTCGATCGTCGTCCTCGTCCTCGTCTTCCTCATCGCGACCCTCACCTCCGTCCACATGGGGGCCCTCGCCCTCTTCGCCGCCTTCGTCGTCGCCCTCGCGGTGGCGGGCGAGAGCACCGACGACGTGTTCGGCGGGTTCCCCGGCGACCTGTTCGTCGTCCTGGTGGGCGTCACCTACCTGTTCGCCCTGGCCAGGAACAACGGCACCGTCGACTGGCTGATCCAGGTCGCCGTCCGCGGCGTCGGCGGACGCGTCGCCCTCATCCCGTGGGTGATGTTCGGCGTCACCGCGGTGCTGACCGCCGCGGGCGCGGTGGTCCCCGCCGCCGTCGCGATCGTCGCCCCGGTCGGCCTGGGCTTCGCCCTGCGCTTCAGGATCAACCCCGTGCTCATGGGCCTGCTGATCATCAACGGCGCCAGCGCGGGGGGCTTCTCCCCCATGAGCATCTACGGCACCATCACCAACGGCGTCGTGGCGCGCAACGGCCTGGAGGGCTCCCCGCTGCTGCTCTTCGCCGCGACGTTCGCCTTCAACGTGCTGCTCAGCGTGGCCGTCTTCTTCCTGTTCGGCGGCCGCTCCCTGCTGGGCCGCCGGGAGGGCGAGGAGTCCGCGCCGACCCCGCCCGCCCCCGAGGAGGGCGGGGGTCCCCGCGAAGCGCTCCCCGGACCCGTCGCCGGAGGCGGCACGGCCCCGGCCGCCGCCCCCGGCCGGCCGGGCGGGCCGACCGCCACCGCGACCAGGCCGGAGGGCGCGGCCGGGACCGACGACGGCGGGGCTACCGCAGCCGTGGAGGAGGAGCGGATCGTCCTCACCAGGGACCGCGTCCTGACCCTGCTCGGCATCGCCGCCCTGGGCGTGGGCGCGCTCGCCTTCGGCCTCGACGTGGGCCTCACCGCGATCAGCGTGGGCGTGGTGCTGAGCATCGTCTCCCCCGGCGGCGCCAAGGGGGTCGTCAACCAGGTCGCGTGGCCCACCGTGCTGCTGATCTGCGGGATCGTCACCTACGTCAGCCTCATGGAGCGCATGGGGACGATCGACTTCCTCGGCGGCAGCGTGGCCTCCATCGGCATCCCGCTCCTGGCGGCCCTGGTGATCTGCGTGGTGGGCGGCGCGGTCTCCGCGTTCGCCTCCACCACCGGCATCCTCGGGGCGGTGATCCCGCTGGCCGTGCCCTTCCTGCTGGTCGGGGAGGTCGGCGCGATCGGGATGATCACCGCCCTGGCGATCTCCTCCTCGGTGGTCGACTCCTCGCCCTTCTCCACCAGCGGGGCGCTCGTCGTGGCCAACGCCACGCCGGACCAGCGCGACCTCGTCTTCCGCCGGCTCATGGTGTGGGGCATGAGCATGATCGTGGTGGCCCCGCTGCTGACCTGGGGAATCCTCGTCCTCCCCGGCTGGCTGTAGCCGCCGCGCGCCGGGGCGGGCGGGGCGTCGTGCCCCGCCGCCCCGGCGCCGTTCAGCCGCGGTCCTCCCCGATCGCGTACCGGCGGCGCGCGGTGCCCCCCGCCACCAGCGCGGCCTCCGCCGCCGAGGATCCCGCCGCGGCGACGGCCGCGCGCAGGGACCGCCAGGCCGTGGCGTGGTCGGCGGCCAGCAGGACGACCGGCCAGTTGCCCGCCAGCATCGACCGGTGCGCGCCGAACGCCTCCAGGGCCCGGCCGACCCAGGGGACCAGCAGGTCGGGCTCCCACTCCCAGCCGACCAGGACGTCGCCGCCGACCGAGACCTTCACGGAGGCCGAGGGCAGGGCGGCCAGCCGGTCGATCCACCCCTCCCACGCCTTCGGCTCCCCTCCGGCCAGGGGCGGGGTGGCCAGGTGGTCCACCACGATCGGCAGGTCGGGGCAGGCCGCGGCCACCTGCTCCAC
Source organism: Nocardiopsis tropica (assembly GCF_042660575.1). Taxonomy (NCBI): domain Bacteria; kingdom Bacillati; phylum Actinomycetota; class Actinomycetes; order Streptosporangiales; family Nocardiopsidaceae; genus Nocardiopsis; species Nocardiopsis tropica. Next base: position 60,232 of record NZ_JBHSUF010000003.1, read on the forward strand.
CAGGGCGACGTGGGACTCCGACGTCACCACGAGCTCCCAGAGCAGCCCGGCCCGCTCGGCGGAGCGCATGGTCGCCAGGAGGGCGGGATCGGCTCGGGTGCCCGGGGGCACCGCCGCCCGGAACCCCCTGACCAGGCCGGTGAGGGCGCGCACCCGTGCGAGCTCGCGCTCCGCCGCGACCTGGTCGGCCAGGGGCAGCCAGATCACCAGGGCCCCGGCCGGGGGGAACTCCCGGGCGTAGGCCGCCAGCCGGTCGTTCTCCCCGGGACCGGCCGCGCACTGGACCAGGACCGTGCGCCCGACCTCTCCCCCGGCCAGCTCCCGTTCCAGGTCGGCGGGGGTGAACGCACGGTCGAGCACGGCGGTCCCCGGGGTGCGCGGGCGGACGCCGACCGGCCAGAAGTGCTGGTGCGCGTCGACCGCGGCGGGGGTGGGAGGGGCTGCGGGGGGAGGCGTGGCGGAGGTGGGTCGCATGGGGGCTCCTTGCTCCAGAGATCCGGGCCCCTGAATTGTAGACAATAGTTCGCTAGCCAATAGGCCGAGATTCCGGGCCGCACGGATCCCCTTCGCCCTCCACGGAACGCACCCCGCACACGGCAGCGGCCCGGTCCCGGGGGTGTCCCCCTGGACCGGGCCGCTGCGCCTCCGCCCTCCGGACACCGGTCACCGCAGGGCCGCCCACGGGGCGGCTCTCGGTCAGGCGGGCTCGGACAGGCGCGCCGCGAGGGCACGCACGCAGTCGTCCAGGGCCCGGTCGAGTACGGCCCGGTCGCCGGTGGCCGACCACAGGTCGCTCAAGCCGCTGGCCAGCACCATGATCGTGGTCGCGACCTCCCGGGCGGGACGGGCGAGCGCCACGCCGGAGGCGGCCGACCACTCCGCTATCCGCTCGGCGGCGGCGCCCACGTACCTCTCGTGCTCCCAGCCCGGCAGATCGGCCAGCGCCGGGTCGCGGCGGGCCAGGGCGATGAGCTCGTCGAGCATCGCGTGGTGCCCCGGGTCGGTGCGCACGCTCTCCAGCTGCGCCTCCAGGACGTTGCGCAGCACGCCTTCCAGGTCGGTCGACCGGGAGGAGCGGTGCCGGGCGCTCTCGACCGAGCGGTCCACCTCGCTCTGCAGCAGGGCGCGGACCAGTGCCGTCTTCGTGCCGAAGCAGTAGTGGACCGAGCCGTGCGGCACGCCGGCGCGCTCGGCGATGGCGCGGGTGGTGGCGGCCGCCACCCCCTGCTCGCGCATCACCTCCGCCGCCGCGGTGAGCAGCTGGGCGCGTCGTTGTTCGATGGGCAGGTGCTCGCGCACCGCCGCCGTGTCTCGCCTGGTCGCCATGGGGTGCAAGATTACACGCGCAAGTTTTGGCCACTTGGCCAAAAATGGGGGTAGTCTGTGGGCACCACCGACCACGGGAGAGCGATCATGCACATCAGACAGGCCGGCGCGGACGACGTCGCGGCGTCCGCCGCGATCCTGGCCGAGGCGTTCGAGGACGACCCGCTCCTGCACGACTTCGTGCCCGACGGCCCGGACCGGCGCTCACGCCTGGCCCTGCTCTTCGCCGCCCTGATGCGCAGGGGGGCGCTGCGCCACGGCGCGGTGGACGTGGCCGAGGTCCCGGGCGAGGGCATCGTCGGCGTCGCGGTGTGGGAGGGTCCTGGCCCGGCGCCCGGCGCGGGGTGGGCCACCCCGCGGGAGGCCTGCGCCCTCGTGCGGGCCATGGGCGTACGGGGGCTGGTGTCCTCGTACCCCGTGCGGCGGGCCTTCGCACGCCACCGGCCCGGGCGCGCGCACTGGTACCTGGACCAGATCGGGGTCTCCGCCGCCGGGCGCGGCCGGGGGGTGGGCGGCGCCCTCCTGGCCCACGGACTGGAGCGGGCCGACCGCGAGGGCCTGCCCGCGTACCTGGTCTCGTCCACCGAGCACAACCGCCGCCTGTACCGCCGCCACGGTTTCGGGGACGGGGAGATCGTCGCGGGCGCGCGCGGCGCGGCCCCGATGGCGATGCTGCGCGAACCGGGAAGCGTCGCACCGGCCTGACCTGCCCGGGGAGCCGCCGGGCCCCGCCGACGAGGGCGGGGACTCCCCCGGCGCCCGGCGGCGCCGAAGGCCCGTGTCCCCGCCGGGGCCGGACCCCTCCCGTGTTCGGACCGGGGCACGTCCGGGCGTGACGCACCTCACGCGTCCGGCGGCCACGGGGATGTCACACCCGGCCCACCCGCTCCCGTCCTTGCCGTGTCAGCCCCGACACCGCAAGGAGAACACCATGCAGGCCCGACTCGACCTCTTCGGCAACGCCCTCGCCACGAAGCTCATGAAGCACATCGCCTCGGCGGGCAGGGCCATCGGGGAATCGACGCTTCCCCGCACCACCCAGGAGCTGGTGCAGCTCCGCGTCAGCCAGATCAACGGCTGCGCCTTCTGCACCGACATGCACACCAAGGAGGCGGCACGGGCCGGGGAGACGGCCGTGCGCATCAACCTGGTCGCCGTCTGGCGGGAGGCCACGGTCTTCACCGGGGCCGAGCGCGCCGCCCTGGAGCTGGCCGAGCAGGGCACCCGCATCGCCGACGCCGCCGGCGGGGTGGAGGACGGGGCGTGGGAGAGGGCCGCCGAGCACTACGACGAGGACCAGCTGGTCGCCCTGGTCTCCCTCATCTCCTTCATGAACACCGTCAACCGGCTGAACGTCATGGTCCAGACCCCCGCGGGCGACTACCAGCCCGGCCAGTTCGGCTGACCCCGCCCCGGCCCCGCGGAGGACGCCGCGCACCGCCCCGCGGCGGGGCGGGTCCTCCGCGGGCCGCACGGCGTTGCGCCCGATTCCCACCTCAATGAGATTCAAACCACCGATTTCAGAATCATTGTCCAAAACGTTACCAAGTGTCCTACCCTGATTCCCGGCGTGGCGTCGCCCCGACGCCACCGCGGTTCAGGGGAGGACCCGTGGCTCGAGGCAGACGTGCGGGAATGGCGCCGCGCTGGCGCAACCGGTGGCTGGCCGCGGGCGCCGCCGCGGGGCTCATGCTGTCCGCCTACGTGCTCGTCGAAGCCACCGACCCCGGGGCGGGCCCCGGAGCCGCGCGCTGCCAGGCCGCCCACGACAAGCGGGAGATGCGCGGCGCGTGGCTCACCACCGTCGGCAACATCGACTGGCCCTCCGAACCCGGGCTGAGCGCCGACGAGCAGCGGGCCGAGATGGACGAGCGCCTCGACGAGGCGGACGAACTCGGACTGAACACCGTCTTCCTGCACGTGCGCCCCACCGCCGACGCGGTCTACGAGTCCGAGCTGGAGCCCTGGTCCCGCTACCTCACCGGCGAGCAGGGCGGCGACCCCGGCTACGACCCGCTGGAGTACGCCGTCGAGCAGGCGCACCTGCGCGGACTGGAGCTGCACGCCTGGTTCAACCCCTACCGGGTCGGCCTGAACTCCGACATCGAGGAGATGGCCGAGGACCACCCGGTCAAGGACAACCCGGAGTGGCTGGTCGAGTACGGCGGCGAGGGCTTCCTCGACCCCGGGAACCCCGAGGTCCGGGAGTGGGTCACCGGCGTGATCATGGACGTCGTCGAGCGCTACGACATCGACGGGGTCCACTTCGACGACTTCTTCTACCCCTATCCCAAGGACGGGGAGGAGTTCGACGACGACGCCAGCTGGCAGGAGCACGGCGACGGCTTCGACGACCGCGAGGACTGGCGGCGCGACAACGTCAACCGGCTCGTGGAGGGCGTGCACGACCGGATCCAGGACACCGAGCCGTGGGTCCGCTTCGGGATCTCCCCGTTCGGCATCTGGCGCAACGACGGCAGCGACCCCACCGGGTCGGCGACCTCCGGCCTGGAGTCCTACGCCGCCCAGCACGCCGACACCCGCGCCTGGATCAGGGAGGGCATGGTCGACTACGTCGTCCCCCAGCTGTACTGGGAGCGCGGGTTCGGGGCCGCCGACTACGAGGAGCTCGTCCCCTGGTGGGCCTCGGAGGTCGAGGGCACCGGCGTGGACCTCTACATCGGCCAGGCCGCCTACCGGGTCGGCGAGAGCGGCTGGCGCGAGGACGACGCCCTCAGCACCCAGCTCGACTACACCGACGACTTCCCCGAGGTCGGGGGCGACGTCTACTTCTCCTTCACCTCCCTCACCGGCGCCGCCGAAGAGGCCTACGAGCACCTGGCCGAGGAGCACTACGCCGACCCGGCGCTCCCGCCCGTGGCCGACCCCTCCCGCGAGGGGCAGCCCCTGACCGGCGCCGTGACCGGGCTGACCGCCACCGCCGACGGCGACGGCGACGGGCTGGAGTGGGACGAGGTCGACGGCGCCCGGTCCTACGCCGTCTACCGGCTCGACCCGGACGAGGCGGCCCTGGTGGCGTCGGGGGACGCGGAGGACCGCTGCGAGGCCCTGTCCGCCGACAACCTCGTCGAGGTGACCGGCCGCACCTCCCTGGAGGGGCTCCCCTCCGGCGAGGACGCCCCGGAGGGAACCGCGTACGCGGTCACCGCCCTGGACGACTACCGGGTCGAGGGACCGGTCGGGGCCCTCGCCGACCCGCGCGGCTGACCCCTGCGGGGGACGACCGGCCCCCGCCGTCTCCCCCACAGGGGCCCACCCGTCCACGCGCTCCCCGGAGCGGCCCCGCCCGGAGCGCGCGGAACACCCCCGCACGGCGGTGGGCGTGCGCCCCGAAGCGGTCGCGCCGGCCCTGAAACAGGGCCGCGGGCAGGCGCTCCGCGCGCAGCTCGTCGAAGTACGCCGGCGCCGCCGGGAACCCCGGCGTGACGCAGTGCGAGGCCGACGACCTCGTCACCCGTGCCGCGCGGCGGAGTGATCCCCTGCCCCGGATTCAGGCGACTTTTCACCACACGTCCGGACAACCACTGCTGGTGTACGATGCCGAACCCGACCCCGCCGAGCACCATTGCGGGTGCTCTCGGACCGTGTCTCCCCCGAGCCGCCGGCCCGATGCCGGCTGAGGCCCACACGGAACAGCTTTCGTGATGCGAGTGCCCGCGCGGGCACACCCCCGAGGAGCCCCTTGTGGAGACCTTCACCCTGAACGACGGCCGCGAGATGCCCAAACTCGGCATCGGCCTCAACCAGGTCCCTTCCGCCGACGTCGGGCCGGCGCTGGCCCACGCCTTCGAGGTCGGCTACCGCTCGGTCGACACCGCCAACACGTACTTGAACGAGCGTGCTGTGGGCCAGGCCATCCGCCACAGCGGCTTGCCACGAGAGGACGTCTTCCTGACCACCAAGCTGTGGTCGACCGACTCCGGGTACACGAAGACCTCGACCGCGATCGACCGCACTCTGAAGCGGCTCGACACCGACTACCTGGACCTCCTGCTGCTGCACCAGCAGTACGGCGACTACAACGGTGCGTGGAGAGCGATGCAGGAGGCCGTCGCCGCGGGCAAGGTGCGCTCGATAGGCATCAGCAACTTCAATCTCAGAAGGCTGACCGACCTCACCAGCAGAGCGACGATCATGCCCGCCGTGGCGCAGCTGGAGCGTCACCCCTACTACCAGCAGCGGAAGCTGAAGGCTTTCCTCGAGCGGTTCGGCACCGTCGTGGAGTCCTGGTTCCCGCTCGGGCGCGGGGACAAGGAGCTGCTGGCGGAGCCCCTCTTCGCGGAGCTCGGACGCAAGTACGGGAAGTCACCCGTGCAGGTGATCCTGCGGTGGCACGTCCAGGACGACGGCATCGTCATCCCCGGCTCCACGAACCCGGCCCATATCCGGTCCAACTTCGAGCTGTTCGACTTCGAGCTGACGCCCGAGGAGATGGACCGGATCGCCGCGATGGACCGGAACAGACGATTCCACAACCTGCCCGAATTCCTCGAGAGGATCATTTTTCAGTCCATGCGCATGGACTACGACAAGAGGCAGCGCTGATCCACGGGCCGCCGGGTCCTCCCCGGGCAGTGCCCGGGGAGGACCCGGTCCCAGGTGCGGGCCGGCCTGGGTCGCGCGTTGGACGCGAGCTGACCTGTTCCCCTCCTGCCGCATGCCTCCCGCTGGTAGCGTCCGTGCTCCCACAGCCGAGAGGGGGTCTCCGATGGAGCCGCTACCCGAACGCACGCTCACCCTGGAAGAGATCCAGGGGTACGTGGCAAGGATGGAGGTGGAGCGCGGGTTCTCCGACAGCACGCTGATCGAGCAGGCGCTGAAACTGGCGGAGGAGACGGGCGAGGTGTGCAAGGCCGTGCGCAAGCGCTCCGCCCTCAGCGTCGACCCCCACAGCGCGGTGGGCGCTCTGGGCGAGGAACTGGCCGACGTGCTGATCTACGTCGCGGCTCTCGCGAACAGGGCGGGCATCGACCTGAGCCGCGCGTTGCGCGACAAGGAAGCGGTGAACGAGAACCGCACCTGGCGGTGAGGGTCGAGCGGTGTGCCCACGCCGCACCCCGTACACGCCGCCTGTGACGGCGTGGATCTGGCGGATGGTGCCGGTGAGCAGCACATGCCGGACCGAACGAGCCGAAGGGCCGCAGTCGCGCCAGGCGTAGAATCCCGACTCCGACACCCCCAGCACCCGGAGAACGACCTGGACCGGATGGCCTTCGGTGGCCATCACCGCGATCGCCTCGAACCGTCTTTGGGGGCACCACCTTTCCCAAGCGTGCACGGAGTCCAGGCAATCCCCTACCTTCTGGCGCAAATGGTGCTTTGCATTGACGAGGTCGTCCATGTCTCTCACCTCGACGCGATGGACTGTTCCGAAACGCCGAGGTTCACTGTCGATACCGGTAGACGCTGGCTTTGTCCTCCAGCGCGTATAGGGCATGGCGCGTGCGTTCCCACACATCCTCGCGTAGAAGCCTGGCCGCCTGCTCAAGCGTGTACCAGCCAACGGACTGCAGCTCGGGATCCCTCGGCCGCAACTCGCGCGCCACCCGTGGGGTGACCGCCCCTCCGTCGAAGACGAACATGATCAGGTCGTCCCACGGCCCGTGCGGGGCGACCCACTCCACACTCAATAGCCCCCTATTTCGACAACGAGCCCCACCTCCTCATTCACCTCTCTCCGGGCCGCGTTGTGAGGTGGCTCGTTGGCTTCAGCCATGCCGCCGGGCAGGTCCCAGAAGGGCTTGTAGACGGGATCGACCAAGAGCATGCGGCCCTGTTCATCTCGGATCAGGACCTTCGCGGCCACCCGTTTGCGGGCCTGGATCCGGTTCCCCTCGGCCAGTTGCTCACGCCACGCGCCGGGGTCACGTACATACAGAGATTCCTCTGCCGCCCCATCACCGCTCATGGCTCACCCCCTCCACTGCCAAGCGTGGTCGAGTCGCCCGAGCCCGGTTCTCACTACATCGAGCAACCTCGTAGCGACCTCAGGAATGCGACGGTACGGTCCGCGTTCTCTTGCCACGGCGTGAAGGTGCGCCTATGCCACCGCTGGCCCCTTCACGGCTTCTGATGTTGCGGTCCGGCCGACCACTGATGTGGCTTCCTCGACCTGCCCCTGACCAATCAGGTACGCCATTATCACATCGGTTAATGAATGACTATCGGCAGCACCGATAAATGATATCGGTGCGCCGATACCTCAGGCTCATTTGTTCCTTGACGATGAACGGGTGGAGCGGCTCTCGGCGGACCAGGCGAGAGTTCCAACGGTCCGTGGCCACCTCTGCTGCACGTCGTACACGGAGCCGCCGGAAGCGAGCTGGTGAGGAAGCCCCGCGATACCGGTGCCCCACACGAACCCCATCCTTGAAATCGGAACTCCTGAGGACTGCCGATGGATACTCCCCCCGACCATGTCGTTCTCGTCGCCTCTGGCGGCCTGGACAGCACGACTCTGGCCCACCTCCTCCATGCCCGCGGCTCCCGGCTCACGTTCATGGCCGTCGACTACGGTCAGCGCCACCGCATCGAACTGGCCTTCGCGAAGCGTGCTGCCCTGCGGCTCGACGCGGACTTCGAGCAGGTCGACCTGTCCGGCCTGACTCCGGTGTTGGCGGGTTCGGCGTTGACGGACCCCTCCGTGGAGGTACCGGACGGCCACTACACCGACGAGCGGATGGCCAGCACGGTCGTGCCCAACCGCAACGCCCTGATGCTGGACCTGGCGGTCGCTCTGGCTGTGTCCAGGGGCGCATCCGCTGTCGCGTTCGGCGCGCACGCCGGCGACCACCCCGTCTACCCGGACTGCCGCCCGGCGTTCGTCGAGGCGTTCGAGCAGTCGGCGCGTGTGGCCAACGAGGGGTTCCTCGACCCCGGGTTCCATGTACTGGCACCGTTCCTGACCATGACGAAGGCGCAGATCGTCTCCACAGGCGCCGAGCTCGGCGTGCCGTTCGAGGAGACGTGGTCGTGCTACCGCGGCCGAGAGGCGGCGCACTGTGGCCGGTGTGGGACGTGCATGGAGCGGCGGGAGGCGTTCTCCCTCGCCGGCGTCCAGGACCCCACGACCTACGCCAGCACCGACCACATCGCGACGGGGCGGTGAGCCTGTGTACCGCATCGCGAAGGAGTTCGGCTTCAGCGCCTCCCACCAGCTCCCCCATCTGAGCCCCGGGCACAAGTGCGCTCGCCTGCACGGGCACAACTACACCGTCACCGTGTTCCTGTCCTCGCCCGTCCTGGACGAGCGGGGGTTCATCGTCGACTTCGCCGAGCTGGCCCCGATCAAGGCGTTCCTGGACTCCTGCTGGGACCACCAGCACCTGAACGACTGCGTTCCCCTCCCTCCCACCAGCGAGCACCTGGCGAAGTTCCTGTTCGACTGGTGCCGGGACAACCTCCCCCTGCCGGACATGCGGGCGTTGGAGGTGGTGCGGGTGGCCGAATCCGACTCCACCTGGGCCGAGTACCGACCCGACCCGCCCGAAGCACCCCCGCAGTGCGGAGCGACGGGAGGAGCGGCGTGAGCAGGCGCAAGGAGGTGGAGAAGGCTCCCGATCAGCGGGACCTGCTCATCAGCGAGATCTTCGGGCCGACCTTCCAGGGAGAAGGGGCGTCCCTGGGGCAGCGGGCCGCGTTCGTCCGGCTGGCCGGATGCAACCTCGACTGTGGCTTCAGCCAGGGCTTCGAGGCCGCCACGATGCGGTGCGACACCCCCTACTCCTGGAACTGGGAGGCGTTCGACAAGCGCAACCACAGCCACCGCACGCCCCAGATGGAGGTGGTGGAGAAGGTTCGCGCGATCGGGGCCGACCTGGTCGTCTTCACCGGCGGTGAGCCGCTGCTCCAACAGCAGGCGTTGATCTGGGTGATGGACGTGTGCCGCGCACGGGGGATGCGGGTGGAGGTGGAGACCAACGGAACACGCATTCCCCGAGAGGCCCTGGTGGGTGTGGTCCACCGGTTCACGATCGGTCCGAAGCTGGCGGGCAGCGCGGTTCCCTACGCACAGCGGATCCGCCCGCAGGCCCTGCGCCGGTACATGTCCAGTGGCAAGGCCGTCTTCAAGTTCGTGGCCGCAGACCGGGGCGACTTGGAGGAGGTGGCGGCTTTGGAGCGTGACCTGGGGCTGGCGCCGATCTGGATCATGCCTGAGGGCACGACGGCCGAGGCCGTGCTCGAACGCGGCCGGGAGTTGGCCGATCCGGTGCTGGAGCGGGGATGGAACCTCACCACACGTCTGCACACGCTGCTGTGGGGTGATGAGCGTGGACGCTGAGTCCCAGGGAGGGCCTGGACGGGGCCGTCGTTCCCCTCACCCCGGGTCGCGCGTGCAGTGGTGCAGACCCGAAAGCGGCGGTGTGGGGATCGTTCCTGCCGTCCAGACGAGCACCACCGTAGCCCACGCCCGGCCCACGCGCCACTCCCTCATGCCGTTGTTGGGGGAACGCCAGCTCGCCCAGGCCCTGCGCCGCGCCGCCCGCCACTCCTCCTCTCCAGGGGCGGACGGGATGACTTGGGGGGAGTTCCGCGAGATCGCCGGGCAGCGCGTCCCGGCGCTGGCTCGTGCCCTGCGCGAGGGGACGTGGGAGCCGCAGCCGGTACGTCCCCTCACCGTCACCACCTACACCGGCAAGCTCATGCCTGCGGCCATCCCGACCGTCCAGGACCGCGTCGTGCACGGCGCGCTGCGGGCGGCGGCGGAGCCGGTGTTGGAGGCGTGGGCGTTCCACGATTGGGTGTCCGGCTACCGACCCAAGCGCAGTCGCATCACCGCTGTGCGCCACGCCGCCCGCCATATGGAGGCCGGTCTGGGGTGGGTGGCTGATGTGGATGTGCAGCGGGTGAGCGAGGGCGGCGACGTGGAGGAGGTGATCGGGTGGTTGGCCTCCTACGTCAAGGACGGTGCGTTCCTGGCCCGGGTCGCCACCGCGCTCCGAGGCCTGCCCTCACCGCTCGTTCCGGGGACCGGGTTGTGGCCGCTGCTGCTGAACCTGCGGTTGCACCAGGTCGACGTGCCCCTGTCCGATCTGCCGGTGGTGCGCTTCGCGGACAACTACTGCGTCTTCGCCTCCGACGAGGCCGAGGCCGAGCGGTCGATGGCGCGCATCGTCCAGGCGCTGGCCTCGGCCGGGTTGTCCCACCACCCGGACAAGAGCCGCGTCCGGGCGGTGGTCAACCCCGAAGACCTGTTCCTGATCGGAGGCTGAGCGTGACACCTGCGTTCTCGGAGCCGACCTGGGTCCTGGTGCCCGGCGGCACCTGCCTGTTCGGTGACAACGCCAAGCCCCTACCGGTTCCGCCGCTGCTGTGGTCCACCACTCCGGTGCCGCACGGCTGGGTCGAACAGGACCGGCCGGATCGTGCGACCCTCCCGCAGACCGGCATCACCCACGCCGAAGCCGCCGCCGTGGCGCGCCGGTTCGGGGGACGCCTGCCCACCTCGGTGGAGTGGGAGTGGATGGCCACAGGCCCCCGGCGTCGCCTCTACCCCTGGGGCGAGGAACCCTGGAGTCCCGGGCTGGCGAACCTGGCCCCGGCCGGGGCGGGAAGGCCCAGCCCGGTCGGTGCGCACCTCGCGGGTGCGACCCCTGAGGGGGTGCTGGATGTGGCGGGCAACGTGTGGGAGTGGACCAGCCGCACCACCATGGGCAACGGGGCGGTGATCCGCGGTGGCTCCTACGTCTCCCAGCCCCTCTACGCCCGCTGCACCTTCCTCAACGCCGCCCCGCGCGAACTGGGCTCGCCCGGCATCGGCGTGCGGGTGGTGCGAGAGCCATGACGGGCCGCCTGCTGATCCTGGGGTGCACCCGCGACAAGCTGGCGACTGCACGCCCCGTCGCCGCGATCGAGCTGTACACCGGGGACAGCGTTCCCCGGGTCCGCGACCGTCTGGGCCCTGAGCGCCTGTCCCGCACCCTCTTCCTCTCGGGGCTGCACGGCCTCATACCCGCCGATGCCCTCCTGCTCCCCTACGATCGGCGCCTGCGCCCTGAGGACGCCGGTGTCCTCAGTGAAGCCTCCTGCTCCCGCCTGCTGGCGTTCTCCCACCTGCAAGGGGTCCCCGAACAGGTGCTTCTGGTCGCCGAGGCCGACTACACGGCTCTGCTGGAACCGATCCTCGCCACGTGGGAGCGCACACGCATCACCCGCATCTTCGACCCCTGCGCCTGGGCCGACATCGCCCGGGTCCTGGACTCCTGGAGTTGGACATGACCAACCCGCCCTCCCTGAAACAGGTCCTCGCCACGCGAGGCAACGACCACCGCCCCCACACTGCGGCGTTCGAACGCCGCACCGGTCTGGGCTGGCACACCCCCACCCCGCCCGACGCCCCGGCGGCCCCGCTCTCGGTCGTCATCCCCGCCCACAACGTCGCCCACAGCCTGCCCCGGGTCCTGGATGCCCTCCAGTGCCAGCGCACGGCCGGTCAGGTGGAGGTGATCGTGGTCGACGACGCCAGCACCGACGACACCCCCCGCATCATCACCGGTCACCCGTGTGTGGACCTCGCGCGACGCCTGCCCCAACGGGCCGGTGCCGCCTCGGCCCGCAACCTCGGTGTCGCGCTGGCCTCGGCGCAGACGGTGGTGTTCGTGGACGCCGACATGGTGCTGCCCGAGCACGTGCTGGCCGACATGGGAGCACGTGCCACCGCCGAGGCGGTCCTGGTGGGCTTTCGCCACAACCACCCCGCCCACCTGCCACCCCCGACTCCAGAGGATCGGCCCGACCTGTACGCCGACCACCGGGTGAGCTGGCGGCCCCCGGCCGGCGTCCCCCTCATGTACTCGGGGACCGTGGTGGAAGAGCGGCGCGTCTTCCACCCGCTGGAGGAGACCGAGGACCTGCGGGCCCTGGGCCACGGTGCCCTCTTCTACGACTGGGACCTGCCCCGCATGGTCGTCACGGCGCTGGTGGGTGTGCCCCGCCAGGCCGTGCTGGAGGTGGGCGGCTTCGATCCGCGGTTCGGACAGGTGGGGTGGGGGTGCGAGGACACGCACCTGGGCGCCAAGCTCATCGCCCACGGGCTGCTCGTGGTGCCTCTGCGCCAGGCGGTCGGGTTCCACCTGGACCCCCCGGACGCCGAGGACCAGTGGAAGGGCAAGCTCGCCTCCCTGCCCGCGACGGTGGACCACTACCGCCGCCACCTGGACCGGCCCGCTCCCGACCGGGGCGCGGCGAAGTTCGACGAGCAGGTGCGCCCGCTGGTGGACGTGTGCGAGGTGCTGCGATGAAGCGCGTCTTCGCCGCCGCCTACCGCGGCGGGCGCTGCCTGGTGCACGACCCCGCGACCGGCCTCACCCACACCAGCCCCTCCCCTGTCCCGCTGGGGCGGGTGGAGTTGGACGAGGGCACCGTGTCCTCATGGCCGACCGTCCACCCTGGCGAGATCGGTGCCCACGTCCCGATCAGCGTGTGCTGGTCCCCGCTGGTGCGCTGCAACCTGAGCTGCCCGCACTGCCTGGACGACAAGACACTGGCCGAGCAGTCGTCGGCCGACCGGTTGCGTATCGCGCGGATCCTGGCCGGATCCCAGGTCATGGGCGTGGACATCTCCGGCGGCGAACCGCTCCTGCTGCGGGACCTGACCGCTCTGTGCGAGGTGTTGACCGGGGCTGGCCTGGTCGTCAGCCTCACCACCAACGGGTGGCACCTGGAGCGCCGGGCCCGTGAGTTGCGGGGGCGGGTGGACGCCGTCGCCGTCAGCCTGGACGGCCCCACCGCCCACGTGCACGACTCCTGGCGCGGAAAGGGGAGTTTCGAGCGCGCCCTCGCGGGTGTGCGCACCTGTACCCGACTGGGGCTGCGTGTCCAGCTCCAGACCGTGCTCATGGCCGACACCACCAACCACGCCCAGCAGGTGGTGGACCTGGCCGCCGACCTGGGGGCGGGTGGGGTGACGTTCTTGCAGATGCTGCCCATCGGCGACGGCGCGGCGCTCGCCCCCTCCCAGATGCTCGACGACACCGACGCGCAGAGGGTCGTGGACGGCCTCACCACCCCCAAGGGGGCGCAGGTCCGGTTGCGGCGGCGCGATGCCGCAGGCGGGTTCAGTGTGATCCGCGCCGATGGGCGCCTGTGGCGCAACACCCCCTCCGCCGAAGGGATCGGCGCGTTGAGGGTGCTGCGCGAGGTGGAGGATCTGACACTCGACGGCAGGGACGGTTCGGCATGACGCACCCTTCCCCGACCGGACGCCGCTACTTCGGGCACCGCAGGATCCACCACGTCACCGAGAGACGGTTCGCCCAAGCCATCACCAACCTCGCTGAGCAGGTACGCCTGTCACACCCACGGGTAGGACTCGTCGTCGGCATCGCCCGAGGCGGCACCCGAGCCGCCACGGCCCTCGCCGGGCTCCTGGGCATACCGTCCGCCCTCGTCTTCGCCCGCCACAACACGAGCGAGGACACCCACCTGTCCGCCTCCGGCGACGTCACGGTCGACCTCACCGACCTGCCCGCGCACCTGTCCGGCATGGCGGAAGGCACGGACGTGCTGGTGGTGGACGACATCTGCGGCAGCGGCGCCACCCTCCAAGTCCTGCGCCGCGCCCTGTCCGCTCATCTGGGTGCGGACACCGCACCGGTCGAGGCGGTGCTGTGCCGCAACCTCGGCAGCGCCCATGCCCCCGACCTGGTGGTGTGGGAGGTCGATGACTGGGTGCTCTTCCCCTGGGAGGAGCGGCCCTCCTCCGCTCTACCGCTGGTCGAGCTTCCCGCACCTTCGGAAGGGGGGACCTGATGCGACACTCCTTCGCGTTCGTCCTGCTCTCCTATGCCCCCGACGTCGCCGCAGGCATGGAGCGGGCCACGGCCGGACTCGCCCACGGCCTCACCCAGACGGGACACGACGCCGTCATCATCACCGCCGCCCAGGTCCCCGATCCCCTCCCCGGAGTCGAGCGGCTGCGCTCTTTGTCCCTGCCTGGTTCCGGGGAGGATGAGCATCTGCGGCGGGCCATCGTCGAGAACCAGGATGCCGTCCACCGCGAGTTGGGCGCGGTGTTCACCGCCCACCGGGTGGACACGGTGGTCTATGTCGACGCCCTGTGGGGCATGGGGCGGGCCATGGCCGAACACCCGGCGCGTCACGTCCTGGCGGTGCACGTGGTCGGGCACGACGAAGACCTCGCGCCGGCCCTCGCGGCGGCCGACGCCGTCATCGCCCCCTCCCCCACCGTGCTCCGCCAGGCCACCGAACGCGGGTACCGGACCGGGGACTGGAAGGTGGTACCCAACAGTCTGCACTGGGAGTCCCCGTCCGCGCTGTCGCCCGCCCGGGTCGAGGAACGGCGCACCCGGGGTCCGGTGCGCGTGCTCGCGCGCCTGGGTCCGGAGAAGGGGGTCGACCGCCTGTTGGCCGCACCGGCTCCCCGCGGGCACAGGATCGACATCGCCCTGGCGCCCGCCCCCTTCGCCTCCTCCGGAGGAGCCCAACAGCGGCTCCTGGACACGTGCCGGTGCCTGGCCGATCGCCAACCGCAGGTCCGCGTCGTCGGTGGCGTGCCGTGGGAGCGGGTCCCGGTGTGGTTGGGTCAGGCCGGGGTCGTGGTCGTGCCCTCCCTCCAGGAGACCTTCGGCCTGGTCGCTCTGGAGGCCATGAGCGTCGGGGTTCCCGTCGTGGCCCACGACGTGGACCACTTGCCCGACCTCATCGGCGCCGAAGAGTCAGCCGGAGGCGTCCTCGTGCCCCTCGGCCGTGGCGCGGAGGGTTTGTGGGAAGCCGCCCGCGACCTGCTCGCGAATCCGGTAACGTACCGTGCCAGAGCACAGGCTGCGTACTACCGCGCGCGGGACTTCCGGCCATCCGCCGTCGCTGAGTCATGCCTGAAAGCGGTACCCCGATGACGAATACGCCCCTGCTCCTGGTCGACGGCCACAACCTGTTGTGGCGCGCGGCCTTCGGCTTCCCCGCGGAGATCCGCTCCCGCGACAAGACGCGCGACCTGACCGCCGTCTTCGGTTTCTTCGCCCTGCTGCGTGTGGCCATCCGCGACGAATTCCCCGACCTGCCCGAGGTCCTGGTGGTGTTCGACGGCGAGCACGGCAGCGACGACCGCAAGCAGGACGACGCCGACTACAAGGCCAACCGCCCCGCCGACGATGAGGCCCTCAAGCCGATCCTGGCTCTGCCGCACGTCAAACAGGGCCTGGACCTTCATCAGGTTGCGTGGGTCGAGATCGAGGACGCCGAAGCCGACGACGTCATCGCCACCCTGGTGCACCTGGAACCGCAGCGCCCGACCCGGGTCTTCTCCACCGATCGCGACTACTACCAGTTGCTCACCGACCAGGTACGTGTGCTCAACACCTGCATGCACCCGGGCAAACGCCACATCGGCCCCGCCCAGGTGAGCGAACGGTACGGCATCACCCCGGCGCAGTGGGCGTCGTTCCGGGCCCTGAGTGGGGACAAGAGCGACAACATCCCCGGTGTCACCGGCATCGGGGACAAGACCGCCGCCAGGCTCCTGGCCAACGGCGCCCAGGTCCAGGACCTGCCCGCCTCGGGTAGGCTCACCGGCCGGGCCGGTGAGCGTGTCCGCGCGCAGTGGGAGCAGGTACTCACCTGGCACCGGATGATCACCATGGACACCGCCGTCCCCCTCCCGGCCAAACCCTCCAACGCTCCGTCTCCTCTGCTGCCCGCGCCCGCCGCAGTCGTGGAGGAGCTGGGGCTGTGGTGAGGCCGCCCGGGTCGGTAATGACGGTCATGGCCCACCCCGACGACGCCGAGCTGTGGGCCGGGGGGTACCTGGCCCTGTGCGCCCGCACCGGTTCCCAGGTCACCGTCGCCCTGCCCCGCCATGACCCCGAACGCGACGCCGAGGCCGAGGCCGGGGCCGCCATGCTCGGCGCGCGGGTGAGGTTGCTCGACCACGCCGACCGTGCAGGCCTGGCCGCCCTTCTGGAGCAGGAGCGGCCCGAGGTGGTCATCACGCACCCGGTGCGCGATGTCCACCCCGACCACCGCCGTGTGGCCGAGGCGCTGCTCGAAGCGCTTCCTGAGGTGGTGATCTCCACGGGGCACCCCCGACGCGTCTACACCGCCGACTCCTACAACGGGCTCACCCTGGACGGTGCGATCGCCCCGTCGACCATGGTCGACGTCAGTGACACCTTCGAGACCAAGATGCGGGCCCTCGCGCAGCACCGGTCCCAACCGATCACCGAGCACTTCGGCCCCATGGCCAGCACCCTCGCGCGCTTGTGGGGCGGGCGGATCGGTGTGACGCACGCGGAGAACTACACGCCGCTGCCCGTCCTGGGACGCCTCACCCACGCCACCCACCTGTAATCGTTCCCCCGCGAACCACACAGGAGTTCCGCATGCCCGGACCCGGCTCTGCCGTGTACCAGTACAGCACCCTGACCTCCTCTGCCCAGGCCGCCACTGCCCAGGCCCTGCTCGCCTCCGGCACGCTCGGCTCGATCGGCGGCCACCACCTCCAACAGCTCGAAGCCCGCGTGGCCGACCTGACCGGCCGCGCCGGGGCGATGTCCTGCGCCAGCGCCTCCGCCGCCCTCGAACTCACCCTGCGCGCTCTGGATCTGGGGCCGGGCGATGAGGTGATCGTTCCCGAGGTGGCGTGGGTGTCGTTGGGGGCCGCCATCGACCACGTCGGCGCACGGGTGCGGGTCGCGCCGGTGGGCAGGGACCTCACGCCCCGGTGGGAGGACCTGGCCGCGCGCATCGGCCCGTCCACCCGGGCCGTGATCCTCGCGCACCTGCGTGGACGCCCCGCACCGGACACCGAACGCATCACCGGAGAGCTCCGGCGCCGCGGCGTCCTCCTGATCGAGGACTGTGCCCAGGCCTGGGGCGTCACCGTCGCAGGGCTCCCCGCCGGTGCGCGCGGTACCGTCGCGGTCTTCTCCCTCAACCACCACAAGCTCGTCTCCACCGGCGAGGGCGGCGTCGTGGTCACCGACGACACCGCCCTGCTGGAGCGGCTGCGGGCCCTGGCCGGGGACACCCGCATCGCCCTGCCCGGCCGGTGGCGGACCAGCCTGCGCCTCAGCGAACTCCACGCGGCCCTGGCCCTGCCCCAGCTCGACTTCCTCCCCGAGCTGACCGGGCACCTGCGCCGGCTCCAACACCGGCTCAGCGTCGCCGCCTCGGCCTCACCGCTCACCACCCACGTCCTCCCCGAGCCGGGAGAGTGTGGGGAGGCGAACGGGTCCCTGCTGGGGATGTGGGTGCACGACGCCGACACGGCGCGGGAGTTGTCCGACCGGTTCTTCTCCCTGGGCGTCCCCTCCTGGCATCCGCGCGAGGGTGACCTGCACCTGGCCTCCTCCTGGCCCACCCGCGCCGAAGGATCGCGCGTCGACCTCGGCTCCTACCTCGACATGGGTGTCCCCTACCTGCCCCAGGAGCACCACGACGCGTTCGTGTCGGCGTTCACCGCCACCCTGTCCGAAGTGGCCCTCGCACGAGGTGGTGCGCATGCCTGATCAAATCCCTGCCCGGTGCGTGATCGTGGGGTGCGGGATGGTCGCCCAGGAGTACATGGCCACCCTCACCGCCCACCCCGACCTGGTGCGGGTGACGGCGTGTGCGGATCTGGACCCCGAACGGGCCCGCGTCTTCGCCGACCGCCACGACCTGACACCGGTCACGGTCGAAGAGGCCGTGGAGGGGATGGCGGGCGACCTCATCGTCATCCTCACTCCACCCCACACCCACCTTGCTCTGGCAGAACGGGCGGTGACCGCGGGGGTCGCGGTGTACCTGGAGAAACCCCTCGGTGACGACGCGGCGGCCGGGCAACGCCTCCTGGACCGCGCCCGAGCGCAGGGGGTGGCCGTTGGATGCGCGCCGGACACGGTCCTGGCCCCGCCGGCACGCCTGGCGGCGCAGTTGATCGAGCAGGGGGTGCTCGGAACCGTCACCAGCGCCAGCGCCACACTGGTGGGACCGGGCCCGGAGAGCTGGCACCCGACACCCCAGACCCTCTACGCGGAAGGCGTCGGGCCGTTGCGGGACATGGGGCCCTACTACCTGAGCATGCTGGTCCACCTGCTCGGCCCCGTCTCCACCGTGCACGGCTCCGCTCAGCACCACCGCACACCCCGGCACACCCTTGGCGGCGAGAGCTTCCCGGCACAGTCCCCGACCCACGTCAACTCCCTGCTCAGCTTCGCCTCCGGTGCCTCGGCCACGCTCACGGTCGGATGGGACGGGTCCGTCTCCGCTACACCGCACCTGGAGATCCGCGGAACCGACGCGACGCTGGCGCTCCCCGACCCCAACTTCCACCACGGCACCCTGAGGCTGCGCCACTCCTGGCGCGAACCCTGGAAGGAACTCCACCCGCCCGCGGCCGACCCACCGCCCGGCCGCGGCATCGGTGTCCTGGCCACCACCCGCCGCCTCACCACCCCTCATCCCCCGTGGGAGAGCGCCGAGCTGGCGCTCCACGTCCTCCACCTCATCGAAGCCATCGAGCACGCGGCCACCCGCGAGCCCTGCCCGGTTCCCGCCCACACCCGATGACAGAAGAGGCGCCATGGTCCACCGCACCACACCCCACCTGCGTGACAGCACCCATGCCTACCCGCAGGAAACAGCCTGGTGCCGCCTGTCCCAGTA
Organism: Nocardiopsis tropica; assembly: GCF_042660575.1. Classification (NCBI taxonomy): domain Bacteria; kingdom Bacillati; phylum Actinomycetota; class Actinomycetes; order Streptosporangiales; family Nocardiopsidaceae; genus Nocardiopsis; species Nocardiopsis tropica. The sequence continues at coordinate 79,183 of NZ_JBHSUF010000003.1, forward strand.
CCTGGGCGAGGACTTCCAACCCCGCCTGCGGGACTTCGACGAACTCCGCCGGCACCTCGACCGGGAGTGGGGCGCCCTCGGACCGAACTTCTACACCCACAGCCAGGGCTACCTCTACGACCTGACCCACTTCCACTACATGGAGGCCAAACGCACCTTCCTCCACTCCCTCCGATGCTTCGCCGACCACCACCGGCTCACCACGATCGCGGACGTGGGCTGCGGCATCGGCCTGGACGCCCAGGCGCTCCTGAACGCCGGGTACGACGTCCACGCCTACGACTTGGACAATCCGTCCCTGGTCTACGCGCGGTGGCGCTTCGACCGGGACATGGGAGCAGGCGAACGCGTCCACGACCTGACGGAGTTCCCCGGGCGCGTCTACGACCTGGTGTACGCGGCCGACGTGATCGGCCACAGCTGCGATCCGAGCGCCACGCTCATCACCTTGTTCCAAGCCGGACGGTACGTCTGCGTCACACTGCCGCCCCATGACTGTCGCCACCGCTACGGGCCTGTCGACCTGCACCCGCAACTGGACCACGAACGTGTGCTTCCCTTCATGCAGCGCCACGGTGAGTTGGTACGGATGGAGAGCACACCGGGAAGCACCATTTCCTTTTGGCGAAGCCTTTCCATCACTTAGAGCTCATCTCGAAAGCCCTGCGAGGTGGCCCTGCGTCTGGCATGATCACGTGCTGTGAGCGATGTGTTGCCTGACGGGCTCTGGGAGATCGTCCAACCCCTGCTGCCGCCGGCCCCGAAGACCGGCCGCCCCCGCGCCGACCAGAGAGCGGTCATGACCACCGTGCTGTTCGTCCAGGCCTCGGGCTGTTCCTGGGAGAAAGCCGACGGCCTGTTCGGCGTCACCCGCGCTACCGCCCACCATTGGTTCCAGACCTGGACCGAGGCGGGCCTGTGGCCCACGATCCACCGCACCATCCTGGATGAGCTGGGCAGAAGGGCCTGCTGGACTGGTCCCGCGCCACCGTCGACTCCCAGTCGATCCGCGCCAAGAGAGGGGGAGAACACGGGGCCAAACCCCACCGATAGGGGCAAACCCGGCTCCAAGCTCCACCTGCTGTGCGACAACCAGGGCCTCCCGTTGACCTGCGCGGTCTCCGCGGCCAACGTCAACGACATCGAGGCACTCAAGCCCCTGGTCCGGGGTATCCCGGCGGTGCGCTCACGGCGAGGTCCCCGGCGGCGGCGTCCGGCCAAGCTCCACGGCGACAAGGCCTACCACTCCCGGGCCCAGCGCCGCTGGCTGCGCGAACGCGGCATCGGGGTGCGTCTGGCCCGTCCCGGCGTCGAGTCCTCCCAGCGTCTAGGGCCGGCACCGGTACAAGGTCGAGCGCTCCATCGCTTGGTTGGGCTCCTGCCGCAGGTTGAACGTGCGTTGGGAGCGCAAGGCCTCGGCCTTCCTGGCCATGCTCGGCATCGCCTGCATCCTCATCTGCTACAAGCACCTGGCCAAGCACGCTGATGGCTTTTGAGATGAGTTCTTAACTGGAGGGCCGTGGCATGCTCTGGCCGTGGCGATCAAGCTCAACCGTGCGGTTCTGACCCACCCCTGGTTCACCGGCATCTCCCGACACCACCTGGCCGCGCTCGTCGAGGGGCTGGCCCACCCCTGGGAGGTAGCGGTTGGAGACCACCGGGACCGGGACCGGGGCGGGGCGAGGAAACGGGCCGCCGGGGCGGGTGCCCGGCACCGGCTGGTCTTCGTCGACTGCCTGGTGGCCACCCCGATCCACCTGCGCCATGACCTGCCGCACGCCGTCCTGGGCCTGCTGTTCGGGGTCGACCGTTCCACCATGACCCGTGCCATCGGCCAGCTCCGCTCCCTGTTGGCCGAGCGCGGATGCGCGGCCCCGAACCGCCCGGGAGTACGGTTGCGCACCCTGGAGGACGTGTTCGCCTACGCCCACGCCGAGGGTGTGGAACTGCGGCTGGACGCCACCGAGGTCCAGGTCCAGGTCCAGCGGCCCCGAGCGGGGCGGGGCGGCCGGCGGGCGTTCGTCTCGGGCAAGAAGAAGCAGAACACGATGAAGGCCACCGTCGTGGCCGACCACCTCGGGCGCACCTTGTGGACCGACGCCATGCGCCCGGGGCGGATGCACGACGCCACCGCAGTGCGCACCGAGGGCATCGACGCGTGTTTCCGGCACTTCCTCGAGGTGGAGGTGCTGCTCGACGACGGGTACCTGGGCCTGCGACGTGACCACCCTCATCAGGCCCTGACTCCGCCGCGCAAGCCGAACACGAGTGCTCTGCCCGAGTTCCACGAGCGGTGGAAGCACCGCCGCCACGCGCATTCCTCTGATCGGATCACTGTCGAGCACGCCTTGGCCGACCATAAGCGCTGGAAGCAGTTGATGCGTTGGACGCACCGGCGGGAGAACCTGACGACCACCTATCGGGCCATCGCCGGACTGGTCTCCGACCGCAGCGCGAACACCTGACCGGCACCACGAGCGGGGCCACCATGCCTCACCCGCTATCACGCACCAACTCGTTAGTCGGGCGACCGGTCGATCTACAGTCGTTTACATCGAATCGATCTCAATGGAGGTAGTCGTGACCGCACTCGGCGATGGCGTCGTTTCCCCGCCCGGAAAGTCATCCGGCGTGCCGCTGGTGCGGGTCGATCTCGGGAAGGTGCCCTACGAGAGGGCGCAGGCCGACATGGCGAACTGGGTAGAAGAGCGCCAGCAAGGGCTCGCCCCCAACCGGCTGTTCCTGCTCACCCATCCCCCGGTGATCACATACACCGCGCGAACCGAGGCCGACCAGCTGCCCGACCCGACTCGCTCGGACATCGCCCTCGTGCAGACCGGCCGCGGAGGCCATGCGACCTATCACGGTCCCGGCCAACTCATCGGCTACCTGGTGCTGGACGTGCGCGAGATCGGCCCTCGCGGGCTCATCCGCCGGGTGGAGGAGGGGCTCATCGACGCTCTGGACTCGCTCGGGTTCCCCGCGATCCGCCGCGAGGCCGCACGCGGGGACCGGAGTCTGACGGGGGTGTGGACGCCCGATCACCGGAAGGTCGCTTCGATCGGCATGAGGATCAACAGCGGACGCGTCTCCAGCCACGGCCTCGCCCTCAATATCGACTCCGACCTGAGCGTCTACACCACGTTCACGGCCTGTGCTCTGCCGGGCGTGCAGATGACCTCGCTGGCTCAGCTCGCCGCCGAGCAGGGCCGGGCGACTCCCACGCAATCCGATGTGCGCGACGCCGTCGCACAGGCACTCGCCGACCGCCTCGAGACGCCGATCCCGGCCAGAGTCGCAACTGCCTCGTAAGAGCTCATCTCATTTGGGTTCTCGGTAGCCTGCTCCTGTGTCGATGGTGAAACGGCTGGTGCCGGACGAGCTGTGGGAACTGTTCCAACGAGTGGTGCCCGAAGCACCCACCCGCCCGCAAGGCGGCGGGCGGCGCAGACACGGCGACCGCCAAGTGCTGGCCGCGATCATCTTCGTGGCCACCACCGGCTGCACCTGGGCCCAGCTCCCGCCGGTCTTCGGCCCCTCCGGGCCCACCGCACACCGGCGTTTCACCGAGTGGAGTCGGGCCCGTGTGTGAGCGAAGCTGCACCGCCTGGTCCTGGACGAACTCGGCTCCCGCGGTGAGCTGGACTGGTCGCGGTGCACGGTCGACTCGGTGAACATGCGGGCCCTCAAAGGGGGGACCTGACAGGTCCCCATCCTGTCGACCGGGGCAAGAAGGGCGCCAAGATCCACTTGATCACCGATCGGGCCGGGCTTCCGATTTCCATGGCGATCTTGGGTGCGAACCTGCACGACAGTCAAGCCCTGCAGCCGCAGCTTCTGCTGTTCTGGACGGCGAAGCCAACTCACATGCTCCGTGTTCAACCTGTGACGCGTGGATCGAGGCCGTACTGGGGTGACGCGCCAAGGTGGTCGCGCAAAGTCGTTCCTTCGTAGTCCAGGTGGAACAGTCCGCGTTCCTGCAGGATCGGCACCACGCTGTCGACGAAGGTGTCGATACCGTCCTCGTAGACGTCGTGAGAAACCCAAAAGCCGTCAACGGCTCCTGATTCGAACCACTCCTGCATGTGGTCTGCTGTGACTTCCGGTGGTCCTACAGGGGTGGGGTGGTAGTCGATCACCCCGTGGGCGAGGATCTCTCGGATCGTCCAGCCTTCTCGCGCGACCTCGAGGACACGCGGAGCACGAGGATCAAACGGGGTGGGCTGCGCGAGGGAGAGCTGCTCGGCGGTGAGTGGCCTGTCGATCTGGTCGAGGCGGAGCTCGAGGCCGAGCATCTGGCCGAGGTATGGCACCCGCTGGATGAACTGGTGCTCACCGAGCTGGAGCCGGCGGTCGATCGCTTCGCGCACAGTGGGAGCGATCGCGGGCATGATTCCGGCAAAGAACGCGATCTCGTCCGGGTTTCGGCCAACAGTACGAGCGGCTTCGCGCGCAGCGTCCCGCTGCGTTCGCGCGTCCTCGATGGAGAACGTGGAGCCGATGACTCCGCTCGCGTAGCGGCCGGCGATGGCCAATCCGTTGGCTCCTCCTCCTGCGGAGAACAGCACGGGCTGGCCCTGCTCGGAGGGAGGAATGGGCAGTGGCCCCCGGGAAGAGTAGAACTCGCCTCTGAGGTTGACCGGCCGGATCTTCTTCGGATCGAGGAACTGGCCACCTTCGACGTCGTAGATCAGCGCATCGTGCTCCCAGCTGCCCCAGAGCGCCTGGACGATCTGGATCGACTCATGGGCCTTCTGGTAGCGCTCAGGACGGTCGGCGACCTGCTGGCCGAAGTTCGCCGCCGCTGCGGGACTGGAGGTGGTCGCGGGGTTCCATCCCGCACGACCATGGCTGATCAGGTCAAGAGTTTTGAACTGCCGGGCGATGTTGTAGGGCTCCATGAAGGTGGTGGAGGCGGTGGCGACCATGCCGATCCGCTTGGTCGCGCGCGCGATGGCAGTGAGGGTCAGGAACGGATCGAAGGAGAACACGGGCGTCTCGCCCGGCTGGAAGCTGTCGATGCCGGGGGTGTCGGGCAGGAAGAGGAAGTGGAACTTCCCGCGCTCTGCTGCCTGCGCGTACCTGACATAGGCGTCGAAGTCGGTGTAGTTCTCCCGGGTGACGTGGGGGGCACGCCAGGCTGTCGCCTGCGCACCGTAAGTGGTACCCAGTTGCATGCCCAGCAGCATTTTGCGGTCTGACATGGGGTCTCCGATCAATGGGTCAGGCGGAAAGTCGGTGGGTGCGGCTGCCGAAGAAGACGAGGGGAAGCTGCTCGTCATCCCGATCGAGATCGAGCACGTGCAGGAGCGTGAGGACGTGATCGCCGGCCTCGATTTCGCGGGCGAGCTCGACCGTGAGCGTGGCGAGGCTGCCGACCACGTGCGCGGCGTCGCCATCGGCGCTCATCTCGATGCCGTCGAAGCGTTCAGCAGACGGTCGCCGCATTCTCGTGAGCACGTCGCTGCTGTCCTCTCCGAGGATGCTGATGCCCCAGCGGGGGGCTCGACGCAGCAGGGGCCACGACGTCGAAGTCTTCGCGAAAGAGATGGCAACCAGCGGTGGATCGAGCGAGACGGAGACCAGAGAGTTTGCAGACAGCCCTACGGTCCTTCCCCCGAGATGTGCGGCGATGACAGCGATACCGGTCGGGAAGCCGGCTAGGACGTGCCGCATCGCCAGTGAGGTGTCCGTGGGGTCTCGGCTGGTGAGAGTCATGCCGACATTGTCAGGCCTTGACATCGGTGAGAAGGTCAATGGGCTTGAGCGAGAGATCTGCGCCACTGCGAGTTGCTAGGCTTGACATTGACATAAGTGTGAAGCTCGGACGCTGGCTCTAGGAGTCCTCGCTTCTCCCTCGACGAGGGAGTCTTGAGCAAGCTCTCTGGCGTGGTCGCCGCCCGCCACGGGCTCAGTGCAGCGATCCGGCAGCACGGCGGAGCAGGGCGGGGCCACCAGACATCTAGGAGAATCACATGTCTCGCATGGGCATCATCGGTAGCGGCTCGATCGGATCAGAACTCGCGCGTCTCGCTGTCGCGGCAGGGGACGAGGTCATGGTCGCGAACTCCCGCGGCCCCGAGACCCTTGTGGGACTCGTAGCGGAGCTCGGTGCAGCAGCTCAGGCGGGGACAGTGGAGGAGGCCGCCAGCTTTGGTGAACTCACTGTCCTTGCTGTCCCGCTGTCGGCTTACGGGACTCTCCCTCTGGAGCTGCTTTCTGGGCGCGCTGTGCTCTCCACCGGGAACTACTACCCCAGTCGCGATGGTCGGATCGCCGAGCTCGACTCCCTCGATCTCACTACCGCCGAGTACGAGACGAAGCTGCTCCCCGGTGCGGTGATCGTGAAGGCGTTCAACAACATCGTCGCCCACCACATCCCGTCGCTCACCCGCCCAACAGATGCGGCGGACCGGTCGGGGATGGCGGTCTTCGGTGACTCCGAGGATGCGAAGGTTCTCATCTCGAGTGTCGTCGCCGGAATGGGGTTCGATCCGGTCGACGCAGGCACGCTCGCGGAGTCCTGGAGGACCGAACCGGAGTCGGGGGCGTACACGCTGGTCTATGCCGCGGATCCCGAGTCGTTCTTCTCCAACTTCTCCACTGACATGGGAGCCCCCGTGCCCGCGTCCCGGCTCCGCGACTTGGTGGACGCCTCCACCCGCGCCGCCGTAGCTGAGCGAGAGTTTTGAGGTCCACAGCAGCCGCGTGGGTGGTCGGTGGCAACCTACCGCCACCCTTGCAGCACAAGCACGAACACCACAATGAAGGGGCATGTATGAGGATCGGAGAGCTAACCAGGAGGACCGGGGTCCCGGCTCGCATGCTGAGGTACTACGAGGAGCAGGGCCTCATCACGCCCCGGCGGCTCGATAACGGGTATCGCGAGTACGATGAGTACCTCGTCCAGCGTGTGCTCAAGATCCGCGGGTTGCTCGACTCGGGGATTCCAACGCGGATCATCGGCGACATGCTGCCGTGCCTCAACGACACCAACGCCACGCTGGTCGCCGACCCCGACCCGGAACTGCGAGAACTGCTGGTCGAACAGCGCGACAAGATGACCGAGCGCATCTCGTTCCTCGAACAGAATCGGGCCGCCCTGACGCGTTACATCGAGGCGATGGACCGCGCCGACTCGGTCTCCACTGCCTCCTGAGGGCCACGCTCGTCGAGCACGTCCAAGTCATGCAGCACCACGCTCTGATCCAGCGGTGCGCGGCCGATGTCGAGACTGCGCAGGGTGACTCTGGGCAAGCTGTCCCGTACGCGATCCCGAACAACAGCTTCTGGTCCTTCGGTACCCCGAGGTGCTGCGAACCGTGTCCGCGCACATCCCGTGCACTGCCTGAGGGATTCCCTGGTATCCGTGCCCGTGCAGGGACAGCAGGAAGTTCTGCGCGTACATCCTGACATCGCTGGCTGCGCGCACTCCATCGCCGAGCTGTGGCACGAACAGCGTCGCCACGTGCGGGGCGCCGTAGAAACGCACGTTCTCACGCACGACTTCGTTGCATCCTTCGTGGTCGTCGCTAGCGATGCCGCGGGCCCCGTACATCGCGGCAGTGAGGTGCTGTGAACGTTTCTAGCAGGGCTGAGCTCAGCGCATCCCGTGCAGATCCAGAGACGATGTGCGTGGTCCATGGCTGGGTGTTGCTGCGCGAGGGCGCCCAGTGGGCATCCTCGAGCACCTCCCGGATCACGCCCCCGGGGACAGGATCGGGAACGAAGACACGCGGCGAACGACGCGAACGAATGATCTCGGTGATCGTCGACATGGATGTAAACCTCCCGTGCAGTGCGCCTGTCGTGCTCCAGGCAGGAGCACGGCCATCCTTCGACATTCACACTCATGAGAAGGCCAAGTCTGCATGAGCTCGCTCTCCTAGAAGATGACTGTGATCAGTCGAAGCAGCTGAACGCGCGTGAGACGGGGGCGATTCAGGCTGGGCTATTCGGCCAAGCGTCCTCCATCAACGACAAGCTCGCTGCCCGTCATGTACGAGGCCTCGTCAGAGGCGAGGAAGAGCACCGTGTAGGACACCTCGCGAGGGTCTGCGAACCGGCGGATCGGGAGGGTTTGAGCGAGGGCCTCGAGCTCCTTGGTGTCGTTCAGATTCTTCGCCATGGGGGTGAGGATGGCGCCTGGATGCACGGAATTGACGCGTACGTTGTGGGGCCCGTACTCGATCGCCGTCGCCTTGGTCATGCCTCGGACCGCCGCTTTGGCGCCCGTGTATGCCACGTTGGGTGTCCCGGGGAGGTGGGCCATCGCTGCGGCCGACGAGATGTTCACGATCGATCCGCCTCCAGCGTCGACCATGCCGGGCAGCACTGCCCGCATGCCCAGGAAGACTCCGGTCTGGTCGACCGCAACGACCAGGTTGTATGCCTCGGGGTCGAGTTCAGCGGTGACCGCGCTGGGCCCGGACAGGCCCGCGTTGTTCACGAGCACGGTGATGGGTCCGAACGCCTGGGTACCAGTGGCGACGGCCGCAGCCCAGGAAGCGGGGTCCGAGACGTCGTGGTGCACATACAAGGCGTTCTCTCCCAACTCGTTGGCGAGCTCTGAGCCATCCTTCTCGTTGAGGTCGGTGATGATGACTTTCGCACCCTCGGCGATGAAGACGCGGGCATGTTCTGCGCCCATGCCGACTGCGGCTCCTGTTATCAGTGCAACCTTGTTGTCCAGGCGTCCCATGGGTGCCTCCTAGGTGTTGTGCGCCGACGGAGCGACGCGGGATCGTGATGGTTCAATACGACAACGAGAGGGCCTCTCGGCCGAGGTGAGCCATGTCGGGCTTGTTGCTGCCGGGCCCCTCGAAGGAGTGGGGAGGGGCTTACATGTAGATGGCGCGGTTGAGGCGCACCAGGAAGTCGCCGGTGATCGTCGTGTCTCCCTGGGCGCGCTCCATGATCAGATCGAGGGCGAGATCGCGGCGCCGCGGAAGCCGATCCTTGAATCGGCGATCGCGCCAGCATCGTATGCATCGAACCCGGTCTCATCGACGAGCTGCATCGCCACAGCACGATCGCTCTGACGATCCGCAGCGATGGGGATGCGCCCCGGAGTGCCGGCCGGGGCAATATTATCCGCGAAGGATTGAGAGGTGAGCGCGTTCCAGGCCTTCGCGATGGGGCGATTGAACTGTTCAGCGCCCCAGACGCTCTCGACGATGCCCTCGTCGATATCAGCGATGTTGCCATCGCGGCGCGGGTAGTAGTTCGCTGTATCGATGACCACGGTCTCCGGTGGGGTGCTGCGGATCAGCGGTGCGATCGCGGGCATACGGTTGAACGGGATCGAGGAGATCAGTACGTCGGTGTCCACCACCGCGTCGGCGGCGTCCACGGCCTATGCCCCGAGGTCAGCAGAGACGGGTCAATGGTCTCCGGGCCGCAGGAGTTCGCGACCTTCACATCATGCCCGGCACTGCTCAGTCGCTGCACTAACGTGGCACCGATCGATCCGGCGCCGAGAATTCCGATCTTCATAGGGTCCACCTCTGTGTCGTCGAGCGATAACTCCAGTCTGGACCTTCTCATTAATGTGAAGGTCAAATCCGTCCCGCTTCGATCTTCTCGGGGCGCACGCGGCGCATGGTGCCGAGAAGGGCGCGGCAGGGCCGTCCCTGTCGCACCCTGGCCAATCCGTGTCGGCCCGCCGCAGGGCGCCGATCATGTGGGACACGCTTAGCTGGACGGTGCGGCCTCTGCCTTGATGGCCTGCCGACGCCGCCCGATGAACAGCGTGCCGATGAAGCCAGCAAGGGCGATGATCCCGGCCATCATGAGCGCCGTCTGGCCAGCGACGACGGTCTGGGCCACGGTCAGCTGGCCAGCATCCGCTGCATTCGAGCCGATCGTGTACGCGGACACCAATACCGCGCCGCCGGCGGCGCCGGCGAGCTGCTGCACCGTGGTGAAGGCAGCACTCCCATGCGGATAGAGCTCCGAGCGGAGAGACGACAGCGCGAGGGTCGTTACCGGTGCCCAGATCATCGCCTGACCAGCGGTCATGATGAGGTAGCCCGCCAGATAGGTCCACACGCTGCTGGCGTCATTCAGGGTGCTGAGGGCCCAGATGCTCGATGCCCAGATCACCGCACCCGGGATCGTGAGAGGCAGGGGACCCCATCGGTCGTAGACGCGCCCACCGAGTGCGGACACAACCGAGATGACGACTCCACCTGGTAGGAGGAACAGCCCGATCGCCAGGGTGCTGAGTCCCAGCGCCCCGGTCAGGACGAAGGGCAGGACGAGTGCGACGCCGAAGCCGTTCATGGCGACGAAGAGCATGATCACGATCGCCACCGTGAACGTCCGGCTCCGGAAGATGCGCAAGTCCAGGAACGGGTCCCCATGTCGACGAAGGGCCACCTGGCGAAACACGAAGGCGGCCAACCCGACCGCACCGACCACGATAGGAACAAACGGAGGCACGGGCGCATGGCCGGACACAGACTCGCCGATCAGAGACAACCCGAACACCAGCCCGCCAAACCCGAGGATGGACAGCGCCAGCGACCACAGATCCAAGGATGCACGCTCTGGAGTGGTGATGTTCTTCAGCTTGAGAGCACCGGCGATCAGGGCGACCAGGGCGAGCGGCAGCACCAGGATGAAGAGCCAACGCCACGGCAGGTATGTCAGCACGAGGCCCGAGACGGCCGGCCCAACTGCGGGAGCGATAGCAGGGACGGCAGTCACGATCGCCATCACCCGGCCCCGTCGCGACTCCGGTACCAAGCGGATCGCCGTGGCCATGAGCAAGGGCACGAACACTGCCGTTCCCACTGCCTGCACGATGCGGCCGACGAGGAGAGGGCCGAAGCTCGGAGCCGCAGCGGCGATCGCGGTCCCGACGATGAACACCGACAGTGCCGTCAGGAAGATTGTCCGAAGATGGTAGCGCCGCATGATGAAGCCGGTCGCTGGGATGAGGACAGCAAGAGTCAGTAGATAGCCGGTCGTCAGCCACTGGCCGGCCGACGGTGTGATGCCGAGATCGGCAATAAGGGTCGGCAAAGCGACACCCAGCAACATCTCATTGAGCAACACAAGGAACGTGGAAGCCATGAGCAGACCGATGACGAGGGCGTCGCCAGGCCCCAGGCGATCAGTCGCCGAGGCGGGCCCGCCTGCAGGAGAGTAAGTAGTCACCCCCCCATCGTCAACATTGACATTAATGTCAATGTCAAGCCAGGGCGTGTTCGGTAGCTCACAGCGGATAGTGATCCGTTTCGGACCGGCCCTAAGCGCGGGCCAGCTTGGGGGCTAATCTTCGGCTGAACGATGCCGGTCCCCCGGTAACGGTGACGACTTGCTGCTCGCGTCAGCGACCAGCAGCAGTGATCGCGCGGCAGAGCGGGACCTGGGTGAGCTCGGTGCCGCCCGTCTGAACGGCTGCGGCCAGGGACCCATCTTGACGTGCCAACCCACGCACGGTATCCAGCTGATCAGCGAAAGAGTCGGGGACGTAGGTGTAGTGGGCCTGGGCCAGCAGTTCCCGCGCCTTACTGTGTCGGTCCTCTGCTCTCCGTTCGGGGCGATCTCTGAAGGCTTTGTCATGGTCGGGCCATAGGGTCGCGACCACGACGAGGGGGCCCGCAGCGTCGGAGCGGCGCAGTAGCGCCGCCCCGACCGCCTCGCCTTTAAAGCTCATCTCATTTGGTGAGTCGGCGGTAGCAGATCAGCGTGCAGGCGATGCTGGCGAAGGCCAGGAAGTGCTCGGCCTTGCGCTCGTAGCGTCGGTGCAGCCGGCGGCATCCGGCCAGCCAGGCCATGGTGCGCTCGACCTGCCACCGGTGCCGGCCCAACTGCTTCGAGGACTCCACACCCTTGCGGGCCAAGCGGTGGACGATCCCACGTGCGCGGAGCCATCGGCTCGCGCACCGCGACCAGTCCACCTCGCCGCGGGCACCGAGCTCGTCCAACACGAGTCTGGAGCTTGGCCCAGACCCTCGCCCGGGTCCACTCGGTGAAGCGCCGGTGCGCGGTGGGCCCGGAGGGGCCGAAGACCGGCGGGAGCTGGGCCCAGGTGCAGCCGCTGGTCGCGACGAAGATGATCGCGGCCAGCACCTGGCGGTCGCCGTGTCTGCGCCTGCCGCCGCCCTGGGGGCGCGTGGGTGCCTCGGGCACCACTCGTTGGAACAGTTCCCACAGCTCGTCCGGCACCAGCCGTTTCACCATCGACACAGGAGCAGGCTACCGAGAATCCAAATGAGATGAGCTCTTAAAGCCACACCCCATCGGCACCCTGGCCGTCAAAGCGAGCACGTACACCAAAGCGGAAAAAGGTATGACTGAGACTCTGAATTCTGCGGGTTTTACCCGGTATGACCTGGTGGTCGCGCTCACGCGGCAGGTGTCCACGGCCATGGGCGCTTCCCGTGTCGGCCTCGCAGGCAGTCGATTCTGAGCTGGGCTTCGGTGCGCATCCGCTCCTGGTCGGAGTGTTGGACGAAGTACAGGGTCATGCGGAGTTCGCGGAGATCACGCATGAGGGTGAAGCCGGGCCAGTCGGTGACGTTGTGGCCGCCGTAGACGTGAATGAAGCGGTCGTACGCTTCCCTGCTGAGCCAGGGCACCGAGCTGGTCTTGATGGCGGTGGAGACGAGGTCCCATTCGGGTGGTCCCACCGAGCAGCGCTCCAGGTCGAGCAGGACGGCGCCGTTCGCATGTCGGGCGATGTTGCCGATCCAGGCGTCGCCGTGGACCACGGTGTGGGGGCGACCGGCGGGAAGCCGGGACCAGGCTTCGCGCAGGGAGTCCAGGCGGTTCCTCAGCCAGGCCAGATCGTCGTCGGGCAGGCCCATGGCGTCATCGATGCGCTGGGGCAGGCGGACGAACGGGTCGAGGTGCCCCAGGTCGAGGTGGGTGGGGAGGGGGAGTGCGTGGAGGTCGCGCAGGAGGTGGGCGACGTCCTCGACGGTTCCGGGGGTGTGTTCGGGCAGCACCTCCCAGAAGGTGACCGCGCGGCCTTCGACCACGACGGGTTGCTCCACGTTCAAGGGTGTGGTGACGGGGAACCCGTGATCGGTGAGCCAGCGCGCGACTACGACCTCTCGTCGGGCTGCCTTCTCCTGTCCGGGGCGGGCTATGCGAGCCACCAGGTCGGGGAAGCCGATGATCGCGTTCTCACCGAGTCGGATGGGGGAAGCGGTGGCGAGGGATCGGTTCAGGCCAGCGTGGGTCAGGGCCTGGTCGAGGATGTGGTCGTAGGCGGTTGCGTGTGGGGGTGTCATGGGTGGGCCTCGATGCGGTCCGTGATGTGGCGGCTCAGGTCGGCGGAGTGGTGGAACGTGGTCGTAGCGAGTTCTCTCAGGTCGTCCTCGGCACGGCGGGACTGGACCTGGCCTATGTCGTCCAAAGCGCACAGCGTGGTCCTGTGTCCTTGCTCGGGGTCGGTGCGCATCTGGAGAGAGGCGAGTTTGATGCCGGAGATGGCGCGGGAACGGCGGTAGGCGTCGGTGTGGCCCTCGACCGCAGTCTGGAGCCGTTCTTGCGCCGCGGGCATCGGATGAAGCCGGGCAACGGCCAGGTCCCACAGGGCGTGTCCGGTGTCTCCTGCGTGTTGGGCGGCGTCGTAGTAGCCCATCCACACCGGGGGAGGCACCCGGCTCTCGGTGGTGAACGCTTCGTCGGCGCCGCCGATCGCGGCCAGGGTCTGTTGCTTGTCCCCGAGCTTGGCGAAGGCTCGGGCTCGGGCGGTGAGGAGCATCGCGACTTCGGGTGGGGAGAGCCGGTCGGAGCGCACCAGGGCGAATTCGGCGTAGGTGAGGCCGGCATCGGGGTCACCGCACCAGATCTCCTGTCGGGAGCGGTGGGAGAGAATCTTGGCGCGCAGGTGCCAGTCGTCGGCGTGTTCGGCTGCCTGGGTGGCGAAAGCGAACATCTTGCGGGCATCGTCATGGACGTAGGCGTCGAAGGCCATGAATCCGCAGACCATGGAGAGACGTGCGATGGCTGAGAAGGTCTCTGAGCGCAGGCGGGTGGGAATGTGGCGATCCAGCAGGCCGATCGCCCAGCCGAGGTGGGCGTTGACGGCGGCGCGTGCGCTGCTGCCCCCGTAGGTGTGGTCCCATCCGGAGAAGACGGTGGAGGCTTGGTTGATCTGGTCGAGGTCTCTGGGGTGGACGGTGGCGAAGTCTGTTCGCAGGTCGGGGAGCCCGAGGAAGGGGGCGATCACTGCGCCGGTGCCGGCCACTTCGAGGAAACGTCGTCGCTTCACATCCTCCAGCTTCCCCGCTGAAGCCGTGTCAGGGACATCTCCAACTGGTTCGATCTGGGTGACCGTGGTCTCATCCGGAAAGCAATGTGCCGTTGGGTGGGGTCGAAGTGTCCCGACCCCTTCGAGTGCGGTGTTGATCTTGTCGAGGTTCTTCAGGACGGTCTTACCGGAGATGACGTCGGAGAGCGTCGACTGAGCCAGACCGGTGAGCTTGACCAGCGCCGTCAGGGACAGGTCGGTGTTCCACCGCACCAAGCGAATCACCGCAGTGGCATCCCTCTCCGCCCATGCCTGCTGCATCTCGGGGAGTTCCCACACCTCAGGCGGGATACACCGGCATCCGGATCTGAGAGTTCCTGCCACCGGGCGGCCACACGCCCGGCACACCACAGCCTCTGCCGCTGACGTTGATGAACGACCACTGGGGGACGTCGCCATGGTGGACCTGGACCTTCCGGGCGAGAGGCGGGGGCGCATGGAACAACGGTAACCACACACTAGATACTGCGCCGTGTTTGTCCGAAAAAGGACCAACGCCAGCCACCAAGCCATTCCGCAAATACCATATCGTCCGCAGATTAGCCATCGGTGGTGCCGATATTCTTTATCGGCTCACCGATACCTCTGGGACGTGTGGAATTCCACGATGGGACGCATGAACACAGCCCGCCCCCAGGCACCGAACCGACCGAACGCCGATGGCCCCCGACATGCCTGCACGAGGAGATCGCTGCACTGGCTGTTGAACAGGGTCTCGACGTGTTCGTCTTCGCTACCGAGGGGCGCCTCATCGGTGCCAGCCCCGGGTACTACGCCCAGATGGTCGAACAGATCGCCGCGACCAGCTCCGGGCTGGTCGACGGAGCGCGCGGCTACGGTGACCACATCCGAGTCGGAGGCGTGGAGCACCTGGTCACCCGATGTGGCGAGGGAGCCCTCGTCCTGTTGCCCGTCAACGAGGTGATCTGGGCGGGCTGTGTGACCGAGAGGGCAGTCGGGTGGACAACCAGATCTCCGGGCTGCCGCAGCACTCCTCCGTCCCGCCGCCGAGAGCCCGCACGCCCTGAACGCGGCACGCCATGGGCGCCCAGGGCGGCGACGCGCGGCAGGGCCGGGTCCGGGTCGGATCGGGCCGGGGAACAGTCTCCGACCCTCCCGACCTTGCCTCAGCCGTCCACGCGCTCCTCGGACCGGTCCCCCGCCCAGAGCGTGTGGAACACCCCCTCGCGGTCCGCACGGCGGTAGGTGTGCGCCCCGAAGTAGTCGCGCTGGCCCTGGACCAGGGCCGCGGGCAGGCGCTCCGCGCGCAGCGCGTCGTAGTACGCCAGCGCCGCCGAGAACCCCGGCGTCGGCACCCCCTGCGCGGCGGCCGTGGCCACGACGTGCCGCCAGTCGCCCTGGGCCCGGCCCATCTCCTCCGCGAACGCGTCGTCGGACAGCAGGCTGGGCAGGTCCGGCCGGGCGGCGTAGGCGTCGCGCACACGGTCCAGGAACACGGCGCGGATGATGCACCCCGCACGCCACAGCGCCGCCACCGCGCCGGGGTCCACGTCCCAGCCGTACTCGGCGCTCCCGGCCGCGATCTGCAGGAACCCCTGGGTGTAGGAGACCAGCTTGGACGCGTACAGCGCCTGCTCGACCCGGTCCGCGAACCGGGCCGCCTCCTCCTCGCCCAGCGGTTCGGGCACGGGGCCGGGCAGCGCGCGGGAGGCCTCCCGCAGCCCCGCCCCGCCCGACAGCGAGCGCGCGAAGACCGCCTCGGCGATCCCCGGCACGGGGACCCCGAGGTCCAGGGCCGTCTGAACGGTCCAGCGGCCGGTGCCCTTCTGCTCCGCCCGGTCCTGGACCACGTCGACGAACGGCTCGCCCGTGGCCCCGTCGCGGTGGGCGAGCACCTCGGCGGTGATCTCGATCAGGTAGGAGTCCAGGCGGCCGGTGTTCCACGAGCGGAAGGTCTCCGCGATCCGCTCGGGCGAGTACCCGGCGACCGACCGCAGCAGCTGGTAGGCCTCCGCGATCAGCTGCATGTCGGCGTACTCGATGCCGTTGTGCACCATCTTCACGAAGTGCCCGGCGCCGTCCGGTCCCACGTGGGACACGCAGGCGGCTCCGTCGGGCGCCCTGGCCGCGATCCGCTCCAGCATCGGCGCGAGGGACCGGTAGGACTCCGCCGACCCGCCCGGCATGATGCTCGGGCCGTTCAGGGCGCCCTCCTCTCCCCCGGACACGCCGGCCCCGACGAAGTGGATGCCGCGCTCGCGCAGCTCCGCCTCGCGGCGCCGGGTGTCGAGGAAGTGGGCGTTGCCGCCGTCGACGATGATGTCGCCCTCCTCCAGCAGGGGCGCGAACTCCTCGATCACGGCGTCGGTCGGCCCGCCCGCCTTGACCATGACCACCAGGCGGCGGGGCCGTTCGAGCGAGGCGACGAAGTCCTCCGCCGAGTAGGCCGGGACGAAGGAGCCCTCGTCCCCGAACCCGTCGACCAGGTCGCGCGTCCTGGCCTCCGAGCGGTTGTGCACGGCCACGGTGAACCCGTTCCGTGCGAGGTTGCGGGCCAGGTTGCGTCCCATGACCGCGAGGCCCGTGACACCGATCTGCGCGGTGGCGTCCATCCTGCGTCCCCCTGTTGTCCGACGGCGGCTGTGTCCCCCGTTGCAAAGTACAGCCGGGCGCCCCCGGAGCGGTGTTCCGGGGGCGCCCGGCGTGTGGCCCGGCGCGGTGTCGGCTCGGCTGCCCCGCGGCACGCAGGGCGCGGTCGCCACCGGCCCCCGGCCGGGCTCCGGCGCTCCAGGCCCGGGGCCCGGGCCCCGGGCTCAGCTCTCCGCCGAGCCCTTGGCCAGCGCGTCCACGAGGAGGCCGACGAGGGGGCGGACGCGCTCCTCGGTGGCGTGCCGTGCGGAATAGGCGACACCGCCCATGAGGAGCAGGACGTCGTCGGGGGAGACATCGGTTCGCAGGCTGCCGTCCCGGGCGCCGGCCTCCAGGAGCGTGGAGACAGCGCCGAGGAGGAGTGCGCGGCTGTCCCGGTAGGGATCGACCCCGGAGGCGATGACCGTGTTGAGGGCTTCGGACATACCGCTCTTGGCCGTGGCGTAGCGGATGAAGTCCTCCATCCACGCACGGGTCGCCTCGACGGCCGGGTACCGGTCGAGGAGGACCTCCGCCTTCTCGCACACCTGGGTGAGTTCACGCCGGTAGGCGGCCTCGATGAGGGCCTCCCGGGTCGGGAAGTGCCGGTAGAGCGTGCCGACGCCGACACCCGCCTTCTTGGCGACGGCCGCCGGCGCGGTGTCCAGACCCTGTTCGGCGAAGACCTGCGCGGCCACCTCCAGAAGGCGCTCTCGGTTCTGCAGCGCGTCGCTCCTGGTCCGGCGCGGGGTGGCGGGCATGCGGGTTCCTTCGTGTCCGTCTCGGCTTGCATTCCGGAACGCGTTCCGCTTAAAGTTCAAACGGAACACGTTCCGGTAGAACCCTACTCCAGGAGACTCCCATGCCCCCTGTCCCGGACAAGGCCGTACGCCACTGGTTCGTCACCGGCGCCTCCGGCGGCCTGGGCCGCCACCTCACCGAGCACGCCCTCCGGAGCGGCGACCGCGTCACGGCCACGGTCCGCCGCCCCTCGGCCCTGGACGACCTGCGCCGAACCTACGGCGACCGGCTGTGCGTCGAGGTCCTCGACCTCGCCCGGCCGGACGACGTGGGGGAGGTGGTCGGCAGGACGCTCCGGGCCGGACCCGTGGACATCGTGGTCAACAACGCCGGATACGCGGTCGTGGGCGCCGCCGAGGAGATGACTGCCGACCAGATCCGCGACCAGATCGAGGTCCTCCTGCTCGCCCCCATGACGATCACCCGGGCCTTCCTGAAGCCGATGCGCGAGCAGGGCGGCGGCCGGATCATCCAGATCTCCAGCGTGGGCGGCCAGGTCGGCATCCCCACGCACAGCGCCTACCACGCGGGCAAGTGGGGACTGGAGGGCTTCACCGAGAGCGTCAGCCGCGAAGTCCGCGACTTCGGCATCCACCTCACCCTCGTCGAGCCCGGCGCCACCCGCACCGGTTTCGCGTCGGCCCTGGACTACACCACCGAGACGGCCGCCTATCGCGACAACGCCGTCGGACTGGTCCGGCGCCACCTGGAGACCGCCGACGGGAACGCCTTCACCGGCGACCCGGCCAGGATCGCCGCCGTCGTCCACGACACCACCCGCCACCCCGACCCGCCCCTGCGCCTGGCCCTCGGTTCGGACACCTACGACGCCGTCCACGCGGCGCTCACCGAACGCCTCACCGCGCTCGGGTCCCAGAAGGACCTCGCAGCGTCCGTCGCCTTCTCCCCCTGATCCGACCCGCCGACGCCGCGACCGCATTGCCGTGGCCGACCTGCCGCGACAGGACCGCGCCCCCACGCGCCCCGGTGGGGCGAGGAGCCGGAGAACGGGAACAGCGGAACAGGATCCGGTGCCCGGCAGCACGGTTCCGCGCCGTTCCCCGCGCCTCCCGGCGGCACGGGCCGATCCGGTCGGCCGCCTGCTCCGGACCCCCGCCGCGCGCCTTCCCCTCGTGCCCGTCGGCCGACTCCGACTCGTAGCCCGCCAGGACGGTGCCGACCAGGCCGGGGCGCCCCGCCCCGGAGGACACGGCCCGGCGTCATGCGGTCGCGGGCGGGGGTACCCGTTCCGGGACGCGCCGCGGAGCGCTACGGTGTCGGCGCAGACGAGAACCCGCGCGGGCGGACAGCCGTTCCCGACCCCGGCCGCGCCGTCCCGAGAGTCCGAGGTCAGCCATGTCCCAGGCACACGATCGCGCCCGCGCCCTCCACGAGGCCCGCCGGACGCGCAAGCCGGTCCCCCCGTTCACCGACGCCGACCCCTCGCTCGGCGAGGCGGAGGGGTACGAGACGCAGGCGGAGCTGCTGGAACTGCTGCTCGCCGACGGCGACGAGGTCATCGGCTACAAGGTGGGGCTGACCTCGGCCCCGGCGCGCAAGCTGCTGGGCATCGACTCCCCCGACCACGGCCCGCTCCTGGCCTCCGCCGTGTACCGGGACGGCGACACCCTGCCGCTGGACCGCTTCATCGCGCCGAAGATCGAGGCGGAGATCGCCCTGAGGCTCGGCTCCCCCCTGAAGGGGCCGGGCGTGACCGTCGAGCAGGCCCGGGCGGCGGTGTCGGAGGTCAGGGCCGGGGTCGAGATCGTCGACTCCCGCATCGAGGACTGGCGGATCCGGATCGCCGACACGGTCTCCGACCTGGCGTCCACGGGGGCCATCGCCGTCTCCGACACGGCGGTCCCCCTGGAGGGGTTCGAGCCCCGCCTGGTCGGCATGGTCCTGAGCCGCAACGGCGAGGTCGTGGACACCGGGGTCGGCGCCGCGGCGCTGGGCGACCCGGTGGCCGTGCTCGCGTGGCTGGCCAACTCCCTGGCCGGGTCCGGCAGGGGCCTGGAGCCCGGGCAGCTGGTCCTGACCGGCGCCCTGCACACGCCGATCGCCCTGGAGGCCGGAGACGTGTTCACCGCCGAGTTCGACCGGCTCGGGTCGCTGACGCTGCGGGTGGCCGAGACGGTGTAGGGAGGAGCCGAACCGGTTTTCTCACCTCCAGGTGAGATTTTTCCGAGTTCGCACCTTGACGACGTAGATCTACCAAAGGGGAAGAATGTCCGGTGTTCGAGGGGGCGCCGGGGACCGCCGTCCGTGGTCGGTGGAGTTCGACTCCCACGGAAGGAGCGTCCACCGGCCCGACCACCCCGACAGGGAGTTCGAGCGCGCCCTCCTGGACCACCTCCACGGCCGGGGGTGGCGGGGCGCGCCCCGCCAGTACGGCCACGACCACAACGGGCGCCTGGTGTACGACTTCCTCCCCGGCCGGGCCGTCCACTACCGCGACCCCCTCCCCCGCCACTACATCGCCCGTGCGGCCCGGCTCACCCGGGAGTTCCACGACCTGACCGCCGGGACCGCCCTCGCCGGGGACCAGGAGGTCGTCTGCCACAACGACCTGGCCCCCCGCAACACCATCGGCCTGAACGGCGTGCCCCACGCGTTCGTGGACTGGGAGCTATCCGCCCCGGGCCGGCGCGTGCACGACGTCGCCCACCTGTGCTGGCAGTTCGCGCGCCTGGGCCCCGGGGCGGTCGGCGCGGGCGCCCGGATCCGGCTGGTCTGCGACTCCTACGGACTCGCCGAACGCGGGGACGTCGTGGAGACGGTCCTGTGGTGGCAGGACCGCTGCCGCCGGGGCATCCTCGACCTGGCGGGGAAGGGCGACGCGAAGATGCGCCACTTCCGCGACCGGGGTGTCGTGGAGGAGGTGCGGGAGGCCCGTGAGTGGACGGCCCGGCACCGGGCGGAGCTGGAGGCCGCCCTGGTGTCCGACGCTCCCCCGCCGCATCCGCCCGGCGACCCGGCCGCCTGGTGAGGCCGTGGCGTCCCCCCGGCCGGACCCGCCGCCGTCGACGCGGGCCGGGTCGGAACGGACGCCGGGGACCGCGGCGGGCGGGGACCACGCGGACGGCCGTCCGGCCTCCGCGGCATCCGCCCTCCGCTACGGGAGCGGGGAGGGCTCGAAGACCGCGAGCCGGAGCTGGAGACGGGTGAGCTTCTCGTGGGCGGGGGTGCCCGGTTCGGCGCTGAGCATGACCACGCGCAGGTCGGAGCCCGGCACCGCGAGGGTCTGGGAGTCGAGGTCGAGCACGCCGAGTTCGGCGTGCTCGACGCGCTTGCGCAGCGTCGTACGCGGACGGACGTCGTGCCGCCGCCACTCCGCCGCGAACCCGGGCACCCGCTCGGCGGACTCGCCGACCAGCCGCCGGAGCGCGGGGTCGTGCGGGCGGCGGGACAGCGCCTCGCGCGCATGGGCCGCCGCCTGCGC
Organism: Nocardiopsis tropica; assembly: GCF_042660575.1. Lineage (NCBI taxonomy): Bacteria > Bacillati > Actinomycetota > Actinomycetes > Streptosporangiales > Nocardiopsidaceae > Nocardiopsis > Nocardiopsis tropica. The sequence goes on from NZ_JBHSUF010000003.1 coordinate 100,287, forward strand.
CTCGAACCCGCCCGCCGCCTCCGGGGGCGCCGAGCACACCGTCCCGCCCAGGCGCGCGGCCAGGCGCAGCACGTTGCGCTCGGCCGGGGGCAGCGCGCCGAAGTCCGTGACCAGCTCTGCCGCCAGGTCGTTCCAGGCCACGATGTCGTGGCGGTCGTCGCAGACGTAGGCGGCGACCGGGCCGAGCCGGTCCAGCAGGGCGAGCACCCCCGGCGGGACCTGTTCGGCCGGACCCGGCCGTGCGGACGGCGCGTGCCCGGCCAGCCGGGACAGGTGCGCCCTCTCCGCCCCCGACAGCGCCAGGGCACGCCCGATCGCGTCGATCACCTGCGGTGACGGACGCGGCGCCCGGGCCTGCTCCAACCGCTCGTAGTAGCTCACCGAGACCCCGGCGAGGTCGGCGACCTCCTCGCGCCGCAGCCCCGGCGTGCGCCGCGCGCGCCCGCCCGCGCGGACGGGAAGGCCGGCGTCGGCCGGGCTCAGGGCCTCGCGGCGGGCGCGCAGGAAACCGCCGAGTTCTCGCTTGTCCACGCACCCAGCCTGCCATGCGCGCGGACGGCTAGCCACGGACCAGTGGTCCGGGGACGACGCGGCCGTTCCCCCGCACTGCGCGCCCCGCCACTGTGGTGGACGAGGGACCCGACACAGGAGGCGGAGATGGAACGATCACCCGAAGAAGTGCTCCGGCGGATGCTGGAGCTGCTGGAGGCCAAGGACATGGACGGCATCGCCGGGATGTGGGCGCCGGACGGGACGGCCGCGTTCCCGTTCGCGGAGGCCGGGGCGCCCACGCGGCTGGACGGCCGGGAGGCGGTGCGCGACTACCTGTCCGGATACACCGATGTGTACGACGTCACCGGCGTCCCGGCGATGCGCGTGCACCGCACCGGGGACCCGGAGACCGTCGTCGCCGAGTACAGCGCCGAGGGCCGGACGGTGCGCACGGGCGCGCCCTACCGGATGGACTACATCACCGTGGTCACGGTGCGGGACGGGTTCATCACCGAGTTCCGCGACTACTGGAGCCCCGTGCAGGTGGCACGCGCCGGCGGCGGGCTGGAAGCACTGCGGAAGGGGCTCGGGGCATGACGGTCCTCATCACCGGCGGCACCGGCAACACCGGCCGCCCCCTGGCCGAGACGCTGCGGTCCCGCGGCGCGGACGTGCGCGTGGCCAGTCGCAGGCCGGGCCCCGGGGGCGTGCCCTTCGACTGGGCGGACCCGGGGACGCACGCCCGGGCCCTCGCCGGGGCGGAGGCCCTGTACCTGGTGCCTCCGCCACTGACCGTGGACCCCATGCCGGCGGCCGGACCGTTCCTGGCGGCCGCCCGGGCCGCCGGGGTGCGGCGCGTGGTGCTGCTCGGCTCGCTGGCGGAGCTGCCCGGCGTCCCGGGCGCCGCGGAGCTGGGCAGGGCAGTGCGGTCGTTCCCGGAGTGGGCGGTGCTGCGGCCGTCGGGGTTCATGCAGAACTTCACCGGTGCGCACCCGGTGGCGGCGGGCATCCGCGAGCGCGGCGAGATCCGCTCGGCGACCGGCGGCGGGCGGCTCGGATGGATCGACGCCGCCGACATCGCGGCCGTCGCGGCGGAGGTGCTGACGGCTCCGGGGCCGGTGGCCGACGACCACGTGCTCACCGGTCCGGAGTCGTTCGGGTACACGGAGGCGGCGGCGGTCATCGCCGACGCCGTCGGCCGACCGGTGCGCCACACGCCGGCGCCGGTGGCCGAGCTGGTCCGGCGAAATCTGGACGCGGGCATGCCGGAGCCCTTCGCCTCGGCGCTGGTCGGGGTGGACTCCGGCATCGCCCGGGGCGACGAGGACCGCGTCACGGACACGGTCCACCGTCTGACCGGCCGCCCGCCCCGCGCCTTCGCCGACTTCGTCCGCGCCCACCGGAAGGAGTGGTCCGCGGCCTGAGGGACCGGGCGGACCGGTCCGGCGGTGCGGGACGCCGCCCGTCCCCGGAGCGGTCCGGGGACGGGCGGCCCGCTCCGCGCGGGTCGCCTCCGGGCTCCGCCGCCGCTTCGACGCCGGGCAGTTGGTGAGGCTAACCTAACGAGGGGCGTTTTCCGCCCGTCCGTCCGACCGAGGAGGAAATGGGCCCGTGCGCATCGAACACCCCCGCCACCGCGCGATGATCCGCACCCGCGTGGTGCGCACCACCCGCGTCAGCAAGCACTTCGTCACGGTGACCCTCGGCGGCGGGGAGCTGGAGGGGTTCGACTTCCTCGGCCGCGACCAGTTCGTGCGCCTCTTCCTCCCCCGCGAGGGCCAGGACCGGCTGTACATGCCCGCCGACGCCGACAAGCGCTGGGTGGAGCAGCTGTACGCGATGCCCGACGACCGCAAGCCGCACGTGCGCAGCTACTCCGTGCGCCGCTTCGACCCGGACGCGCTCGAACTCGACCTGGAGTTCGTGGACCACGGCGACGCCGGCCCGGCCTCCGCCTGGGCCGCTGCGGCCGCCCCCGGCGACGAGGCGGGCCTGCTCGCCGACGCCGTCTACTACGTGCCCTCCGAGGACACCGACTGGCAGCTCCTCGTGGGAGACGAGAGCGCCGTGCCCGCCCTGGTGTCGATCCTGGAGCAGGCCCCCGCCGACCTGCGGGCCCGGGTCTACCTGGAGGTGCCCTCCGCCGACGACGTCCGGACGCTGCCCGACCTGCCCGGCGTGGACGTGCACTGGCTGCCCCGCACCGACCCGCACGCCCTGCCCGGCAGGCTCGCCCTGGACGCCGTGCGCGCCGCCGAGTTCCCGCCGGGCCGCCCCTTCTGCTTCGTCGCCGGGGAGAACGCCCTGCCCACCGGCCTGCGGCGGGCGCTGGTCCGCGAGCGCGGGGTGCCCAAGTCCGACATCGCGTTCGTCGGCTACTGGCGCCACGGCACCTCGGCCATGGACTGACGGGGCGCACCGGCAGGGCGCCGGACAGGCGGCCCCCTCAGCCCGCGAGGTAGGCGAGGACCGCGAGCACCCGGCGGTTGTCGTCCGGGTTCACCGGCAGGTCGAGCTTGGCGAAGATCCCGCTCACGTGCTTGGCGACCGCCGCCTCGGTGACCACCAGGGCCTCCGCCGCCGCGGCGTTGGTGCGGCCCCGCGCCATCAGTTCCAGCACCTCGCGCTCGCGCGGGGTCAGCCGCTCCAGGACCGACCGGTTGCGGCGCCGTCCCAGCAGGCGGCGCACCACCTCGGGGTCGACGACGGTGCCCCCGGCGGCGACCCGCTCCAGGGTGCGCAGGAACTCGTCCACGTCCCCGACCCGGTCCTTGAGCAGGTAGCCGACCCCCTCGGCGCGGCTCTCCAGGAGTTCGGCGGCGGCCGCGCCCAGCACGTACTGGGACAGGACGAGGATCCCCGTGCGGGGGTGGGCGCGGGCGAGCGCGATCGCGGCGCGCAGTCCGTCGTCGTTGTGGCCGGGCGGCATGCGCACGTCGGTGAGCACGAGGTCGGGGCGGTGCGCGTCCACCGCCGCCATGAGCGCGGGTGCGTCGCCGACCGAGGCCGCCACCTCGTGCCCGACCATGGCGACGAGCTGTTCCAGGCCCGCCCTCAGCAGGACCGAGTCCTCGGCGATCACGATCCGCACGGGATCCTCACCTCCACCGTCGTCGGCCCTCCGCCGGGGCTGGTCAGGGACACCCGTCCGCCCAGGGCGGCCGCCCGGTCGGCCAGGCCGGTCAGTCCGCTCCCCCGGTCCGGGTCGGCGCCGCCGCGGCCGTCGTCGGTGACCGTGAGGAGCAGGGTCCCGCGCCGCGCCCCTCCGTTCACGCGCAGGCCCACCCGGACGGTGTCGGCCCCGGAGTGGCGGGCGGCGTTGGCCACGGCCTCGGCGGCGCAGAAGTACGCGGTGGACTCGACGGCGTCGGGCAGCCGCCCCACGTCCCCCGCCTCCACGGCCACCTCGACCTGCTGGGTGTCCGCCAGCTCCTCCAGCGCGGCGACGAGCCCGCGCTCGGTCAGGGCCGCCGGATGGATGCCGTGCACCAGCTCGCGCAGCTCGACGAGGGCGGCGCGGGCGTCGGCGTGCGCCTGCTCGACCAGGACCCTGGCCTGTTCGGGATCGTCGTCGAACCGGCTGCTCGCCATGCCCAGGCGCACGACCAGCGCGGTGAGCCGCTGCTGGGCCCCGTCGTGCAGGTCGCGCTCGATCCGCCGCCGTTCGGCCGTGAACCCGTCCACGATCCGCGTGCGGGACCGGGACACCAGGACGAGCCGCTCCCCGAGCTCGGCCAGTTCCTCTCCGCGCGGCGCGGTGAGCAGCGCACGCGCCAGCCGGGCGCGGCCCGCCGCCAGCACCATGGCCGTGTAGGCGCTCACCGGCAGCGTGCCGAGGCCGAGGAGGACGCCGAGGGCGGCCGGGGACGGGCCCTCGGCGACCCCGGCGGCGCGCAGCACCGGCGAGGCCAGCAGGAGGGCCGGCACCCCCGCCAGGACCACCGCCACGGTCAGCTCGACCACGCACAGCAGCGCCAGCAGCAGCCCGTGGGCCAGCTCCAGCCAGGAGGCCGCCTCGCGCGAGCGCCACCGGATCCAGCCCGCGGGCCCGGCCCCCGGCGGCGGGGGCGTGTGCGGGGAGGGCGCGGGCGCCCCGTCCACGAGGGCGAGCCTGCGGCGCTCGACCGCCCCCAGGGGGAGGCCCGCCAGGGTGAGCAGCGGCCAGCACAGGAGCGACCACACCGCGGCGACCGGGGCCGACGTGGCCAGGTAGAGCAGGGCACGCCACGGCCAAAGGGTGAGGAGCACCGCGACCGGACGGCGTACGAGCGCCGGCCACAGAGCCGTCTCGGCGTCGTTGTCTCGCACCGGGGAATCCTATGCCGCCCCTCGCGGGACGGGGGGCTCCGGAGGCGAAGAGGGGTGCTCCCCCCACCCCGGGGGTCGAGGTTCCTCTACCCTCCCCGCCCGTCCGGGGCCGGCTCCGGCCGGGGCGGGGCGGCCCCGCCCCGGAACGGCGGCGACCGCGACGGCCGGGAGGGCCGGTGCGGCGCAGGCGCACGCACGCGACGCCGTGGCCCGCCGGACGACCGGACGACCGTGCGGCCGGGCCGCCGGGCCGCGCACCGGCGCCGCCGGCGTCCGCCTCGGGGAGGGGCCGGTCGCCGGCGGCGCGGAGGGTCCGGGGCGTCAGGCCCCCAGCCTCACAGCCGGGCGTTGCGCAGGACCGGCACGGCCTCGCGCACGGCTGCGGCCTCCGCCACGTCGATGTCGGCGACCAGGAGCCCCGGCGCCCCGTCGAGCCCGGCCCTGCGGGTGCCGTCCGGGCCGATGACGGCGCTGTGGCCGATGCCCCGGGGCGCGGTGCCCTCCACCGGGCCGGGGTCGGCCTGTCCGCAGGCCAGCACCCACGACGTGGAGTCCAGGGCGCGGGCGCGGGTGAGCAGGTCCCACTGCTCCCGCTTGCCGGGGCCGGCGCCCCAGGAGGCGCACACGGCGATCACCTGGGCCCCGGCCAGGGCGAGCCTCCGGAAGAGTTCGGGGAAGCGGACGTCGTAGCAGACGGCCAGGCCCACGCGGACCCCGCCGACCTCGATGACGACCGGCTCGGAGCCGGGGGCGACGGAGTCGGACTCCCGGTGCCCGAAGGCGTCGAAGACGTGGATCTTCTGATAGGCCGCCTCGACGCCGTCCCCGGTGGCCAGCAGCAGGTTGCGGACCCTTCCGTCACCGGCCGGGGCGAACATCCCGGCGAGGACGGTGACCCCGTGGCGGGCGGCGATCCCGCGCAGGCCCGTCGCCCAGGGCCCGTCCAGCGGCTGGGCGGCCCCGGCCAGGTCGGCGCCGAAGTGGACCATGGCGGCCTCGGGCAGGACCACCAGCTCGGCCCCGGAGGCCGCGGCCTCGGCCACCGCGGTCTCCGCGGTGGCGAGGTTCTCCTCGGGCCGGTCGGTGGAGGAGATCTGGCAGAGTGCTACGCGCATCGTGTTTCCCCTGTGTTTCTTGGCTCATGGAGTGCGCGCCGACGGCGCGCCCCGGGACAGTAAGGTCGTGCATACATGTTGTGTACGTGAGGAGGGGCAGTGGCCGCATCGGGTCGGGAGAGGGCCTACCAGTTCCTGAAGGACTCCTACCTGAGCGATCCGGAGCGCCAGGGGGGCTTCATCAACGAGCAGGAGGTCGCCAGCCTGATCGGGGTGTCGCGGACCCCCATCCGCGAGGCGCTCCTCCTCCTGTCCGCCGAGGACCTGGTGCAGCTCATCCCCAAGCGCGGCGCCTACGTCGCCCCGATGAGCGGGCGCGAGCTCTCCGAGCTGATGGAGATGCGCGGCATGGTCGAGCGCCACGCGGCCGAGCAGGCCCTGCGCCGGGGCGCGGCGCCGGTCGGGCCGATGGAGGACGCGCTGCGGCACCAGGAGGAGCTCACGGTGCCCGAGGAGGCCCGCACGTTCATCGACTGGGACCACCGCTTCCACTCGGCCCTGGTCGCCTCGACCGGCAACGACATGCTCATCAAGTTCTACGACGGGCTGCGCGCCCGGCAGGTCCGGGCGGGCATGGTCGCCCTGTTCTCCACCCAGGACCGGTACGCGTCCGTCCTGGACGAGCACACCGTCATCCTGGACGCGCTGCGCTCGGGTGACGAGGCCGCGGCCGCGGCGGCCATCGACTCGCACCTGGACGCCACGCTGAAGGTCCTGCTGGAGAGCTGAGCGACCGCCCTCCGGGGCCCCGGAGGGTGCGCTCGGGCCCGGTGGCGGTCCGGGCGCCCACCGGGCCGGACCGGCCGCCGCGCACGGCGGCCGGGGGACCCCGTGGCGCGGACACCCGGCCCCGGGAGGCGCGCAGGCCCCGGACACCACCGGTCTAGACCCCGGCGCCGGCGAGGAGCTCCTCGTCCTCGTGCGGCGCGGGGTCGCGGCCCAGCGCCAGGCCCGCCACCGTGACGGCGGCCGTGACGGCGACGTAGACGGCCAGCGGCACCCAGCTGCCGGTGGCGGCCAGCAGGTACGTGAACACGAGCGGCGCGACGGCGCCGCCGATGATCCCCGCCAGGGTGTAGGCGAGGGAGCTGCCCGTGTTGCGCAGGCGCGGGTGGAACTGCTCGGAGACGAAGGCGGCCTGCGGGCCGTACATGACCGAGTGCAGGGCGAGGCCGACCACGATGCCGCCGGTGAGGGCGAGGAACGAGGCGTCGGCGATGGCCGGGAAGAACACGAAGGGCCAGATCCCGGCGCCGAGGGCGCCCAGGCCGTAGAGCAGCCGCCGGTTGACGCGGTCGGAGAGCCACCCCGCGAGCGGGATGAGGGCCACCTGGAAGGCCGACCCGGTCAGGACCGCAGCCAGGACCGTGCCGGACTCCAGCCCGAGCACCTGGGTCCCGTAGGTGAGGACGAAGACCGTGAACAGGGCGTAGACGACGTCGGGGGCGACCCGGCTGAGGACCGCCGCGGTCAGGGGCCGTGCCTGCTTCGTGAAGACCTCGCGCAGGGGCGCCGAGGGCCGCTCCCCCTCCTCCGCGATGGCCTGGAAGACGGGGGTCTCCTCCAGCTTGGCCCGGATCCACAGCCCGAAGAGGACGAGGACGCCCGACAGGAGGAAGGCGACGCGCCAGCCCCAGGAGAGGAACTGCTCCTCGGTGAGCAGCAGTCCGAGCAGGGCCAGGACGCCGTTGGCCATGAGGTTGCCCAGGGGCGGGCCCACCTGCGCGGCCGAGGCGAAGAAGCCCCGGCGGCGGGGGTCGCCGAACTCGCTGGACAGGAGCACGGCGCCGCCCCACTCGCCGCCCACGCCGACGCCCTGGGCGAAGCGGAGGGCGACCAGGAGGACGGCGGCGGTGCCGCCGATGCTGGCGTGCGTGGGCAGGAGGCCGATGAGGAAGGTGGCCACGCCGATGAGCACGAGCGTGCTGACCAGGACCTTCTTGCGGCCGACGACGTCGCCGAGGCGGCCGAAGAAGATCCCGCCCAGCGGCCTGGCCACGTAGCCGACGGCGTAGGTGGAGAACGCGAGCATCGTCGCGGCCAGCGGGTCGTGGCTGGGGAAGAAGAGGTGCCCGAAGACGAGCGCCGAGGCCGCCGAGTAGATCGCGAAGTCGTACCACTCCAGGGCGGTTCCCGAGAGGCTGGCGATGAACGCGCGCGCCACCGTCCCGCGCCCCACCTCTCTCGCGCGGGTCGTCGCTGCTTGTGGCTGGTCCATCTCGTTCCTTCCGGTCGTGTTGCGCGGATGCTGGTTATACTCGTCGTATACAAGAGGTATGCGCAAGTCCCGGAGGATTTTGATGACCGAACTGCAATTCGAACTCAACGACGGGACCACGGTCGCCGTGGAGGTCACGCACCTGCTCAACGCCGGCTACACCGGCCGCAGCCAGGACGACGTGCGCGCCCACGTGGAGGAGCTGGCCCTCCTCGGCGTCCCCGCCCCCACCACCACACCGGCCCTGTACCCGGTGTCCCCCTACCTCGCCGCGCAGGTGTCGCAGGTCCCGGCCCAGCACGGCCGCACCTCCGGCGAGGCCGAGTGGGCCCTCGTCGTGACCGGCCCCGAGCCGCGGGACGTGCTCGTCACGGTGGCCTGCGACCACACCGACCGCGAGCTGGAGGCACACGGCGTGGCGTGGAGCAAGAACGCGGGCCCCGACGTCCTCGGCGCCAGGGCCTGGCGCCTGACCGACGTCGAGGACCGGTGGGACGACATCACCCTGAAGGCGTGGGTCGGGACCGGGGACGGCGAGGCCGAGATCCAGGACGGCACCCTCGCCGAGCTCCTGGCCCCCTCCTACTGGCTGGAGGTCCTGCGGGAGCGCGGCCTGCTGGTGACCGGCGCCGTCCTGCTGTCGGGCACGATCCCCATGCGCGCCGACGTGGACCAGTTCGCCTCCTCCTGGCGGGTGGAGCTGACCGACCCCGCCTCCGGGGACACCCTCGGGCTGGCCTACCGGGTCGCCCCGCTCCCCGAGCCCATCGGCTGACCGGGTCCGCCGGACGACGGACGGGCCGGGCGCCGCTTCCTCGGCGCCCGGCCCGTCGGTGTCGGCCAGGAGGTGTTCCCCGCGCTTTTCCGGCCCGCGGCCGCACGCGAGCCCCCGAGGGGGCCCTACACGGAGGGTGCGGCCGTGTCCGGCCCCGGGGCGCCCTGCCAGCTGCGCCAGAGCGCCGCGTAGCGGCCCCCGGCGGCGACCAGCTCGGCGTGCGGCCCCTGCTCCACGATCCGGCCCCGGTCCATCACCACCACCCGGTCGGCGGCCTCGGCCTGGGTGAGCCGGTGCGCCACGACCAGCGTGGTGCGGCCCGCGGTGGCCGCGACGGCGGCCCGCTCCAGGCGCCGCGCCCCGGAGCTGCCCGCCTCGGCCGTGGCCTCGTCCAGGACGGCGACGTCCGGGTCGGCCAGGACCAGGCGGGCCAGCGCCAGGTGCTGGGCCTGCTCGGCGGTCAGGGGGTGGCCGCCCTCGCCCACGACCGTGTCCAGCCCCTCGGGCAGGACGCGCACCCACTCCAGGGCGCCGACCGCCTCCAGGGCCCGCTCCGCGTCGGCCGGCTGCGCATCGGCGCGCGCCAGGCGCAGGTCCTCCAGGAGGGTTCCCGCGAACACGTGGGTCTCCTGGCTGACCAGGTAGACGTGCTCGCGCACCCGGCGCTCCCCGAGCTCGTCGAGGGGGACGCCGCCCAGGTACACCGTCCCCCGGCCGGGCGTGCGCAGCCCGCTCACGAGGGCGGCCAGCGTGGTCTTGCCCGCGCCGCTGGCCCCCACGAGGGCCACGCGCTCACCGGCCGCGACCTCCAGGGTCACGTCCTCCAGGGCTGGCGGGGCGCCGTTCCCGTAGGAGTGGGTGACGCCCTCGACGCGCACGGTGGAGCCCGCGGGCCCCTCCTCGGCGCCCGGGTCGCGCTCCTGCGGCAGGTCGACGACACCGGCGAGCCGGGCCAGGCTGGCCCCGGCGGACTGGACCTCGTTGAAGTTCATGACGAGGAAGATCATCGGACCGAACAGGCGGTGGAAGTACAGGGCCGCCGCCGTGACCATGCCGACCGTGGCGAGGTCGCCGCGCACCAGCCAGAACCCCGTGACCAGGACTGCGGTCAGCCCCACGCACTCGGCCCCGTTGAGGCGCGACCCGAAGCGGGTGAACAGGCGGAACACCTCGACGGTGATGTCCCTGGCCGCACGGGACCGCCGGGCGACCCGTTCCTCGTGCTCGTCCTCCAGGCGGTACGCGCGCACGGCGCCGCGCCCGCGCAGGGCGCCCATCATCGCGTGCGAGCGCTCGCCCATGGCGATCCGCTCACGGGCGTAGTAGGGGCCCGAGCGCGGCAGGTACCAGCGCAGGGCCATGGCGTACACGGGCAGCGCGCAGAGCCCGGCCAGGCCCAGGCGCCAGTCCAGGGCGGTCATGCCCGCGGCGGTGAGCACCACCGTGGCCAGGGCGATCACCACGTCGGGGCCGGTGCGCGCGATGCTGGCGGTGACCACGGCGACGTCGTCCCCGACCCGGGAGAGCAGGTCGCCGATGCGGACCCTCTCGAGCCGTGTGGCGGGCATGTGCAGCACCCGGTCCATGACCCGCTCGCGCAGCCGTGCCAGGACGGTCTCGCCGACCCTGCTGACCAGCCACGCGCCCAGGCCCACGAGCAGCCCGCCCACCACCGCGGCGGCGGCGATCAGCCCGGCCGAGCGCAGGACGGCGTCCAGGTCCGCCCCGGCGGAGATGTCGTCGACCATGGCGCCCAGCACCCAGGGGGCGACCAGTCCGGCGCCGCTGCCCGCGAGCACGGTCAGCAGGGCGAGGGGGGAGGCCCATCCGGTGGCGCGCACCCCCTCCCCGAGCACGGCCCAGGTCCTGCGTGCGCCGGCGGTGGGGAGCAGCTCCCCGCCCGCCGGGTCCTCGGCGGGCGGCGTGTCCGTCGCGCCCGTGGAAGTGGTCGCGCTCATCGGAGCACCGCCTCGCCGTAGTGCCGGTCTTCCTCGACCAGTCGTGCGTGTGTTCCGGTGCTGTGGACCCGGCCGCCGACGAGCACGACGACCCGGTCGGCGCGGGAGAGCAGGGCGGGGCTCGCGGCCACGACCAGGGTCGCCCCGGGGGCGGCGCGCCCGCTCCGCGCGGCGGCGACGCCGCGCGCGATGGCCTCCTCGGTGACCGCGTCCACCGCCGTGGTGGGGTCGTGCAGGACGAGCACGGGAGGGTCGGCGGCCAGGGCGCGGGCCAGGGCCACGCGCTGGCGCTGTCCGCCGGACAGGTTGGCGGCCTGGTCGGAGACGGGGCGGTCCAGGCCGTCGGGGTGGCCGAGGACCAGGTCCTCGGCGGAGGCCGCGCGCAGGGCGTCGAGCAGCCGCTCCTCGTCCGCGCCGGGGCCGGTGACCAGGTTGGAGCGCAGGGTGCCCTCGAACAGGGCCGAGCCGTGCTCCTCCACCAGGACCGCGGCCCGCAGGGCGTCCAGGTCCAGTTCGCCGACGGGCACCCCGCCCACGGTGACGGAACCCTCCACGCCCTCCGTGCCGGCCCTGCCCGAGAGCAGTTCCAGCAGTGCCTCGGCGTCGCGCGGGTCGGTGGCGAGCACTCCGACGAACTCGCCGGGGGCGAGCCTCAGGTCGACGTCGTCCAGTGTGCGGTGGGAGACCCCGGCCAGCTCGACGAGCGCGTTCCCGCCCGGGGAGCGGTCCCCGGGGGTGACGGCGTCGGGCGCGTTGAGCAGTCTGACCAACCGGTCGGCGGAGGCGCGGGCCGTGGCGAAGAGCTGCCCGACCATGCCCAGGCCCTGCACCGGCTCGGAGAGGAACTGGGCCAGGCCGATGACGATGACGAGTTCGCCGACGGTGAGCCGGCCCTCCAGCGCCATCCACCCGGCCGCGCCCGCGACGCAGGCGAGGAACACGGCGCCGGCCGCGGTGACCAGGCCCCGGTAGACACCGCTGCTGGCCGCGGCGCCGACCGAGGCGTCCAGGGCCCGCGCGCTGGCGGAGCGGTAGCGGAGGGCGGCGTTGTGGCGGGCGCCGATCCCCATGAGGACGCGCAGCCCGGTGACCAGGTCGGTGGCCAGGGCGGTCGCTCCGGCGGCCGTGGCCTGCTTGGCCTCGCTGCGCCGCGTGATGTGGGCCGCGGGGACGCGCAGGAGCAGCATGAGCAGGGGGACGCCGACGAGCACGCCGAGGCCGAGCGGGACGTCGACCGCCAGCAGGGCGACGGTGGTGACGACGATCGCGACCGTGACGGCGATCGCCGCCGACCAGGCGCGCACGTACACGGCCGCCTGCTCGGCGTCGGAGGTGGCCACGGACAGGACCTCGCCCGCGCGCAGCCCGCTGCGCTCGCCGCGCGGGTCGAGGGCGCGGCGCGCGGCCTCGACCCGGAGCAGGTGGGCCTCGTTCTCGACCGCCCGCAGGGTGAAGCGCGCCCCGGTGCGGTAGGCGAAGGCCAGGACGGTGAAGAGCAGGGCGATGCCCGCGACGCAGTAGGCCAGGGCGGTGACGTCCCCGGTGTCGACCGCCAGGTCGATGGTCAGGCCGATCGCGACGGGGACGAGGGCCTCGGCGACCTGGTGCAGGGAGAGGAGGACCACACCCAGGGAGACGTGGCGGCGGTTGCGCCGCAGGGTGCGCCGGCGCAGGGCCGGCGCGTTCCCGGGCGTCCCGTCGGCGAGGGGCCGCGGGGCGGGGGCCTCCGGAGCGGCGGGAGGAGCGGTGTCGGGGGCGCCGACCGTGCTGGTGGAGGCGCTCACCAGGTACTTCCTCTCTCTTCGGGGTGCGCGACCCCGTGCAGACGTGTACTCATCCGATGTCCTGTTCCCCCTGCTGTGTCGTGGCCTGGCCAGGCTAGTCAGGCCGGGCGCCCTCGCCGAACACGACCCCGGCCGCCCGGGCACACCCAACCTTGGTTAGGCTAACCTTCGCCCGCCGTGACGGCGACCCCGTCCGCCGCCGGAATCCCCGCAGCGGACCGGACGCGCCCGGCGAACCCCGCACCCCGAACGAGAGGCCTTTCCGTTGCGCATCAGGTATCCGAGTCGACGGAGCATGGTCCGGGTCAGGGTGGTGCGCACCGAGCGGACCACCGACAACTTCGTCACGGTGACGGTCGGGGGCGAGGAGCTGGCCGGGTTCGAGTTCATGGGCCTGGACCAGTGCACGCGGATCTTCTTCGCGCGGCCGGGCCAGGAGCGGCTGCACCTGCCCCACGCCTCCGCCGACGACGGCTGGGTGGCCGAGTTCCGCGCGATGCCCGAGGAGCGCCGGCCCCACGTGCGCAACTACACCGCCCGCCGGTTCGACCCCGAGGCCCTGGAGATGGACATCGAGTTCGTCGCCCACGGGGACGAGGGGCCCGCGTCCGCCTGGGCCCTGGGCGCGCGTCCCGGGGACGAGCTGGGGCTGCTGGCGGAGGGCATCTACCACCTGCCGCCCGAGGACGCCGACTGGCACCTGCTGGTCGGCGACGAGAGCGCGGTGCCCGCGATCCTCTCGATCCTGGAGCAGTCCCCGCGCGACCTGCGCGGGCTGGCGTTCCTGGAGGTGCCCTCCTCGGCCGACGTCCGCGAGGTCGACGCCCCCGCCGGGGTGGAGGTGCGCTGGCTGGCGCGTGACGGCGCGCACACGGTCCCCGGGCAGCTGGCGCTGGAGACGGTGAGCGGGGCCGCGCTGCCGGAGGGCCGCCCCTACTGCTTCGTGGCGGGCGAGAACGGGCTCCCCACCGGGCTGCGCCGGTTCCTGGTGAAGGAGAGGGGCGTGGCCAAGGAGGACATCGCGTTCATCGGGTACTGGCGCGCGGGCGCCGAGGCCTACGCCTGACCCGTCCCCGCGGCCGGGGGACGTGAACCCCGTCACCCGGCGCGCGGCACGGAGGCCTCCGGCGGCGCCGACACCCCCGCGCCGTCGGCGTCCTCCGCGGACCACACCTGCCCCCACCCGGGATGTCCGGTTTGCGCATCGGCTTCGCCTGCTCCACCATGAGACTTGCTTAGGTGAGCCTAAGCTCATCTCCTCGACCGAATGAGGCCCCATGAACCGCGGTCCGCTGACCCGCGGCGGCACGATCGCCGCCGGTGCGCTGTCCATCCTGATGCTCGCCGCCTGCGGCGGCCAGACCTCCGACGCCGGACAGGAGGGGACGGGCGAGGCCGCGGAGGGCTTCCCCGTCACCGTCGAGACCCTGTTCGGCGACGTGGAGATCGAGGACCGGCCGGCCAACGTCGCCGCCCTCGGCTGGTCCGACGCCGAGACGGCGCTGGCCCTGGGCGTCCAGCCCGTCGGCGTGGCCGACTGGCAGGGCTACGGCGGCGCCGGCGTGGGCCCCTGGGCCGCCGACCTGTTCGACGAGGAGCCGGTGCAGATCGGCACCATGGAGCCGAACCTGGAGGCGGTCGCCTCCCTGGAGCCCGACGTCGTCCTCGACACCCGCTCCGACCACACCCAGGAGCGCCACGACCTGCTCTCCCCCGTCGCTCCCGTGGTCGGCCCGCCGCCCGGCGTCGAGGTCACCTACGGCACCACCTGGCAGGAGCAGACCCGCCAGGTCGCCCGGGTGCTCGGCGAGGACGCTCGGGGCGAGGAGCTCATCGGGGAGCTGGAGGGCCGCTTCGCGCAGGCGCGCGAGGACAACCCCGACTTCGAGGGCACGACCATCGCGGTCGGCGCCTACTTCGACGGGCAGTACGGCGCCTACGTCCCCGGGGACGCGCGGGTCGACCTGCTGGAGGACCTGGGCTTCGAGAACAAGCCCGAGATCACCGAGATGGCCGAGGGCGCGTTCTACGTGGACCTGAGCCCGGAGCTGGTGGAGGTCCTGGACGCGGACCTGACCGTCGTCTTCCCCATCGGCGACGAGGAGACCACCCGCTTCCTGGAGGAGGACCCGGTGCTCCAGGGCATCCCGTCCGCCGAGGACGGCCGCCTGCTGATCATGGACGACCCGGAGCTGGCCAACGCCTTCTCCAGCGGCTCGACCCTGGGCGTCACCCACGCCCTGGAAGGGGTCGTCCCGCTGCTGCGGGAGGCCCTCGGGGGCTGACGCCCCCGGCGGTCGGCGCCCCGCCGGCCCCTCACCCCGAGGACCCCGCCGTGCGTTCGCACGGCGGGGTCCTCGGCGTTCGCGGGGACCCTCGTGCGGGCGCCGCGCCGCCGGTCCGCGCGGTCAGGGCCGGAAGACCACCTTGACCATGCCTTCCGCCTTCTTCTGGAACGCCTCGTACGCGTGCGGCGCGTCGTCCAGGGGCAGGTGGTGGGTGGCGAAGTCCTCCACCCCCAGCACGTCGGCGTCGTCCAGGAGCGGGAGGATCTCGGGCGCCCAGTGGCGCACGTTCGCCTGCCCCATCCGCAGCTGGATCTGCTTGTCGAAGAGGGTCAGCATCGGCATCGGGTCGGCCATGCCCCCGTACACGCCGATCAGCGAGACCGTACCCCCGCGCCGTACCAGGTCGATGGCGGTGTGCAGGGCGGAGAGCCGGTCCACCCCCGCCGTCTCCATCAGCTTCGCGCCCGCGCTCTGGGGCAGGAAGGAGGCCACCCTCTGGGCGAACCTCGCGGTCCCGTGCCCGGACGCCTCCATGCCCACCGCGTCGACGACCGCGTCCGGCCCCTCGCCGCGGGTGCGCTCGCGGATCTCCCCGATCAGGTCGTCGGTGCCGCCGGAGGAGTCGAACACCTCCACCCCCCGGGCGGCGGCGCGTGCGCGGCGCTCGGCCACCGGGTCCACGCCGAACACCTGTCCCGCCCCCAGGTGGCGGGCGACCCGGCAGCACATGTCGCCGATCGGCCCCAGCCCCAGGACCGCCACCGAGCCGCCCTGCGGCACGTCCGCGTAGCGGACGGCCTGCCAGGCCGTGGGCAGGACGTCGGACAGGAACACGTACCTGTCGTCGTCCCCCTGGGCGGGGACCGGGATGGCGTTGCTCTGCGCGCGGGGGACCCGCAGGTACTCGGCCTGCGCCCCGGGCACGGAACCGTACAGCGAGCTGTAGCCGTAGATCCGCGCGCCCATGCCCTGCTCCTCGACCCTGGTGTTCTCGCACTGGGTCTGGAGGCCGGTGCCGCACATGGAGCAGTGCCCGCAGGAGATCTGGAAGGGGACGACGACGCGGTCCCCCACCGACAGGGACGTGACCTGCGGCCCGACCTCCTCGACGACGCCCAGGGGTTCGTGGCCGAGCACGTCGCCCGGGTTCATGAAGGGGCCGAGCACCTCGTACAGGTGCAGGTCGGATCCGCACAGGCCCGAGCTGGTGACCCGGATGACGGCGTCACCGGGGTCCTCGATCCGCGGATCGGGGACGTTGACGGTGTTGACGTCCCTCGTGCCGTTCCACACGACTGCCTTCATGACTCCCCCTGGTGTCGCCTCCTGTGCGCCGGCGCCCGGGGCCCGTGCTGCCCCCGGGGGCGGCCGTGCCCGCCCACTACCCGTGGGCCCGCGCCGGAAAACGAGGGCGGACCGGAGGACACGGAAGTCTTCAGTACCTAAAGTATCCAATACTCATGGGTATGCTAACCTCGCTCCCATGGCCGACGACCCCGGGGGCCCGGTCCCCCGCACCCCCCGCGAAGAGGTACGGCGCCGCCTGCTGTCGGCCGCCGTGCGCGCGTTCGCCGAGCACGGCTACGCCGACAGCCGCCTGGAGGACATCGCGCACGCGGCGGGCTTCACCAAGGGGGCCGTCTACTCCAACTTCGGCGGCAAGCGCGACCTGTTCGGCGCGGTCCTGCGGGAGCGCTCCGACGCCGAGATCGACACCCTGCTCGCACGGATCGGCGAGTCCGCCGACCCCGCCGACGCCGTCGCGGACACCGTCCGCGGCGTGGCCCGGCGCATCACCGAGGACCCCGAGCGCGGCCGTCTGGGCCTGGAGTTCGCCGCCCGGGCGACCCGCGACGCGCAGACCCGCGACGTGGTCGGCCGGATGCGGCGCGCCCAGCGGGAGGCGGTCGCCGAGGCCGTCTCCCGGTTCGCCGCCCGGGGCGTGCCCCTGGGCGCCGACCCCGGCCTCACCGCCCTGATCCTGCACTGCCTGACCAACGGCCTGTCCATGGAGCACCTGGCCGACCCCGGGTCGGTCGACACGGAAACGATCGAGAGGGCGCTGGGCGCCGTCATCGCAGCCCTGGCCTCCGTGCCACCGCCCGACCGCGAGGAGCCGCAGTGAACACGAAACCGGCCGTCCTGGCCCCGGCGTGCGCCGCCGCGACCGTCCTGCTGCTGTCCGGATGCGCCTCCGCCGCGACGGTCGACGAGGCCGAGGCGCAGCACCGCAGCTTCTCACCGTCCTCCGACGTGCTCACCATCGCGGTCGGCCGGGGGGACCTGGAGGTTGTCCCCGCCGAGGTGGACGACATCCAGGTGACGCGGTGGGTGTCGGGCGGGGCGGTCGTCGGCCCGCCGCGCGCCACCTGGGAGCTGAACGGCGAGACCCTGTCGCTCCAGATCCGCTGCGGCCCGAGGGCCGGCTGCGACGCCCGCTACGAGGTGACCGTCCCCGAGGGGACCTCGCTCACGGTGGAGGGCGGCAGCGGCGACACCACGGCCACCGGCTTCGCGGAGCCGCTGGAGATCGGCACCGACAACGGGCAGGTGACGGTGGAGAACGTGTCCGGCCCGCTCGTCCTGCGCAGCGGGAACGGCGGGCTGCGCGCCCGCGGGATCGTCTCGCCCACCCTGGAGGCGCACACGGAGAACGGATCGATCGACGTGTCCTTCGCCAGGGCGCCCGACGACGTCCGGGTGAGCACGGCGAACGGGTCCGCGACGGTGGAGCTGCCGGAGGCGGGGTACGACGTGTCGTCCTCCTCCGACAACGGCGAGGTGGTGACCGACGTGGAGGTGGTGCCCGGAAGCGGCCACGTGATCGCCGCCGAGACGGAGAACGGCGACATCCGCCTGGTCCCCGCACGCTGACGCGCCGTGCCCGGCGCCCGGCACGGCGGGGCGTCCTCCCGCCGGGTCCGGCCCGTGGAACGGGAGGGGCGGACGCGTCCGGAGCGGGCTTTCCCGCATTTCACCTTGACCTGACGCGAGACTCCTATAGTCTCCGCCGGTGATCAACCGACTGAACGGGCACCATGAGGATGAATCGCGCCATTCTCGTGTTCCGGACGTGCGCGCGACAGTATTCCCCTCCGAACGGACGGCGGGCCGGGCCACGCTGGGAGAGGCGGTGGTGAACCGGTGGACCTGACCGTGGGACACGCCCTCATCCACCCCCGCCACGGGCTGGTGACCATCACCGGCCGCTCGACCCGGACCACCCCCGCCGGCGACGTCGAGTTCCTGACCCTGACCGTGCGCGCCTCGGCGATGGACATCCAGATCCCGGTGGCCAACGTCGAACTGGTGGGGCTGCGCAAGGTCGTCGACGACGAGGGGCTGCAGACGATCCTCGACACCCTGAGCCGGCCGCCGACGGACGACCCGCCCAACTGGTCGCGCCGGTTCAAGAACTACGAGACCAAGCTGGGCAGCGGGGACCCGCGCCAGATCGCCGAACTGGTCCGCAGCATCAGCGACCGGCAGCGCGCCAGGAAGGTCTCCGCGGGAGAGAAGCGCCTGTTCCTGAGCGGCAGGGAGATGCTCGTCAACGAGCTCTCGCAGCACCCCGGCGTCGGCGATGTCGAGAAGGCCGAGCGCCTGATCGAGGAGAAGCTCTCCTCGTAGCGCTCCGGCCCCGGCACGGGCCACCACGCGGTCGCCCGCGTCCGGGACGGCGGAGCGCCCGCCCCGCGTCCGGGGGCGTCCCCCGGCGGACGCTCCCGGACGCGGGGTACCGCGCCCTCCGGGCCCGGCCTCAGCGGACCACGTCGAAGACCTGCTTCTGGACGCCGTTGGAGTACGCCTCGTGCTCGACCAGCCTGAGCTTCTGGGCGTCCTTGTCCGTGTCGCTGAACAGCCGCTTGCCCGCGCCCAGCAGCACCGGGAAGACCAGCAGGTGGTAGCGGTCGACCAGCCCGGCGTCGGCCAGGGCCCGGCCCAGGGTGGCGCTGGCCTGGACGGAGATCGGCCCGCCCCCGGTCTCCTTCAGCGCGGCCACGTCCTCGACCGAGCGCAGGATCGTGGCGGGCCAGCGCGGGTCGTCCTTCTCCAGCGTGGTGGAGACCACGTACCGCGGCATGGCGTTGTAGCCGGCGAACTCCTCCACCATCGTCGGCCACACCGGGGCGAAGGCCTCGTAGCTGCGGCGGCCGACGAGCAGGGCGGTGGCCTCCTCCTGCTCGCGGGCCTTGATCCCGTAGGCGGCCTCGTCCATCTCGATGTCCTTGAAGGTCCAGCCCGCGTTGCGGTAGCCGGGCTCGCCGCCGGGGGCCTCCATGACTCCGTCGACGGACACGAACGCGGTGACGATCAGGGTGCGCACAGGTGACTCCAGGGTTGCTCGGTCTGCTTCCTCACCCACACGTCGATCGGGGCCGGCCCCGATCGACACCGGGGCGGAACTTTTTCCGGGAGGACCGGGCCGGTCCGGGAGGGGTCCCGGCCGGGTGCGGAGCACGCGGACGGCGGGGCGCGGGCCGCCCCCGGGCGGCCAGGGGAACACCCGGGAACTCGGTTGTGAGCGCGGCCTCCGCCCTCCGGTCGGACGAAGGCCGCCGCGCCCGGACCCGCACCGTGGTCCGCGCGGACCCGGGCCGTGCGCATGTGCTCCACCGCCGCGCCGGTGTAGCCTCCCCCACACACCGTCCCGGGGAGGACTCCATGGCCATCGACCGGCTCGCCGACGAACTCATGGACGCCCTGCTCGACACGGACCCGGTCAGGGCCTCGCTTCTGGGCGTACGCGACCGGGAGGACCGGCTGGGCGACCACACCGAAGCGGGCGAGCAGGCTTCGACGGCGAGAATCGCGGACGTCGCGGCGCGGGCTGCGGAAGTCGACCCGGACAGTCTCGGCGCCGATGACCGCGTCACCCGGGCCGTCCTCCTCCAGCAGGCGGGGGCCGAACTGGACCGCGTCGCCGCGCGCGGCGTCGAGTACACCGTCTCCGACTCCTTCTTCGACCCGGCCGTGGGCACGCTGTCCCGACTCGCGATGGTCGGCATCACCCGGCCGGAACACGCCGAGGGCTACCTGGCCCGTCTGGCCGGGCTGCCGAACCTGCTCGACACGATCGCGGAGAGGCTCCGCGCGGGCGTGGCCGCCGGGCGCACGCCCGTGCGGCGGTCGGCGGAGGCCGCCGTCTCCCACCTGACCCGCTACCTCGCCACGCCGGAGGAGGATCCGCTGCGCCGCCCCGGGCCGGTCGCCGACGGCTCCGCGGCCGCGGCCTTCCGGGCCGAGCGCGACCGGCTGCTCTCCGACGCCGTCTCCCCGGCTCTGGCACGCCACCGTGACACCCTCGCCGCAGACGCGGTACCGCACGGGCGTCCCGACACCAGGGCCGGACTGTGCTGGCTGCCCGACGGCGAGGGCCACTACGCCCGGCTGCTCCGGGGCCACACCACCACCGGACACACACCGGAGGAGCTGCACAGTGCCGGCCTCGACGTGCTGGAGGGGCTGGCGGCGGAGTTCGCGCCGGTCGGGATGAGGGTGTTCGGAACCGGCGAGCCGGGCGAGATCCTCGACCGGCTGCGCACCGATCCGGCGATGCGCTGGCGGGACGCCGCCGAACTGATCGGGGCGGCCCGGGCGGCCGTCCGCCGCGCCGAGCGGGCCGCACCCGGGTGGTTCGGACGGCTGCCGTCGCGGGGCTGTGCGGTGGAGGCGGTGCCGACGGCCGAGGCGCCGGGCGCCCCGGTGGCCTACTACATGCCGCCGGCCATGGACGGCAGCCGACCGGGCACCTACTTCGCCAACACCCACGAGGCCGACCGCCGCGACCGGTACAGCGCAGAGGCGATCGCGTTCCACGAGGCCGTCCCCGGCCACCACTTCCAGCTGGCCCTGGCACAGGAGCTGTCCGGTCTGCCGCTGCTGCGCAGGCTCGCATCGGTGACGGCGTTCGACGAGGGCTGGGGCCTCTACTCCGAACGCCTCGCCGACGAGATGGGCCTGTACGGCGACGACCTCTCCCGGCTGGGCATGCTCGGCGAGGACTCGCTGCGGGCCTGCCGCCTGGTCGTCGACACCGGGCTGCACGCCAGGGGGTGGAGCCGCCGACAGGCCGTCGACTTCATGGCCGCGCACACCGCCGCACCCCGGATGGAGATCGTGTCCGAGGTCGACCGGTACATCTCCTCGCCGGGACGGGCTCCCGCCTACATGGTCGGCCGGTGGGAGATCCAGCGCATCCGCGCGGAGGCGGAGACCGCCCTCGGCGACCGGTTCGACATCAGGGCCTTCCACGACGTGGTCCTGGGCAGCGGCCCACTGCCCCTGGGCGTGCTCGACGACGTGGTGCGGGCCTGGACCGCCAGCCGGAGCCGTCCCGGCCCCCGCCGGGACGCCCCTGGAGCCGGGCTCCGGCGCTGACGCGGCCCAGCGCGGACGGCCGGCAGGACGGGACGAGAGTTCTCAGGCGTCGACCGCGGAGGACCCGGCAGCCACCTGGGACACCCGCTGGTGCGACATGCCCAGCAGGCGGGCCGTGTCGCGCTGGCTGGCGCCCTTGGCCAGCAGCGCCTCGACCGCGCGGGCCTGGGCCGTACGCATGTGCTTCTCCGCCGCCGCGCGCTCGGAGCGGGCGGCGGCCAAGTCGGCCTGCAACTCCTCGGCTCCCTGGACCACCAGGTCCACACTCACCCTGTCGACTGGTACGTCCAGAACCCCGGCAATAGCGTCGCGCGCCATGTCCTCGGCATCGGCCAGCGTGGCGCCGAAGGTGTGCAGGCACAACTCCGGCACATCGACCGACCAGTGTCGGCCGTCCTTCTCACAGCGGGCCCGGTAGTGGTGTTCGCTCACGGTTCCTCCACTTCCCTGATGGCTTACGGGCCGTCATCTCGGGTATGTCGGCGTGTCGTGCGATGGGGAACCGGTAGTCGCCGACCTGGTAGATGTCGTGCCGTCCGCCCGAACGGACGAACTCCAGTTCCGTTCCCCGCTTGGCGGCGGCTTCGGCCAGCACCCTGAGGAGCGTGCGTCGCTTCATGAGCGTTTTTCTAGCGTACTAGACAGGCCTCGGCTAACTGAATAGACAAATTTTGCAGCCATGGTGACCTCCCCGGACTCCAGATGGACAGCCGATATCATTCCGGCCGTCCGCTTGTGGGGACAGATCCCGATCGACACCTGACTGCACGCCAGGTGGTGGAGCCGTCGGCAGGCCCTCGACTCCATGGCCGCGCACGCCGCACCCCGGATGGAGATCGTGTCCGAGGTCGACCGGTACATCTCCCCACCGGGACGTCCCTGGAGCCGGGCCCCGGCGCTGACGCGGCCCGGCGCGGACGGCCGGCGCCCCGGACTCAGGCCCCGCCCGCTCCCCGGGCGCCGTCGTCCAGGCGCGGGAGCGCGCGGGAGCCGTAGTGCGCGTAGCGCTCGCCCGTGGGCAGGGCGTAGAAGGTGACCGGGGCCCACGACCGCATACCGCCGGAGCGCACGACGTAGAACCCCTCCTCCACCGGGACCAGGACGTGCTCCTGCTCGGGCTCGGGGTCCACGTCGGCGAGGGGCCCCAGGACGGTGGTCCGCATCACGGTGTCGCCGTCCCTGGCGAACACCTCCATGCGCAGCGCGGCGTGCTCGTACGTCCCCAGGGCGGGGGCGGGGTCGACCTCGGCGGGGACCGGGGGCGGCGCCGGCCTGTCGGGAACCCCGATCCCGGCCAGGTCGCGGAAGACCTCGCGGTACAGATCGTGGTACAGATCGGACGCGTGGCCGCCGTTGGTGAGCAGGACCACGGCCAGGCCGGTCTCCGGGGACACGCGCAGGAACGCGGACTGCCCGATGGTGTTGCCGTCGTGGCCGACGAGCCGGTGCCCGTTCCAGTCGTGGCGGATCCAGCCCAGCCCCCAGGAGTCGCCCAGGGCGTGCGCGCCGGGCACGTCGACCTGGAACTCCGTCATGGCGCGCACGCCCTCCTCGCTCAGGACGCGTGTGCCGTCCTCGGCGAGTCCGCCGTCCAGGTGCATGCGGGCGAAGCGCAGCACGTCCCGCGCGGTGGAGGTGAGGAGCCCGGCCGGCCCCATCGACCGGGGCAGCCCCCACACCGGGGCGCGCACCGGGTCGGGGAGCCCCCGCACGTGTCCGACGGCCGCGCCGTGCAGCAGCGCGTCCTCCGGGAGCGTGCCGGTGTGCGTCAGGCCGAGGGGGGCGAACAGCGCCTCCCGCATCGCCGCGTCCCACGTGCCGCCGGTGAGCCTCTCGATGACGCGGCCCAGCACCGGGAACCCGGAGTTGCAGTAGGAGAAGGTCGCTCCGAGCGGGTGGATCAGCGCCGCGTCGGAGAGCAGGGCGACGTACCTCTCCAGGGTGTCGTCCCCCCTGCCGGTGTCGGTGAACAGGTCGCCGTCGATGCCGCTGGTGTGGGTCAGCAGGTGGCGCACCAGCACCCGCCCGGTCGTCGCGGGGTCGGAGAGCCGCAGTTCGGGCAGGACCTCCGCCACCGGGGTGTCGAGGGTGAGGCGCCCCTCGTCGACCAGCCGCATGATCGCGGTGGCGGTCCACACCTTGGTGATCGACCCGATCTGGAACACCGAACCCGTGTCCACGGGGTGGCCGGTCTCCGTGTTGAGCACGCCGCAGGCGGCGAGGGCGATCCGGTCGGGCTCCCGCCCCTCCCCCTCCGCGGAGGGGCGGCCCAGCGCCAGGATGCCGAGCTGGGCCCCGGGAACCCCGTGCTCGGCGGCGAGCACCCGGAGGCGTTCGCCCCAGTGCGCCTCGTCGACCGCGGTCAGGCGGGGTGCGGGGGTCGGCCTGTCATCCGGGCGCGGTGCCGTCGTCGTCACGGGTGCTCCTCCTGTGGTCGGGCGGGGACGCGGGCCCCGCCGCCGGTGCGGCGGCGGGGCCCGTGCTCGGATCCGGTCCTATCACCGGCCCGGCGGCGGGGGTCCGGCCGGGGGCCCGTTCGGGCAGGTCGGCGCCGGGCCTTCCCGTCAGCCGCGCCGGGGGACCCGGCCGCGGAAGGCGCGCCGGTAGGCGTCCGGGGGCACTCCCACGGTGCGGTGGAAGTGTCGGCGCAGCGTCGCGGCGGTGCCCATGCCCACGGCCGCCGCGATGGGCTCGACACCGTCGTCCGTGGTCTCCAGCAGTTCCTGGGCGCGGCGGATGCGCTGCTCCAGCAGCCAGCGCAGGGGCGTGGTGCCGGTCAGCGACCGGAAGTGGCGCGCCAGGTTGCGCGAGCTCATGTTCGCCCGGCGGGCCAGGTCCTCCACCGTCAGCGGTAGCTCCAGCCGTTCGGCCGCCCAGGGCAGCAGATCCGCGACCGGGTGGCCGTCCCGCACGGGGACCGGGGCGGCGACGAACTGGGCCTGGCCCCCGGGCCTGTGCGGGGGCACGACCAGGCGGCGGGCGGCGGCGTTGGCGACCGCCGAGCCGTGATCGACGCGGATCAGGTGCAGGCACAGGTCCACGGCCGCGGCCTTGCCCGCGGAGGTGAGCACCCTGCCGTTGTCGACGTAGAGCACGGCGGGGTCGACCTCCACCCGCGGGTACCGGGAGGCGAGCTCGCCGGTGTGGGCCCAGTGGGTGGTCGCGCGCAGCCCGTCGAGGAGGCCGGCCTCGGCCAGCACGAACGCGCCCGTGCAGAGGGAGACCACACGCGCTCCGGCCCTGTGGGCGGCGCGCACCGCGTCGACCAGCACGGCCGGC
This sequence comes from Nocardiopsis tropica, assembly GCF_042660575.1. Taxonomy (NCBI): domain Bacteria; kingdom Bacillati; phylum Actinomycetota; class Actinomycetes; order Streptosporangiales; family Nocardiopsidaceae; genus Nocardiopsis; species Nocardiopsis tropica. The sequence continues at coordinate 124,885 of NZ_JBHSUF010000003.1, forward strand.
GGGCGCTCGTCCACGTCGGCCAGGGCGGGCACGACCACCGTCCCGGCACTCGCCAGCCGGTCGAGCCCGTGGTCCGGTTCCAACAGGAACCGTCCGGCCCGCACCGTTCCGGAGCCGCACAGGGCGATGTCGTACCAGGGGGCGGCCGTGCCCGGCGGCGCGGTGCCGAAGACCTCGCACGCGGCGGCGAGCTCGAAGTGCAGCATTCCGTCGGTGAGGGCGAACGCGATCGAGGGCATGTCCGAAAGTGTACGTATGGTGGCGTTCCGGACGCTGGCGGCGGTTCGCCGGCGCGGCCATGATCTTCCTGACGGACAGTTCGAGCCCCAGGGGGAACCGATGGGATCAGGATTCGCGGTGGCGGTGGTCGGCGCCTCCGGGCACACCGGGCGGTTCGTGGCGGCGGAGCTGCGCCGCCGCGGCCACACCCCCGTCCTCGTCGGGCGCGACGCGGGCAGGCTGCGGGACCTGCGGGCGTCCCACCCCGGGTCGCCCGCCCGGGCGGCGTCGATGGACGACCCGGCCTCCCTCGACCGGGCGCTGGAAGGCGCGGACGCCGTGGTCAACTGCGCCGGGCCCTTCGCCGTGACCGCGGCGCCGGTGGTCGGGGCGGCGCTGCGCGCGGGCGTCCCGTACGTGGACGTGGCGGCCGAGATCGAGGCGAACCGGGACACGTTCACGCACTTCGAGCAGGACGCCCGCGAAGCGGGGGTCGCGGTGGTGCCCGCCATGGCGTTCTTCGGCGGGCTCGGCGACCTGCTGGCCACGGCGGCGGCGGGTGGCTGGGGCGGGGCCGACGAGGTGCACGTCGCCTACGGGCTGAGCGGCTGGGCCCCCACGGAGGGGACCCGCGCCGCGGGACGGGTGTCCCGGCAGAGGAGGGACGGCCGGCGGGTCGTCTTCGCCAACGGAAGGCTGGAGTACCGCGACGGCGCCCCTCCGGCCGCCGAATGGGCGTTCCCCGAGCCGATGGGCACACGTGCGGTGGTCGGCGAGTTCACGATGGCCGAGGTCACCACGATCCCCCGCCACCTGGACGTCCGCGAGGTGCACACGTACATGACGGTCGAGGCGGCCACGGGCCTGTCGGCCCCGGCCGCGCGGACGCCGGCCGGGGCGGACGGTCCCGACCGGCCTGCGGAGACCTTCCTCGTGGACGTCCTCGTGCGCTCGGGCGGCGCCGAGCGGCGCGCGTTCGCCACCGGCCGGGACATCTACGCCGTGTCCGCGCCGCTCGCGGTGGAGGCGGTGGAGCGGATCCTCACCGGGCGGACCGGGGCCGCCGGTGTGGCCTCCGCGGGTGAGATGTTCGACGCGGCGGACTTCCTGCGCGCCCTGTCCCCGCACGTGGCGACGGGCCCGCTCCACGGAGAGCGGGCGCCCGGCGCGGAGCCCCCGGCCGCGGCGCCGTAGCGGCGGCCGGGGCCGGTGGCGGTCGCCCGGCGGGGACTCAGGTCCCCTCGATGCGCGACAACCAGGTGGCCAGCAGCGCTTCGAGCCGCTCGGCCTCCTCGGCGGTGAGGGTTTCCAGGAGGCGCCGCTCGTCCTGCATGTGCTCGGTGAAGGCCTGGTCGATGAGCGTCCTGCCCGCCTCGGTGAGCGTGACCGTCCGGCCCCGGCCGTCCCCCTCGGCCCGGCGGCGGGTGACGAGTCCGGCCTCCTCCAGCCGGTCGAGCCGCTTGGTCATGGCCCCGGTGGTGACCATCGTGAACCGGGCGAGTTCGCCGGGTGCCCGCTCGCAGGGCCCTCCCGCGCGGCGCAGCGCGGCGAGGACCTCGAACTCTCCCTCGCTCAGCCCGTGACGGCGGTAGACGACGCACAGGCGGTCGCTCAGGTGGGAGCCGATGCGGTGCAGCCTGCCGATCACCCCCTGCGGGGACACGTCCAGGTCGGGGCGCTCGCGTTCCCACTCGGCCTGGATACGTGTGACGCGGTCGTACTGCTCCATGCCCCCAGTGTAGCTTCCGAGGAAGCTACTATAGCTTCCATGGAAGCTATACGGCGGTGGGCCCTCGTGACGGCGGTCGCCCCCGTGGCCTGGGCGGACACGTCCCACGTGACGCGGCGCTTCCTCCCCGAGGGCCGCCCGCTGCACCGGTCGGCGCGCAGAGCCCTGCCCGCCGGGTCGCTGCTTCCCGCGGTGCGCCGAACGCTCCCGCACGCCCCGGCGGGGCGCCGGTGAACGGCGGTACCGGTGGGCCCCGGCCGTGCCCTGCCGCGGCACGGGGTCCGGCCCCCGACCGGCAGCGGCCCCCGTGCCGGGCCTCAACCGCCGGACCCGCCCGGCGCCGCGGCCTCCAGGTCGTCGACACTGCCCGACATGATCGTGCGCACGTGCTCGGTGATGTGCTCGGCGGGCCAGTCCCACCAGGCCACCGCCAGCAGGCGGTCCACGGTCCCGGCGTCGAAGCGGGTGCGGATGAGCCGGGCGGGGTTGCCGCCGACGATCCCGTAGTCGGGCACGTCGGAAGTGACGACTGCTCCGGAGGCGATGACCGCCCCGTGGCCGATCCGCACGCCGGGCATCACCGTCGACCCGTGGCCGAACCACACGTCGTGACCGACCACCGTGTCCCCCCGGCCCGGCAGCCCGGTGATCAGGTCGAAGTGCTCCGACCACGAGCCGCCCATCGTGGGGAAGGGGAAGGTCGAGGGGCCGTCCATACGGTGGTTGGCGCCGTTCATGATGAACCGGGTCCCGGTGCCCAGCGCGCAGAACCGGCCGATGACCAGCTTCTCCGGCCCGTAGTGGTAGAGCACGTTGCGCGTCTCGAACGCGGTCGGGTCGTCGGGGTCGTCGTAGTAGGAGTACTCCCCGACCTCGATGAGCGGGGACGTCACCAGGGGTTTGAGCAGGACCACACGCGGCTGCCCGGGCATCGGGTGGAGCACGGTCGGGTCGGCGGGCACGGGCATGGCGGGATATCCCTCGGGTCGTGGGGCGTCGGACCGCCCGATGATCCCAGCACGGGAAGCGCCGGTCCAGGCGTTTGCGACCTGCGGGTCCGCGCGGGCGCCCCCCGCGCGGGCGCCGCTCCGGGCCGGGACGGCGCAAGGGTGGGTGTGGCAGGGCCTCCCTCCGGAGGCCTCCGGATCCTAGCCTGGAGGGGCGCGGCCGGTCCGGGCGCCGTCAGCACCGCTCCCCCGGCGGGGAGCACGGCCCCCTGCCCCCGGGCGCCCTCCGGAACGCCGTACCGCACGCCCCCGCACCCGTCCGGCGCGGGGGACGGCGGCCGGCCGGGGAGCGGCCCCGCGGGGGCGCGGACCGTGCGCGGTCCACCGGATCTCGCCCCGCCACCGCGTACATGCGATTCCCCCCTGTAGGACACCTCGAACGGAAAGCGAGATGACGAGACGCCGATGACGTGGACTCCCGAAGAGTTGACGCTGTACTCCTCCACCGAGGAGATCGTCCTGACGGTCGCGCACGGCAGGCGTGTGCTGAGGCGCGGCCGGAGGGTCTGGGTGGTGCGCGAGGGGGACGACCTCTACGTCCGCTCCCTGGGCGGCCACGCCTCCGACTGGTACCGGAGCGCGCGGATCCACCGGAAGGGCACGGTCCGGGCCGCGGGCCTGCGCAGGAACGTCGTCTTCGAGCCCGCCGACCCCGGGACGCGTGAACGGGTCGACGCCGCCTACCGGCTCAAGTACGGCCACTACGCCGCGGCCTTCCTCGACACGGTGACCGGGGACCAGGCGGCCTCCACGACGCTCCGGCTCGTGCCGTGCGCCACGCGGACGCAGGCGCCGGTGTGCTCCGCGGCCGCGCTCCCGGCCGGCCGCGGCTCCCGGATCCGCTCCCCGCTGGGCCCGGCCGGGCGCTGGCACGCCCTGTTCGAACGTCCGCGCCGCCAGGAGGAGAAGGCCTGAGGCGGCCAGGACGGCCGAATCCGACCGCGGCCGACCGCCACAGGCTGGGTTCATGTCGTTTCCGCATGGGACTGGTCGTTTCCGTCTTGGACGGTATCGGCGTCCGGGCCCAGACTACGGACAGGGCCCGGAAAGGGGCAGGTCGCAGCGGGTCGTGTCCCGCCGTGTCCGCCCTTTCCGACCCTGTCCGTTCCGCGCCGCCCGGTCCTCCGGGCGGCGCGCACCAGACCACGAGGAGACGCACATGTTGTTCCCCACGGCCCGCAGGACCGGGCTCGCGGCCCTGGCCGCGCTCGCGCTCGTCCCCGCCGCGGCCTGCTCCGGCTCCGCCGCGCCCGCCGAGGCGGAGCCGGCGAGCGCGGAGGTGACGGCCGAGGACCTCTCCGGTGAGTTCGAGCGGCTGGAATCGGAGTTCGACGCCCGTCTCGGGGTCTACGCGGTGGACACCGGGACCGGGGAGGAGGTCTTCCACCGCGCCGACGAGCGGTTCGGCTACGCCTCCACCCACAAGGCGTTCACGGCGGCCCTGGTCCTGGGGCAGAACACCCCCGAGGAGCTGGAGGAGGTCGTCACCTACACCGAAGAGGACCTGGTCGACTACTCCCCCATCACCGAGCAGCACGTCGACACGGGGATGACCCTGCTGGAGGTGGCCGACGCCGCCGTCCGCCACAGCGACAACACCGCCGCGAACCTGCTGTTCGAGGAGCTGGGCGGACCCGAGGGGTTCGAGGAGGACATGCGGGAGCTCGGCGACGACGTGATCTCGGCGGACCGGATCGAGACCGAGCTCAACGAGGTGCCGCCCGGCGAGACCCGGGACACGAGCACGCCGCGCGCCATGGCCGGGAGCCTGGAGGCGTTCGTGCTCGGTGACGTCCTGGAGGAGGGCCCGCGCGACGTGCTCACCGAGATGCTCCTCAACAACACGACCGGTGACGAGCTGATCCGGGCGGGGGTCCCCGAGGACTGGCGTGTCGGTGACAAGACCGGCGGCGGCAGCCACGGTTCGCGCAACGACATCGCCGTCGTCTGGCCCCCCGAGGACGACCCCATCGTCATCGCGGTCATGTCCACCCGTGAGCAGGAGGACGCCGAATTCGACAACGCCCTGGTCTCGGGGGCGACCGAGGTCGTCGTGGAGGCACTGGCCCCGTAGGGCCCCGGCCCGCGCCCGGGCACGGCTCCCGGGCCGGGTCCGTCCTCCGCGAGGGGGTGCGGTCGGCGCCCGCGGGCGCCGACCGCACCCCCTCGCCCGTCGCGGAGCGCCGGCCCCGGCGCCGCCACGCGGGCTACGTCCCCCCGGCCCCTCGACCGCCCCGGGGCGCCCGGCACGCGGCGTGCGCGGGAGGGGTGGAACGCCGGGGAGTTCGCGGGCCGGGCCCTCCCGCGCCGGTTCCGTCGCGACACGGGCGGGCCCCCGGGCGGGACCTCCGGGCGGCCGGAGGGGATCACCCCCGGGTGCGCGAGCCCGGCGCCACCGCGACCGCGGCGGCCGAGAAGACCGCGCTCACCGCGAACACGGCGGGCAGCCCCGCGGTGGTGATCACCGCGGCCATGAGGACCGGCGTGAGCGTGGTGCTGACGGCCTGGAGCCAGTTCTGCACGGCCAGGGCCCGTCCGGCCCACGCGGTCCCGGCGATCTCGGCGACGGCGGTGAAGGTCAGGCCGTTGTGCCACATCGTCAGCACCAGGCAGGCCAGCAGCAGGGGCACGGCCGTCCTGTCCCAGACCCCGGGCAGGAGGGCGAGGAGGAGCAGGCAGACCCCGGAGACCGCCGCCAGCCACCGCACCGGCCGCATCCGGTCGCCGGTCCGGTCCGACCGGATCCCGAGCAGCAGGCGTCCCGCGGCGCCCGGCACCTGGGCCGCCGCGACCACCGCGCCCGCGGCGGGTGCGTCCCATCCCTGTTCCTGCACGAGGTAGACCACCGCGTACGTCATCAGCGCGACCTGTGGGACGCCGAGGAGCATGCTCACGCCGTGCACCCGCCAGATCGGGCGGCGCCGGTACGGCGACCCGGCGGCGGGAGGGGCCGCCTCCCCTCCTTCGGACGCGTGTCCGCGCGCGGGCCGGTGCGGGGGCGGGCCCGGCGCCACGGCCAGCAGGAGCGGCACCGCCAGGAGCGCGAGCACTGCCGGTAGCGTCATCGCCGCGACGAACCCCCACGCGTCGGCGGCGCCGGGCAGCACCAGGGCGGAGAGCCCCACGCCCAGCGGGAGCGCCGACTGGCGGATCCCCATGGCCAGGCCCCGCTCCCCCGCGTCGAACCGGGACAGGACCAGTCGGCCGCTGGCCGCGTTGACCGGGCCGCCGACCGCGCCCACGAGCACCAGGACCACTGCCGCGCCCCACACGTCCGTGACGAGCCGGAGCGCGCCGAGCGCAGCCGCCGTGAGGACCAGGCTCAGCGCCATCGTCGACCGCTCCCCGACCCGGTCGATCACCACGCCCCACAACAGGAGGGTGAGGAGCAGCCCCAGGGACGGGAGCCCCGCCAGCATCCCCGCCTGCGCGGTCGTGACCCCGAAGGCGTCCCTCAGCTGCGGGAGCACGAGGGGGACGCCGAACATGGCGGACACACTGGCCACCTGCGCCACCATGCTGACGGAGAGGACGGTCCAACGGTTCCGTACGCGCACCCCGACAGCCTAGGCGCGGGACGCCCGGGGCCGGGGTGTCCGGCGCCCCTTCACCGGTCGCCGGGACCGGCGGGGGCGCGCAGGCGTAGCCTGCCATCCTGGAGCACACCCTTTCCCACGGACCGAGTACGGGGAGATGCAGATGGCGGACGGGAAGAACCTGCCGGAGCGCAGTCGGCAGGTGGCCGAGGCGCTCGCCCGGTTCGGGGCGCGGGACCGGGTGCGGGAACTGCCCGCGTCGACCCGCACCGCGGCGGAGGCGGCCGAGGCGCTGGGCTGCGAGGTCGGGGCGATCGCCAACAGCCTGGTGTTCATGGCCGACGGGAGCCCGCTGCTGGTGATGACGAGCGGTCGGCACCGGGTGGACGTGGCCCTGCTGGCCGGGCGCCTGGGCAGGCAGGCCATCAGGCGGGCCGAGCCCGGGGAGGTGCGCGCCGCCACCGGCCAGGTGATCGGCGGGGTGGCCCCCGTGGGCCACCCGGCGCCCGTCGAGACGGTCGTGGACACCGCGCTGGAGGAGTACCCGCGGCTGTGGGCGGCCGGCGGCACCCCCAACACCATTTTCCCCACCGACTACGCGGAGCTGCTGAAGATGACGGACGGGACCCCGGTCGCCGTCAACTGACCGGGCGCGGAGCCTGGGCCGGTCCGGCAGCCGCCCGGCGACCCGGCCGACGCGGCTCGGGCGGGCCCGCCTCAGCAGCGTTCGCGCAGGACCGCGACGCCCTCGCCCTCCAGGTCGTCGCAGTACGCCGCGCGGCCGGTCATCGCCATGACGAGCGCCAGGGTCGGCCCGGAGACCGGGAGACCGGAGCCGGTGGCGAAGGGGCCGTCCGTGGCGGCCAGGCGCAGCCCGCCGATCCTCCCCTTGGCCACGACCACGAGATCGGTGCCGCTGTAGTACTCGGCCAGGCGCGTGAGCGTCTCGACGGGGTAGGCCCGGCCGATCCCCAGGGGGCGGCGGATGTCCTCCCCGTGGACGACGGTCTCGCCCAGGCACGCCACGACCGGGCCGACGGGGGTGGTCGTGTTGGCCGCCACGCGGCGGAAGTTCTCCAGGGTCTCGGCCGGACTCCCTCCGAGCTGTTCGGCCAGGCGCATCTCCACCTGCTTGTCGAAGTCGAACCGGCAGCGAATGACCCCCGCCATCCACCGGGCCCAGCTCAGCCCGGCGGCCGACGCCAGGTGGGCGAGGACCTCGCGGACGCTCAGCCCGGTGCACAGGGACTCCGTGGCCCACTGCCGGTCGGTGAGGTCCGCGAGGTCGGCGGCGAGTGCGGCCCGTTCGGTGTGCACGGTCGGCCAGAGTTCGTTCATGCGGGGAGCCTAGGATCCGGCACCGACATCCGGGCCGAGGCACGTCCCCGCGCAGCGGATCCTCCGGGCGGCCGTCCGGGCGCCGGGGGCGGGCCCGGGCGCGTTCCTCAGCCGCCGACCGCCCGGGCGACGGTGACGATGACGGTGCTCCCGACCGTGAACGGGCCCCGCGACCAGTCGCCGTGGCGCTCCTCGGCCTCCAGCCCGGCACCGCGCAGGAAGGCGTCGACGCCCTCCGGGCCGAGGAACCGCAGGCGTCCCCTGTCGACCCGGAGCGGCTCGCCCTCCCCGGTCGCGGTGGTCTCGGAGAACGTGACCACGTCGCCCTCCACGGACTCGACCCGGTGCGACACGCGCAGCGAGCGGCCCCGGTGGTCGACCACGTCGGCGGCGTTGTCCGGGGTCCAGCGCTCCCAGGCGCGGGCGAAGGGGTTGCGGGTGCCGAACACGAACCTCCCTCCGGGGACCAGCGCCCTCCGGATCGCGGCGAGCGAGGAGCGGAGTTCGCTGTCGGACACGAGCGTCTGGAAGGCGTTGCCGGCCATGACCGCGAGCTCGAACTCGCGGTCCCACGTCATGTCCTCGGCGCGGCCCCCGACCCAGGCGACGTCGTCGCGCACGCGCGCCCGGCCGAGCGCGGCGGGGTCGGGGTCCAGCCCGCAGAGCCGGCCGCCGTGCCCGTTCTCGCGGGCGCGGTGCAGCAGCGTTCCGGTGCCGCAGCCCACGTCCAGGACGGACGCGGAGGCCATGACGTGGGAGAGGTAGAAGTCGTCGCTCGGGTCCCAGGGGTTGAGGACGTCGTAGAGGGCGGCCGCGTCGGCGTCGGAGTACATCGCCGCAGTGTGCTGTCGGACGAGCCCGTTCCGCCAGGGGTTTTCGACCGGACCGGTCGCCGGAGCGGGAGCGTCCCCGCGTGCGCGGGGTGCGCGGCGTCCGGGCCGGTGGGGCCGCGGCGGCCCCGGGGTGTTCCCCGCGGCGGGCCGCCGCGGGGAACACCCGTCCGTCGCGCTCAGGCCCTAGGGCTGGTCACCGGTGTAGCGGTAGATGGCGCCGGCGGAGTTGACGCCCCACACCGTGCCGTCCGCGGCCGCGCTGATCTCCTTCAGCCCGCCGGGGATACCGACCCAGGGGTTGGCGTCGTCATTCGTGAAACGATAGATGCCACCGGCGGAGTTGACACCCCACACATTGCTCCGGGAACCGGCGGAGATTCCCGACAGGCCGCCCGAGATTCCCTTCCAGTGGGACGAACCCAGATCACCCGTGTAACGATAGATCTGGTTGTTCGCATTCACCCCCCACACCGTGCCGTCCGCAGCAGCACTGATGTCGACCAAACCCCCCGGAACATTGACCCAGGGGTTGGCGTCGTCATTCGTGAAACGATAGATGCCGCCAGCGGAGTTCACGCCCCACACATTACTCCGGGAACCGGCGGAAATCCTCGTCAGGCCGCCGGAGATACCCTTCCAGTGGGACGAACCCAGATCACCCGTGTAACGATAGATCTGGTTGTTCGCATTCACCCCCCACACCGTGCCGTCCGCAGCAGCACTGATGTCGACCAAACCCCCCGGAACATTGACCCAGGGGTTGGCGTCGTCATTCGTGAAACGATAGATGGCACCGGCGGAGTTGACACCCCACACATTGCTCCGGGATCCCACCGAGATCTTCGTGAGGTTACCGGGGATGTTCTTCCAGTGAGCCATGGAACTCATCTCTGTTCGCTTGGAATTCTACGACGAACCACTCGAGGAACTTCACTCCGCGACTGCCCGGAGCCCGGAGCGCATTTCGAATCCGCAGGGAGGGCGGCACATCCTCCGGAGGAACACAGGGGGCCGGAAACCTGCCTTTCCCTTCCCTTTTTCCTCCAGGCCCGGGACCGTCGCCCCACCGAGATGCCCGCCGCCGGGGAACCGCAATCCCCCCAGGCCCGTTCCGGCCAGTATCCCGAAAGGCACGGCCGGAGAAAAACAACCGTGATAGGGAGGCGACAAAAACACCGAACAAACAAAAACAGATGAAGAGCGAACTATATTGCCATGTCATGACAAATACTGCGGGCAGCACGTCCGCCCGGCGGCAGTACGGCCTCGCGGAGGCCCGTCTCCCCCTCGGGCTCGGAGGGCCGCACCGCCCCTGACCGGCCGGGCCGCTCCCCCGGCGTCACGGTGCCACGGGACGCGATGCCACAATGCGAAGTGTGAGACACCAGAACTCCGTACAGCACGATCCCGCCCAGGACTCCCCCACGGTGGGCCCGCCCAAGACCAGCGCGGCGGGCATGCCCGCCGTGCTCAACAGCGTCCGCCACGTCGGTGAACAGGCCGGGGTCCGGCGCGGGCTGCCGGCCATGCTCGCGATCAACCAGAAGCGCGGCTTCGACTGCCCCGGCTGCGCCTGGCCCGAGGGCGACAAGCGGCACACGGCGGAGTTCTGCGAGAACGGCGCCAAGGCGGTCGCCGAGGAGGCCACCTCCCGGGCCCTGACGCCCGAGTTCTTCGCCGAGCACCCGGTCGCCGAACTGGCCGAGCGCTCCGGCTACTGGCTGGGGCAGCAGGGCCGCCTCGCCCAGCCCATGTACCTGGCCGAGGGCGCCTCCCACTACGAGCCGGTGAGCTGGGACCGCGCCCTGGACCTGGTCGCCGAGGACCTGCGGGGGCTGTCCTCCCCCGACGAGGCGGTGTTCTACACCTCGGGCCGCACCAGCAACGAGGCCGCCTTCCTCTACCAGCTGTTCGCCCGGCAGCTCGGCACGAACAACATGCCGGACTGCTCCAACATGTGCCACGAGTCGTCGGGCTCCGCCCTCACCGAGACGCTGGGCGTGGGCAAGGGCAGTGTCTCCCTGGAGGACCTGCGCAAGGCCGACCTGATCATCGTCGCCGGGCAGAACCCCGGCACCAACCACCCCCGGATGCTCTCCGCCCTGGAGAAGGCCAAGCGCTCCGGGACCCGGATCATCACCGTCAACCCCCTGCCCGAGGCGGGCATGCGCGAGTTCCGCAACCCGCAGAAGGCGGGCGGCCTGCTCGGGCGCGGCACGGAGCTCACCGACCTGTTCGCGCAGATCCGCCTGGGCGGCGACCTCACCCTGTTCTCGGCGGTCAACCGGCTGCTGCTGCAGGCGCAGGAGCGCGGGGAGGAGGTCCTGGACCGCGACTTCATCGCCACCCACACGCACGGGTTCGAGGAGTTCTCCAAGGACCTGCTGGCCGAGCCGGACGAGGAGTTCTGGCCCCGGGTCGAGAGGGCCACCGGCCTGGAGCGGGAGCTCGTCGAGCGGATCGCGGAGATGGTCACCGGGTCGGAGCGGATCATCGTGTGCTGGGCGATGGGCCTGACCCAGCACAAGCACTCGGTGCCGACCATCCGCGAGGTCGTCAACTTCCTGCTGCTGCGCGGCAACGTGGGGCGCCCGGGCGCGGGCGTGTGCCCGGTGCGCGGCCACTCCAACGTGCAGGGCGACCGGACGATGGGGATCTTCGAGCGCCCCGCGGAGGCGTTCCTGGACGCCCTGGGCGCGGAGTTCGGGTTCGAGCCCCCGCGCGAGCACGGCCACGACACCGTCAACGCCATCCGCGCGATGGCCGACGGCGACGTGCGGGTGTTCTTCGCGATGGGCGGCAACTTCGTGGCGGCCACGCCCGACACCCTGGTCACCGAGGAAGCGATGCGCCGGGTGGGGTTGACGGTGCACGTGTCCACCAAGCTGAACCGCTCGCACGTGGTGACGGGGACGCGGGCGCTGATCCTGCCCGCGCTCGCGCGCACCGACCGCGACCTGCGCGACGGCGAGCCCCGGTGGGTGACCGTGGAGGACTCGATGGGCAAGGTGCACGCCTCCCACGGGGTGCTCCCGCCCCTGTCGGAGGGCATGCGCTCGGAGGTCGACATCATCTGCGACCTGGCCCGGCGGGTGCTGGGCGAGGAACCCGTGGCGTGGTCGGAGCTGTTCGACTACGACCGGGTCCGCGACCACGTGGCGGCGGTCGTGCCGGGGTTCGAGGACTTCAACGCCCGTGCGCGCAAGCCCGCGGGGTTCACCCTGCCGCACGCGCCGCGCGACGACCGGCGCTTCCCGACCGAGACGGGTCTGGCGAACTTCACGGTCAACGGCACGTACGCGCCGGAGGTGCCGGAGGGCCGGCTGCTGCTGCAGACGCTGCGCTCGCACGACCAGTACAACACCACCGTGTACGGCCTCGACGACCGGTACCGGGGCATCAAGGACGGCCGCCGGGTCGTGCTGGTCAACCCGGAGGACGCACGCGAGCTGGGGCTGGAGGACGGCTCCTACACCGACCTGGTGGGCGAGTGGCGGGACGGCCGGGAGCGGCGCGCGGCGCACTTCCGTGTGGTGCACTACCCGACGGCGCGCGGGTGCGCGGCCTCCTACTTCCCGGAGACCAACGTGCTGGTCCCGCTGGACTCCACGGCGGAGGTGAGCAACACCCCGACGTCGAAGTCGGTGGTGGTGCGCTTCGAGCCGGACTCCGGCGCCGCCTGAGGCGGAAAGGCTCCGGCACGGCGCGGGGGTGCGGCCCACGGGCCGCACCCCGCCCCCGGCGGGCGCCCGCCGGGGGGCGGCCGCGCCGCCGCCTCACACGGGGCGCTCCCGGCCGAAGAGGTGGGCGAGCGCCGCCTCCAGTCGCGGGTACCGGAAACGGTGCCCCGCCGCCTCCAGGCGGGCCGGGGCCACCCTCTGGTCCGCCAGCGCCACCTCGTCCGCGCCCTCCCGTCCCAGCAGGAGGGCCGGCCCCCAGCCCGGCACCGGCAGCGCCGCGGGACGGCGCAGGGTGCCGGCGAGCACGTCGGCGTGCTCGGCGCCGCGCACCGGGTTCGGCGCCACCCCGTTGACGGGGCCCGTCAGCGCCCCGTCCAGGACGGCGCGCACGTAGACGTCCGCGAGGTCGTCCACGCCGATCCACGACATCCACTGCCGGCCGTCGCCGATCCGGCCGCCCAGCCCCGCAGCGAACAGCGGGTACTGCAGCCCCAGCACTCCCCCGGCGGGGCTCTGCACGATGCCCGTACGCACCTGCACGCACCGGGCGCCGCCCCCGGCAGCGGGTTCGGCGGCCTCCTCCCAGTCCGCGACCAGGTCGGCCAGGAACCCCGTCCCGCGCGGACTGTCCTCCGTGAGGACCTCGTCCCCCCGGTCCGGCCCGTAGTAGCCGATCGCCGAGGCGGTCACGAACACGCGCGTCCCGCTGCGGGCCACCAGGCGGGCGAGGGCGCGCGTGGGGCCGACACGGCTGTCCCGCAGGGCCTCCTTGTGCTGCTCCGTGAACCGCCCGAACAGCGGCTCCCCCGCCAGGTGCACCAGGGCGTCGACGCCTTCGAGCAGGTCGGCGGCCGGTTCCCGGGGGTCCCAGCGCCGTTCGCCCGCGTGGGCGGGGTCCCCGCGCACCAGCCGGACCACCCGGTGCCCGCCCGTGGTGAGCAGCGAGCACAGGGAGCGCCCCACCAGCCCGCCCGATCCGGTGACCGCCACGGTCACCGGACGGTCGTGCCAGGCCCGCGCCCGGGCCCCGGCCGCCAGGTCGTCGGCGAGCTGGGCGTGGCGGTAGGCGAACATGGGCCGCAGCAGCGCCTCGGGGACGGAGGTGGCGACCCGGTCGACGACGCGGGTGCTCTCCCCTGTCTCCGCGACGAAGTCGTGGGCGTGCGTCCAGGACAGCAGCGCCGCCAGCGGCTGGGACACCAGCCGGTCCGCGAACCTGCGGGGCGGGTCGTACCGCTCCGGAAGGTGGCGGGCCTCCCAGCGCAGGCCGCCGGGGAACGAGAGCACGGCCACGCCGTCGGCGAGGGAGTCCGCCTCGGCGGTCAGGCGCACCGGCTGCCAGGGCGGGGCCAGCCGGGCGAACGCGCCCGGCCGCGCGTGCCAGTCGAAGACCTCGTCGCGCGGTGCGGGCACCACGCTCGAATACCGGAAGACCATGGTCATCCCTCCGTGTCGCGTGTGGCCACGGTAACGCGGAGGCGACCGGCTGCCGCGCGCCGCCGGGCCCGTCGCGGGTCGCTCCCGCGGTCGGCACCGCCCGCCACCACCCCGAACCGACCGGACGGTATGTCAACAGGGCCCCGGTGTGCCTGCGGTCCGGGGCCCGCTCGTACCCTGGGGCGATGCCAGCGATCTATCTCATCCGCCACGGGAAGGCCTCTCCGGAGGCCGAGGACTACGACGAGCTGAGCCCCACCGGCCACGAGCAGGCCCGGCTGCTCGGCGCCGAGCTCAAGCGGCGCGACCTCCGGATCGGCGCGGTCGCCACAGGGGCGCTGCGCCGCCAGCGCCAGACGGCGGCGGCCGCCCTCGCCGAGGCGGGCATCGACACCGCACCGGCCGTCGACCCCCGCTGGGACGAGTACGACCACCTCGGCCTGCTCGGCTCCCACCTCACGGGGACGGGCACGCTCCAGGAGCGCCTGGACGCGGCCCTGACCTCGTGGATGGGCGCCGGGGGGAGCGGGCCCGGCACCTGGGAGGGGTTCCGCGAGGGGGTGAACGCGGCCCTGTCCGATGTGGTCGCGGGGCTGGGGCGCGGGGAGACCGCGCTGGTGTTCACCTCGGCCGGGGTCGTCGCCGCGGTGTGCTCGACCCTGTTGGGCGCCTCTTCGGCCGGGTTCCTGGCGATGAACCGCGTGGTGGTCAACGGCTCGGTGAGCAAGCTGCTGCACGGGCGCGGCGGCACCCAGGTGCTGTCCTTCAACGACCACGCCCACCTGGAGCAGGGCGGTCCCGCTCTGATGACCTACCGCTGAGGTGCGCCCGTCCCGGCAGCGGGGCCGGTCGGCGCCGACCGGGTCCGCTGCCGGGGCCCCGCACCCTGCCGGGACGGGCGCACCGGGCGGAGCCTCAGGCGCGGCGCTCGGCGTCGCGCCGGAGCACCGCGCGCAGGGCGAGCTCGTAGCCGAACACCCCGCACCCCGCCACGTACCCGGCCGCGACGGGCGCGGTCACCGACGTGTGCCGGAACTCCTCGCGCGCGTAGATGTTGGAGATGTGCACCTCCACCACGGGGACCTCGACCGCGTCGATCGCGTCGCGCAGGGCGATGCCGTAGTGGGCGTAGGCGCCGGGGTTGAGCACCACGCCGGCCCAGTGGCGGGCGGCGTGGATCCGGTCCACCATGACGCCCTCGCTGTTGCTCTGCGCGCACACCACCTCCACCCCCAGCTCGACGCCGAGGGCGACCACCTGCCGCTCGACCTCGTCGAGGGTGACGGTGCCGTACTGCTCGGGGTCGCGGGTGCCCAACAGGTTGAGGTTGGGACCGTTGAGCAGCAGGACGGTGCGGGAGGGCTCGGCGACAGCGGACATGGGCCAGTGCTCCTTCTGGTTCGGTGGCCACCAGCCTAGGGCGTGTCCGGTGGATGCCCTCGGTGGACTCGGCGCTCACGCCGATCACCGCGGGCCCGGAACGACCCGCGGAACACGTCCCGGGACCCGGGCGGCCCCGTGACCCCGGTCACCGGGAAAGCCTCGGGAACGGATAGCATACCGACCAGTCGGTCAAACTTTCCGAGGAGGCGACCGTGGCGTCCACCCTGCTGTCCGCGCGTGACCTGCACTTCCTGCTCTACGAGTGGCTCGACACCGAGGCCCTCACCGCGCGCCCCCGCTACTCCGACCACTCGCGCGAGACCTTCGACGCCGCCCTGGAGCTGGCCGAGCGCGTGGCCACCGACCACTTCGCCCCGCACAACAAGGCCAGCGACGCCAACGAGCCGCACTTCGACGGCGAGCGCGTCCACGTCATCCCCGAGGTGCGCAAGGCCCTGGAGGTCTACGCCGAGACCGGCCTCGCCGCCGCCGGGATGCCCGCCTCCGTGGGCGGGGCCCAGATGCCGCAGGTCGTCTCCAGCGCGTGCGGCGCCTACTTCCAGGCCGCCAACCTGGGCACCTCCGCCTACCCCTTCCTCACCTCCGGCAACGCCCGCCTCCTCCTGGCGCACGGCAGCCCCGAGCAGGTCGACACGTGGGTGCTCCCCATGGTGGAGGGGCGCTTCACCGGCACCATGTGCCTGTCCGAGCCGCAGGCGGGCAGCTCCCTGGCCGACATCACCACCCGCGCCGAGGAGGACGGCGAGGGCGGCTACCGGGTGTTCGGCAACAAGATGTGGATCTCGGGCGGCGACCACGAGCTGACCGAGAACATCGTGCACCTGGTGCTCGCCAAGCTCCCCGGCGGTCCGCCCGGGGTCAAGGGCATCTCCCTGTTCGTCGTCCCCAAGTACCTGGTGGAGGCGGACGGGACGATCGGTGAGCGCAACGACGTCGTCCCCGCCGGGCTCAACCACAAGATGGGCTACCGGGGCACCGTCAACGCCCTGCTCAACTTCGGCGAGGGGGCGCACACGCCGGGCGGCCGGGCCGGCGCGGTCGGCTACCTGGTGGGCGAACCCCACCAGGGCCTGCGGTACATGTTCCACATGATGAACGGCGCACGGATCGGCGTGGGCGCCGGCGCCGCGGCCGTCGGCTACACCGGGTACCTGAAGTCGCTGGCCTACGCGCGCGAACGGCTCCAGGGGCGCCCGCTCGGCGACAAGGACCCCGCCCGGCCGCAGGTGCCGATCATCGGCCACACCGACGTGCGGCGGATGCTGCTCGCCCAGAAGAGCTACGTGGAGGGCGCCCTCGCCCTGGTGCTGTACTGCGCGCGGCTGGTCGACGAGGCGGCGAGCACCGACGACGACGCCGGGCGCGAGCGCGCGAACCTGCTCCTGGACGTCCTCACGCCGATCGCCAAGAGCTGGCCCTCCCAGTGGTGCGTGGAGGCCAACAGCCTGGCCATCCAGGTGCACGGCGGGTACGGGTACACGCGCGAGTACGACGTGGAGCAGCACTACCGGGACAACCGGCTCAACCCGATCCACGAGGGCACCCACGGCATCCAGGCCCTGGACCTGCTGGGCCGCAAGGCCGTCCAGGACGGCGGCGCGCGGCTGGCGCTGCTGGTGGAGACCGCGCAGCGGACCGCCGACCGCGCCCGGGAGCTGGGCGGGGACGAGGCCGTGTACGCCGGCCTGCTGTCGGCCGCCCTGGCGCGGACGACGGAGACGGCCGCCTCCGCCTGGGCCGGGGGCGACCCCGCGGTGGCGCTGGCCAACGCCACCCCCTACCTGGAGGCGGTGGGCCACGTGGTGGTGGCGTGGCTGTGGCTGGAGCAGCTGGTGGCCGCGCACGGCAGTGCGGGGGACTTCTACGAGGGCAAGCGCGCGGCCGCGGCGTACTTCTTCCGCCACGAGCTGCCCCGGACCGGACCGCAGTTCGACCTGGTGGCCTCCCGCGACCGCACCGTCCTGGACGTCTCGCCCGACGTGCTCTAGGACCCGTCGGAAGGGCGTCGACGGCCCTGGGAGCGCCCGCCCCCGCGCACGAGGCGCGGGCGGGCGCTCCCGCCGGGCACAGGGACCTGTGCCGGGCGGCGGCGACGGTGGCGCAGGCGCACGCCGACCGCGAGCAGCCTTCCGGCCGGAGGCCCTCTACACCCCCGTCGGGTACAGGCGGAGCTCCGCCGCGGTGAAGCGGACCCGGTCCCCGGCCGAGGGCACGGCCCCGCACGCCTCCAGCAGGAGGAGGCCGCCGCCCACCCGCAGGACCACGACTGTGTCCGCCCCCGTCCCGGCCTGCTCGACGCGCCCCGCGACCAGTACGGCCCCGGAGCCGTCCGGAGCGTCCTCGACGCGATCGCGCCCCGGCTCCGCGCGGGCGAACACGACCTCCTCGGCCACGTCCAGCTCCACATCGTGCTCCCCGGGCACGGGCGGCGCCGGGCCCGCCCACCGGCCCGTGGCCGCTCCGGCCGCGCACCGGAACCGGACCGTCGGCGCGCCGTCCACCTCGGTCACCGTGATCCGCATCCGCTCCCGCTCCCGCTCCTGGTCCGACGTCTCCCGCCGGGACGGACCCCGCGTCCGGTCCCGTCGGGCCCTCGGCCCGAAGGTACCGGCGGGGCGGGGTCCGCCGTCCTCCCGCCCGGCGGCGGCTCAGCCGCGGGCGGCCCTCAGGCGCCCCGGCTCAGGCACGTCCAGGACGAAGACGTGCCCGATGTCGGCCTCCTCGTAGCCGTGGTCGGCGTTGGCCACCCGCATGCGGTCGGGGCCGACCTCCACGATCCGCACGGCGACCGGCTCCTCCCGGCCCGGGAGGGTGAGCAGCCACGGCTCCGCCAGGTAGGCCAGGCCCAGGGAGTCCAGGACGGCGCGGGCGGCGCCCTCCTCCCCCTCCCTGCCCGCCGGATGGCCGAAGGGCGTGACGGGACGATATCCGCCCCCGTCCACGGGTTCGAGGTAGCCGAGCACCTCGCCGTCCTCCTGCCGCAGGTGGGGGCGCCAGTGCGCGGGGATCACGTGCGCGCCTCCCCTCGACCCGGGCCCCCGCCGCCCGTTTCGCGCCGGGCCCCGGGGCCGGCCAGCCGCTCGCGTGCGTAGACCGCCATCGCGTCGCGCTGGTACTCGGCCAGGCCCGGCGCGACGCGCTCGTACACCGCGCGCCAGGCGCCCTCCTCGGCGTAGACGCGGCCCAGGTTCTCGAACGCGCCCGCGTCGGGCGTCCACATCCGGCTCACCTCCAGAAAGTGGGCGTGCACCTCCGCCTGCACCGCCTGGTCGGCGGGCGGGGTTCCGGCGGCGAGGTGGTCGGCCATGCGCCTCATCCGCGCGGCGAGCTCCGCCTGCTGCCGGTCGCGGTCCTCCCCGGTCAGCGCCTCGGACGCCCGCCGGGCCTGCTCCCACTCGCGGGGCCACTCGGCGCGGGCCCGCTCGGCGTAGGCGGTGGTGTCGAACCCGGCGAACAGCTCCTCGGGCCTGTCGACGTCGTGCATGCCGTCGTCCTCCTCCAGTGCGCCGATGGTGCGGCGCACGGTGTCGACGAGGGTGTCGATGCGGTCCCGTTCGGCCAAGAGGTCGCGCAGGTGGGCGCGGAGTGCGTCCGCCTCGCCCGTCCGCTCGTCCAGGACCCGGGCGATGTCGGCGAGCCCCATGCCCAGCTCGCGCATCACGAGGATGCGCTGGAGCCGCAGGAGTTCGCCCCGACCGTAGTGTCGAATGCCGCCGGGGCCCGTCCGCTCCGGTTCGAGCAGCCCGATCCGGTGGTAGTGCCGCAGGGTGCGCGAGGTGACCCCGCTCATCCGGCACAGGTCCCCGATCGGCCAGGACATCGTGTCCCCCCCTCGTCGGGCCGGTCCGTCCGGCCCGCAGACGACGCTAGGAGTTGACGCTACGTCAACTGCAAGCCGCCAGGTCCCGGGGAGGTCCCTCCCACGGGACGTCCTCGCCGCCCTGCGGGCCGTCCCCCCGCGGCCCGGCCGGGAGGACCGGGGCGGGAATCCTCCGCCCCCGGTTTCCCGTGATCGCTCCTCCGAGGGGCCGGGCCCGTGCGGCCTTGCGCCCCCGGGGAGCGGCCACGGTGCGGAGGGGGCGGGGCCGGGAGGCCCCGAAAGACGCCTCGGGTGGAGGGGAGACCTCCTCGGCGCCCCCGGGGTGTCCGGTGGCCCGGGCGGGCGGGCCCGGGCTCCGGATCTCGGGCCCGTGGGGTGTTCCTACCCCGGCCACTACCCCGAGCATTCGCGGGGTGACTCCCGGCTTGCCGTCTGGCATTCCAGGTCGGCGGACAATGCGGTCAATACATCCGAAAACCCTTGGCAGGGGCCCGGGTGGGTCCGTTGCGCCGCCCCGACCGGTCCGCGCTCCGGCGGAGGAGGGGTTCCCGGTCCAGGGGCGGCCCGCCCGAAAACCGCTTCGGTCCGGAGGGCGTCCTGTGCCAGGGTGTTCCCCATGCCCGAGACACCCCGCGAACTGCTGCGCTGGCAGTTCGACCTCACCTGGTCGCTGTTCGAGTACCACCTGGAGCGCCTGGAGCCCGGCGACTTCCTCTGGGAACCCGGTCCCCTCTGCTGGACCGTCCGCCGTGGGGAGGACGGGGTGTGGGCCCCGGACTGGGCGGACACCGAGCCCGACCCCGTGCCCGTCCCGACCGTCGCCTGGGTCACCTGGCACATCGGCTGGTGGTGGTCGGTGACCCTCGACCACCTGCGGGGGCGCACCCCGCAGGACCGGGAGGACGTGGTCTGGCCCGGCGCCGACGAGGCCGTCACGTGGCTGCGCGGCCTGCGCACGGAGTGGCTGGAGGCGCTGGACGGGCTGGGGACAGAGGACCTCGACGCGCCCGCTCCCTTCCCGTGGCCGCCCGGCTCCGGCCTGACCGTCGCCCACACGGTCGCGTGGGTCAACGCCGAGCTGATGAAGAACGCCGCCGAGATCGGCCAGCTGCGCATGCTGCGCGCCACCCGGCCCTGACCCCGGCGCCCCGGCCGTGCGAGCGGCCCGTCCGGTCCCCGCCCGCACGGCGAGGACCGGTCGGGCGGCCGGAGTCCGTCCGACGCCGTGGCGGAGGGCCCGCGCCGAGCACCGTGTCCTCCTCCGGGCCCTTCCCCGGTGTCCGGCTGGACAGGGGCCGGGGGCTCGGGGAGCATCGGAGCGGTTTCCCCGCTCCCTGCGCCCCGGCGGCGGGCGAGCGGTCCCGCGTTCCCATCGGACCAACGGAGGCGCCCCATGACCGACCGGTTCCGCGACGAGCACGACGGCCGACCTGCCGAGCCCCTGGTCGGCGACGGCGTCACCCCCGGCATCGTGCGCGTGGGCGACACGGTCCGGCGCCCGGTCCGGCCGTTCACCGCCACGGTCCAGGCCTACCTCGCCCACCTGCACCGGGCCGGTTTCACCGCCGCGCCGGTGCCGCTCGGCGTCGACGGGCAGGGCCGCGAGGTGCTGACCTACGTCCCCGGCGACGTCCCACGGGAACCGCTGCCCGCCGCTGCCGCGGGCGAGGACGTCCTGGTCGCGCTGGCGCAGCTGATCCGGCGGCTGCACGGGGCCGCCGACGGCTGGGTTCCGCCGGCGGACGCGGTCTGGGGCGGCATCCCCGGAACCGCCGCCGTCGACGACGCCCCGGTGGAGGGGGAACCCGAACTGGTCGGCCACCGCGACTACTGCCCGGGCAACGTCGTCTTCCGCGAGGGCCTGCCCGCCGCCCTCATCGACTTCGACCTCGCCCGGCCCACCACCCGCCTCTACGAGATCGCCAACGCCCTCTACTGGTGGGTGCCGCTGCTCGACCCCCGGGACCGCGCCCCCGCCTTCGCCGGCCTCGACGCGGCCCGCCGGGTCTCCGTCTTCGTCGACGCCTACGGGGCGACCGGGCGCCAGCGCGCGGAACTGGTGCCCCTGGCGACACGGATGATCCACCGCTTCCACCGGAGGGCCCGGGCCGCCGCCGCGAGCGACCCGGTCTTCCGCCGCATGTGGGAGGAGGGCGTCAGGGACCGCATGCCCCGCGCCGAGGCCTGGATCGCGCGGGAGGGCCCCGCCATCGCCGGGCGGATCACCCCGTGACCGCGGACCGGGCGCCGGCCACGCCGGGCCGGCCCCGCTCAGGCGGGGTCGACCCGGTGCAGCCGGACCTCGGAGAGGACCCCGTCGGCCGCCTCCGCCGTCATGTAGGTGTGGTGCGGCTGGCGCCGGCGGTCCGTGGGAGAGCCCGGGTTGAGCAGCCGCAGCCCGGTCTCCGCGCGCGTGTCCCACGGGATGTGCGAGTGGCCGAAGACGAGGACGTCGGTGTCGGGGAAGCGCTCGGCGCACCGCTTCTCCCGGCCCGCCGCCTGCCCCGTCTCGTGGACGACCGCGAACCGGACGCCGCCCAGGGTCGCCCTCGCCACCTCGGGCAGGCGTGCGCGCAGTTCGGGGCCGTCGTTGTTGCCGTGGACGCCCACCACCCGCGCGGCACGCGCCTCCAGGGCGTCGAGCGCGTCGGGGACGCACCAGTCCCCCGCGTGGACGACCGCGTCGGCGCGCTCGACCTGCGCCCACACCTGCCGGGGCAGGTCGCGGGCGCGCTTGGGCAGGTGGGTGTCGGAGATGATGAGCAGGCGCATGGCACGCCAGGGTAGCCGTCCCGCCGTCCGGCGCGGCGCTAGCGCCCCGTGAACACGGGCGCGGTCCGCGCCAGCGAGGCAGCGATGCCGGCCTCGCTGTCCCCCGTCGCGAGCAGTCGCGTCTGCTCGGTGATCTCGCGCTCCATGGCCGCGCGGACCTCGTCCGTGTACCCCGCGCGCAGGGTCTCCCGCATCGACCGCACGGCCAACGGTGCCCCGGCGGCGATCTCGTGCGCGAAGGCCACGGCGGCCCCGCGCACCGCACCGTCCTCGACCAGCCGGTCGGCGAGGCCGAGGGCGAGGGCCCTCTCGCCGCCGACCCGCCGGGCGGTGTACAGCATCTCGGCGGCGCCCTGCGCGCCGATGATCCGGGGCAGGGAGGCGCTGAGGCCGAAGCCCTGGTGGATGCCGAGCGCCCCGAAGTTGGCGTGGAACCTGGTCGAGGGCGCGGCGACTCGGAAGTCGGCGGCGCACGCCACGCCGAGGCCGCCCCCGACGGCCGCGCCCTGCACCGCCGCGATCACGGGCACGGCGAGGGAGAACAGCCGCAGCCCCTCCGCGTAGACGGCCTTCAGGGTGGAGGCCGGGTCGGGCCCGACCCCCTCGCCGCCGAAGTCCACCCCGGCGCAGAAGTGCCGGCCCTCGGAGCACAGGACGATGGCGCGGCACCCGCGCGCGCCCTCCAGTTCGGCGGCGGCGTCCGCGAGGTCGCGCAGGAGCGCCAGGTCGAAGTGGTTGTTGGGCGGGCGCCGGAACTCCAGGACGCCGACGTGGCCGTCCACGCTCACGGACAGGTCGTCACTCACGGGTGCCCTCCCGGGTCTGTCGGTGCGGGGCCCGTCCGGCCCCGTCGACCGCCCGGCTCACCCCGCGTACGCGGTAGTTCTACCACCCGGTCCCCGCGGCGCCGTCGGCCGGGCCGGACGGGGCCGGGGCGTCGGTGGCGCCGACCGCTCCCGCGGGCCCCCTGGCAGTGCGGAGGAGCTGCACGGTCCGGGCGGCGAGAACCGCCAGGCACACCAGGGCGGTGGCGGCGACGAAGGCCAGTTCGGCCGGGATCCCGTAGAACCGCTGGAGCCAGGTGCCCTCCCGCCCGCCCATCACCCAGGTGAGGAGCGGGTTGACCAGGGGGAGCAGGAGGGGAGGCAGGGCGTAGGGCAGCAGCCGCAGCGCGGTCCGCCAGCGGGGCAGGACCGCCCGCCTCCCGGCCCAGGCCCCGGCCCGGCGCACCCCGAGCACGCCCAGCCCCGCCACGGTCAGCGTGGCCGCCCCGAAGGCGGCGTCGACCTTCCACAGGGACGAGTCCGCCACGGCGGGTGTCCTGCCCTCGGTCAGGTCGAGAACCCCCTCGACCAGGCCCCACGTGTCGTTCTCGGTGAGGGTGATCCCGCTGTTGAACAGCGCCACGACGCCGTATCCGGTTCCGGGGACGAGCACCTGGTAGGAGCTGTACGTGGACATCGCCCCGCCGTGCCAGACCTGTGTGCCGGAGGCGCCGTCGGCCGGTCCGCGCCGCATCCATCCGAGGCCGTACCGGCCCCCGGGCGCGGACGGGGTGTGCGTCAGCTCCACCGCTGCGGCGGAGAGCAGCCGTTCGCCCCCGGGCGCCCTCCCGCCGTCGGCCTGGAGGATCAGCCACCTGGCCATGTCCTCCGCGGTCGAGACGACGTCCCCGGAGCCGGTCCCGAACGCGGGCGGTTCGGCGACGGGGACGTTGGCGCCGAAGGCGCGGATGTGCCCCGGCGCGGGTTCGGGGCGCGCGCCGCCGGACGCCCCCGGGCCGGGGGCGTCCGGGGCGGAGGACCGGGTGTCGGCCATGCTCGCCGGGGCGAACACGTGCCGTTCCAGGTACTCGGCGAAGGGCTCCCCGGCCACGACCTCCACCAGGCGGGCCGCCACCTGGTAGTTGGGGTTGTGGTACTGCCACCGCTCCCCCGGCGCCGACGTGAGCTCGGCGTCGCGCAGGCGGGCCACCGCCTCGGTGAGGGTGGCGGGCTGCGGGGTTCCGGCGACGTCGGGGTGGCCCCGGTCGGACATGCCCGAGCTCTGGTCGAGGAGCCGGCGGACGGTGATCAGGTCGCTGCGCGGGTCGGCGGTGGTGAACTCGGGCAGGTGGTCGCGGACCGGGTCGTCCAGGCCGACGGCGCCGTCCTCCACCAGCTGCATGACGGCGAGGGCGGTCATCGACTTGCTGAGGGAGGCGATGCGCATGGGCGAGTCCGCGCGCAGGGGCTCGCCGTTCCCGTCGTGCCCGTAGCCGCCCGTGTGCACGACCCGGTCCCCGCGCGTGACCGCGACGGTCGCCCCCGGCAGGCCGACGCGTTCGAGGTGGGCGGCGATGAAGGCGTCCAGCTCCGCCGCGTCCACGCCGCCGGTCTCGTCATCGCCGGGGCCGGTGTCCCGGTCGTCGGCCTCCGCGGCCGGGTCCGGCCCGCCGGTCGGGTCCTCCGGGCCGCCGTCCGCGCTCCCGCCCGGAGCGGGACCGGATCCCAGCACCGGGTTCTGCGCCGCGACCGCCCCCTCGGGGACGCCGTCCACCGGGGCTGCGGCCGCGGGCCCGCCCAGGGCGAGGGCGGCGGCGGTGGCCAGGGCGAGGACCGCTCCTGCGCGAGAGGCCCGCCCCCGGCGGGGTCTCCGGTCGTGCGGTCCCACCGGTGCGGCCGGTGCCGCCGGGTCGCGGCCTCCCGCGTCCTGGTTCGCGGTGGTACCGCCGGTGTCCTTCATCGTGCTCTCCCGAGGCCGTGGTGCGCCCGCCTGTCGCGGACCAGTGGGACGTTAGGCCCCGTGCGGCCCCGCACACCTCACCCGAACGTGTCCGAACGCAGGGGCGGCCCCGCCCCCGACGTGGCGCCGGCCTCCCCGGAAACGGCACTTTCGGGTGAGGCCGTGCCCGCCGGCCGTTCTGTAGCCTGACCGCTGTGCGAAAGACGGCGGGACCCAGGACGCAGGACCCTGGTCACGGGGGCTGTGCGGGCGGTGGCGCGAAGGGCCGCGCGGCCCGGGGAGCCCTCCTGTCCGCCGTCGTCCTGGCCTCGGGTCTGAGCTGCCTCGTGCCGCTCACCGCCGCCACGGCCCTGGCCGGGAGCGGCGTCGCCCTGGCCGCGCCGGCGCTGGCGGCGGGCTGGAACCTGCGGGGGCGGGTGTCCGCCGGGGGCGTGGCGGTCGCGTTCCTGATCCAGCCGGCCGCCGTCCTCGCCCTGGGGCAGGACGCGACCTCCGCCCTGGCCAGGGGCGTGCTCGCGGTCGTGTGCGTGGTGCTGCCGTGGCTGGTGGGCCGGTACCTGCGGGTGCGCTCGGACTCCGCCGGGCTCGGCTGGCGGCGCGCCGAACTCCTCGAACGGGAGCGGTCGGTGGCGGCCGAGCGCGAACGCGTCCGGGAGCGCGAGCGGATCGCGGCGCGGATGCACGACTCCCTGGGCCACGAGCTCAGCCTGATCGCCGTGCGCGCCGGAGCCCTGGAGGTCGCGCCCGGGCTGGGCGCGGAGGACTACCGGCGCGGGGTGGCCGAACTCGGCGCGGGGGCGATCGGTGCGGTCGAGCGCCTGCAGGAGATCATCGGGCTCCTCCAGTCCGGGGACGCGGAGCCTGCCGAGCCCGGGACCGGCGACGGCGATCTGGCCGGTCTCATCGGGCACGCCCGGAACGCCTCCCTGGAGGTCGGCCTGGCCGGCGGGCGGCTGTGGGAGGGGATGCCCGCCGAGGTGCGCGCCCTGGTGTACGCCGTGGTGCGGGAGGGGCTGACCAACAGCGCCAAGCACGCGCCGGGCGCACCGGTGGCCGTGCGGGTGGACCGGCTCGGGCCGCAGACGTCCGGCGCCGACGCCCCCGGGGCCGCCGACACCGCCACCGACGAACCGGCTCCGGGCCCCGCTGAGGGCTACACGGTCTCCGTGGCCAACGGCCCCGCGACCGAGGTGCCCGTCCTGGCCTCCGGCGGATCCGGCCTCGCCGCGCTGCGCGCGCGGGTGCGCGCCGCCGGTGGAACCCTCGACTCCGGGCCGACGCGGACCGGCGGGCCGACGTCGACGGGCGCCGGGTTCACGCTCACCGCACGCCTCCCGGCCCAGCCCGCATCCCCTGGCCCGGACCTCCACTCCCCCGTCCCCGCCCCGGTGCCGCTCCCCTCCGCCCCCGAGTCCGCGCGGCAGCGGGAGCGGAGCCGGAGCCGCACCGGGAGGGCGCTGGCTGCGGCCGTCGCGATCCCCGCCGCCCTGGTGGCGGCCCTGGTCGTCGTGTGGGCCGGGTACTACGCCCTGGCCTCCTGCCGCGCGGTCCTGGACCCGGCCGACTTCGCGTCGCTGCGGGTCGGGGACCCGCGGTCCGCGGTCGCGCCGGTGCTCCCGCCGTCCACCATGCTCGACCCGCCGTCCACGGGACCGGTGCCGAGCGGATGGACCTGCGACCACTACCGCTCCCGGACGGCCCTGCCGGGCTCCGGGTCGGACGCCTACCGGCTGTGCTTCGCGCAGGGCCGCCTCGTCGACAAGGACGCGGTCCCGACGGGCTCCGGAGGCGGCACGGAGGACCAGGGGGGCGGTGGCCGGTGATCCGCGTCCTGCTGGCCGAAGACGAACCCCTCATCCGCGCGGGGATCACCGCCATCCTCTCCTCCGACCCCGGCATCACCGTCGTCGCGCAGGCCCGCGACGGGAACGGGGCCGTGGCGCTCGCCCGCCGCGAACGCCCCGACGTGGCACTGCTGGACATCCAGATGCCCGGCGCGGACGGCTTCACCGCCGTGGAGGCGATCCGCCGCGCCTGCCCTTCGACCGCGATCGCCATGCTGACGACGTTCGGCCAGGACGACTACGTGGCCAGGGCGCTGGACGGCGGGGCCAACGGCTTCCTGCTCAAGGCCGCCCCTCCGCGCGAACTCATCACGGGGGTGCGGACCGTCGCCGAGGGCGGCGCGTTCCTGTCGCCGAAGGTCACCGGCCGGGTCGTCGCGGGTTTCCGCAGCCGGAGGGAGTTCCGCGCGGAGGCGGCCGAGGAGCGACTGGGCGCCCTCACCCCGCGGGAGCGGCAGGTCCTGGCGCTGGTGGGGGCGGGGATGTCCAACGCGGAGGTGGGCCGCGCCCTGCACCTGGCGGAGGACACCGTGAAGACCCACGTCAGCGCGGTCCTCACCCGGCTCGGGGTGCGCAACCGGGTCCAGGCGGCCCTCATCGCCCACGACGCGGGGCTCACCGCCGATGGCTGACCCCGCGCCCCCTCCCCGGAGGCCGCCGCCGGGTCCGCGGCCGGTTCCGGACAGCGCGGGGCCCGGCCCCCGCGGACCGGACATCGGTCCCGATCGGACCGCGGGTCCCGCCACGTGCGCGAACGCGGCCACGGAGCCGCCGACCGCACCGACGCGCACCCGGCGCCGCCCTCCCGCCGTGGCGGGGGCCGGGGGCCGCGGCGGCTAGCCTGGCCGCGTGAGGAACAACGAGGGCCACGAGGACGACGAGGTCGCCGAGCTGCTGGTCCGCCTGATCAACATCAGCAACCGCCTCGCCCGCTACGCCGCCCACGCGACCGGGGAGCGCACCTCGCCCGCGACCTGGCGTGCGCTCAGCGTCCTGCGGGAGAAGGGCCCGCTGCGGCTGGGCGTGCTGGCCGACCACTGCCGGGTCCGCCAGCCCACCATGACGGTGATCGTCGAGTCCCTGCTCTCCTCCGGGTACGTCGAGCGCCGCCCCGACCCCGACGACGGGCGCGCCAACCTCCACGAGCTGACCGCCGAGGGGGAGGCGGCACTGGACGACTGGAGGTCCCGGATCGGCTCGGCGCTGACCCCGCTGTTCACCGACCTGTCCGAGCACGAGCGGACCCTGCTGGCGGACTCGGTGCGGCTCCTGGACGGCCGGCTGCGGCGCGGCGAGGCCTGAACGGGGCACTTTTCCCCTGGTCCGCGCCCCTCTCCCAAGCCCTCCTCCGCACCCTCCCGGCACGGGCGGGAATCTCCGAGGATTAACATAGGTTACCTATATGAATCCTCGAGAGGACCCCGACCGCACCGGCCGCCGTCCTCCCCACCGACGACCGACAGGAGTTCCGAAACATGGTGGCGGAGACAGACAACCAGCGCACCACCCCGCACGGGGCGGGTGACGCGCCACCCCGGACGGAGGGCTCGATCCTCCGGCAGCCGCGCGCGGTGTGGGCGGTGGCGTTCGCCTCCGTGATCGCGTTCATGGGCATCGGGCTGGTCGACCCGATCCTTCCCGCGATCTCCCGCAGCCTGGAGGCCACCCAGACCCAGACCTCGCTGCTGTTCACGAGCTACCTGCTCGTCACCGGCCTGGCCATGCTCGTGACCAGCTGGGTGTCGAGCCGGATCGGGGCCAAGCGCACCCTCCTGCTCGGACTGGCCCTGATCGTGGTCTTCGCCGCCGCCGCGGGGGCCGCGGGCGACGTCGAGTCCGTGATCGGCTTCCGCGCGGGATGGGGGCTCGGGAACGCCTTCTTCATCTCCACCGCCCTGGCCACCATCGTCGGCGCGGCCAGCGGCGGATCCTCCTCCGCGATCGTCCTCTACGAGGCGTCCCTGGGACTGGGCATCGCCACCGGACCGCTCATGGGCGGACTGCTCGGCAGCGTCAGCTGGCGCGGGCCGTTCTTCGGCACCGCCGTGCTCATGGCGGTCGGGTTCGTCACGATCGCCACCCTGCTGCGGAGCGACACCATCGCCAGGACGGCGCCGGTCCCGCTGTCCGCGCCGTTCACGGCGCTGCGCGAGCCCGCCCTCCTGGTGCTGGCGTTCACCGCGCTGTTCTACAACATCGGCTTCTTCGCGCTGCTGGCATACACGCCCTTCCCGCTGGGCCTGGACGAGATGGGGCTCGGGTTCACCTTCTTCGGCTGGGGGCTGGCCGTCGCCGTCACCTCCGTGTTCGTCGCGCCCGTCCTGACCCGGCGGTGGCGCCGCACGGGCGTCCTGTGGGCCACCCTGCTCCTGCTGGCGGCCGACCTGGTCGCCGCGGGCGCCCTCATCTCCTCCACGGCCGGCCTGATCACCTGCGTCGTGCTCGGCGGGCTGCTGCTGGGCGTGCTCAACACGGTGCTGACGGAGTCGGTGATGGAGGCCAGCGACCTGCCCCGGCCGGTGGCGTCGTCGTCCTACTCGGCGATCCGCTTCCTCGGCGGGGCGGCCGCGCCCCCCGCGGCCTCGGCACTGGCCGCGGCCCTGTCCCCGGGCGCCCCGATGTACGCGGCGGCGGGCTCGGTCGTCGTGGCCGCGCTGATCGTCCTCCTCGGAGGCCGGGTGCTGCGCAGGGTCGACGACGGCCCCGAGCCCGCCGAGGTCGAGGCACAGGCCATCGCCCTGGGCCGGTGACGGCCGGGCGCCGCGCCCGCACCGTGCGTCCGGTCCCACCCGAGGGGGAGCCACCGCGCTCCGGACGCGGCGGGGAGAGGCGGTCCGGGCCGTCGCGCCGGGGCCGCGAGGGCGGCTCCGAGGCCGCTTCTCGACGTACACGGGCGAGACCTGGCGCGGATGCCCCGGGGGAGCGTCTTCCCTAACGTCGGTGGCATGACCGAACAGAAGCGCTCCACCCTCGGCCTGCCCCTCATCGCCCTGATCGGGCTGGCCCTGCTCGCGGCGCCGCGTGTGGTGCTGCACGACCTCGGCCTCATCCAGGAGGGGACGTTCGTCAACGCGTTGTTCGTGTTCGTCCCGCTGGTCGTGTGGATCGCCGCGGCCGTGCTGGCCCGGGTGCCGAACCCGTTCCTGACCCTGCTCGTCGTGGGCGCGTTCTACGGCGTGTTCCTCGCGCTCGGACACCAGCTGCTGTGGAACGTCGCCTGGGAGGGCGACCCGCCGGCCCTCGGCGGCAACCTCGCCGACCTGCCGCCCCTGGCGCACGCGGTCGTCATCCGCGGCTTCGCCGTGGTCGGCAGCCTGGTGACCGGGGTGGTCGTCGGAGCGGTCACGGGGCTGGTCGCCTGGGGCCTGGCCAAGCTCCTCCGGCTCCGCGCCGCCGGGACCTGAACCGCGGCGCCGGGCGGGGCAGCGCGGCCCGCGACAGCGGCGCGCCCGCCCGGAAGGCTCCGGACGGGCGCGTCAACGGTGCGTGCGCGGAACGGCGGAACGCCTCACTGCGGGGCGTTCTCCGGAACGCGCCGGGCGGGCAGGGCCTCGGCCACCGGTTCCGCCTCGGGCGGCTCCCACCCCGTGAAGTGCCAGACCCACCGCGCGGTCCCGTCCAGCGGCCGGTACCGGGCCACCGGCGGATCGGGGCGCACGTCGCCCGGAACCACCAGGTCCGCGCCCAGGTCCTCCCACGGCACGCCGAGAATCTCGTCGCGGGTGAAGACGTCCTCCATCACCAGGCCGGACCAGGCACGCGGCCCGCCGACCAGGCACACCTGGATGGGATCGTCACCATCCTCGTACCCCCTGCCCTGACCTTCGTCCTGCTTGCTCTCCATGGGTACATCCTCCGACGCGCGGGCGCGTCACGGGGGACGCGGGAGTCCGGCGTGTCGCATGTCCGCGGGGCCGGGGCGGGCTCCCTGCGACGGTTCAGCGCCGGTCAGGGGGACGAGCGGACGCCGGCCTCCCCGCCGGGCGGTCCGCCGTGCCCGGAGCCGGGCCGCATCCCCCTCAGGACAGCTTGTCGGAGACGTCCTCGGGGGCGCGGCGCCCCTCCCCCAGGGCCACGTACAGGTCCTCCATGTCGGGGTGGCCCATGCGCCGGGCCACCCCGATCAGCTTTCCGGCGGCCTCCGCCTCGACCAGCCGGTCCTGCCCCAGCAGTTCGGCGAGCCGCCACCTCCCGTCCTCGGAGGCGCGCTCGCGGGCGCGGACACGGTGCCAGGCGGTGATGCCCACCCGCGCCTCGCCCGTCCTGACCGAGTCCAGCCACCCCCGGTCCGGGGCGGGCTCGTCGGTGGTGACGATCCGCACCGTGTCGCCCTCGCGGACCCTCGCGGCAGGCCCGGCCAGGCGGCCGTCGATCGTGGCCGCGGAGAAGTGGTTGCCGGTCTCCTCCCCCAGGGCATAGGCCACGTCCACGGGGGTCGCCCCCTCCGGGAGGGTGAGGACCCTGCCCTCGCCGGTCAGCACCGTGATCGTGTCGGCCAGGTCGGTGCGCGCCCCCGTGAGGAGGTCCTCGGCGCTGGCCTGCTCCTGCCAGCCGAGCAGCCGCGTCAGCCACTCGGGGTCGGCCCTGGTCCGCCCCTCCTGGAGGAGGCGGCCGTCCTTCGAGGTCTCCTGGCGGATCTGCGCGATGATCCCGTACTCCGACACCTCGCGGGCGTGGGGGTCGCAGATGATGATCTGGACCTGGCGGCCCGACTCGGTGACGACGGTGGTGTGCAGGGCCTTGTACAGGTTGTACTTGGGGGTCGCGATGAAGTCACGGAACCTTCTCGGCACCGGGCGCCATCTGCCGTGGACCGCCCCCAGGGCCAGGTAGGCGTTCTGCTCCCCGCCGCGCACCACGACCACGTACCGGACCGTGGCCACCGGGCCGACCTCCGAGCCCGCGCGCAGGCCGGAGGTGAACACGGAGTACAGGTGCCGCTCGCGCACCACGACCTCCGCCTTGACCCGGAACGCGTGCAGCACGTCGCGCAGGCTCACCCGCAGGGAGTCGATCTCGTGCTCGTGGGAGCGGCGCACCTGTTCGGTGCGCTCCCGCACGCGCTCGAAGTCCTCCGTCTCCAGGTACTCGAAACACAGGTCCTCCAGCTCCCGTTTGAGCTGGTACACCCCCAGCCGCTCCGCCAGCGGGATCAGCAGCTCCCGGGTGCCCCGGGCGATCTTGGCGCGCTTGTGGGGCGGCTGGAACTGGAGGGTGCGCAGGTTGTGGACCCGGTCCGCGAGCTTGATGAGGAGCACTCGAAGGTCGTCCTTGGCCGCGACGACCATCTTGCGGAACGTCTCGCCCGCCGCCGCGCTGCCGTACATGGACCGGTCGACCTTGGTGACCCCGTCCACCATGATCCCGACCTCGGCCCCGAACTCTGCGGCCAGGTGGGCGAGGCTGAAGGGGGTGTCCTCCACGGTGTCGTGCAGGAGCGCGGCGACCAGGGTGGCGGTGTCCAGCCCCATCTCGGCGAGGATCGTGGCGACAGCGAGCGGGTGGATGATGAACGGTTCGCCGCTCTTGCGCTTCTGCTCGCGGTGCAGGTGGTCGGCGACGGCGTAGGCGCGGCTGAGCAGCGCGACGTCCGCCTTGGGGTACCAGCGCAGGTGCTCCTTGACCAGCGGCTGCACCCTGGGCAGCGGGCGCCGGGCGGACATGGCCTCGTTCAGGCCCCGCCACCACTCGGACGACGCGGTCAGATCGGTCGACGCGGCCATGGACAGGACCCCTCACGCTCGGACATCCGACGGGATCACCCGATTCTAAGGTCAGGCCGGCGACTCCACGAGGGGAAGGGGCGAGTCCGACCCCGGGAGGTACGGGCGGGGCCGGCCCCGCCCGGGGCACGGCCACCGACGAAAGTCGGTGCGCGCACCGACCAAAGCACCCTGGGCGCCCGTGCCGGTACCGCTTTGGTCGCCGCAGCGGTAGGGCCCGCAGGTGGATGTGGGGAAGGCGACCCCGCACCTAGCGTGGAGAACGTTCCCCGGGGCCGACCGGTCCCGGAGGGACGGACCGACTTGAACCTCCACCCCCGAAAGGGCACGACATGACGCTGCTGGCACTGGCCGACGCGACCACCATGGAAACCGGCATCACGGCCTTCATCCTCATCATGGCCCTGCTGGTGGGCCTGGCCGTGGTCGTGTTCATCGTCGCCGCGGTGTTCAGCATCCTCGGATCGCGGGTGGACGGGGCCATGAAGATCGTCTGGCTCATCTTCGTGTGCATCGCCCCCTTCATCGGCGCCCTCCTGTGGTTCCTCATCGGCCGCAACCAGGGCCGCAGGTACAGGTAGCGCGCAGTCCCGGTCTGCGCCGCGGGACCGTCGTTTCCCGGAGCGGACCGGGGGCACCGCCCCGCAGACGGATCCGCCTACGCGAGCACGAGCCCGAGCAGATAGATCAGCGTGAAGGACACGAGCGCTGCCCCGAGCAGGAACCCGAGGTTCAGGTGCGGGGACGTCACCACCCTGTCGCCCTCCCCGACCTGCCGCTCGCGCTTCTTCGCCTCGGCGAAGGCTTCGATCTCCCGGGCACACCTCCGATTCGTGGGGAAACCGGCAAGGGCGCCGAGCAACGACCCGCCGAGGTTGATGCACCACCACTTGCTCCCGTCGACGAGAACGATGTCCACACCCCCCTCCCACAGAACCCGGGAAACCATCCGAGCAGGGAACGTGTGCTTCGTGAAGAAATTCTTCACAACCACAGAATCCCCCTTCAACTCGACATGCGTGAAGAACGAAACCTTCAAAAAGAACCAATAAAAAAGAGGGTGGAAAAGTGAAAAATAAAACCATTCCCAATTATACATGCCAACCTCGGCGCCAAAGGCATGCACAACCCCACCGAGCCAGGCGAGCATAAACAGGAAGGTTGCGGACAGCCCGAACGCAGCCGTCCATCGATTCCTCAGGACCATCGAAGGTTTTTCTCTCAAGATTCAATAAATACAACCAAGAAATCCAATTCAGCAATAAATCAGACCACTCCCCAATGCGACTCAACTTCGAAGATAATGACATCCAGAACAACTACGAGGCAGAAAACATTATCTGGATAAATGTGGCCACATCAAAACAGGCCACCCGTCAAACCTCCAGGAATACCGACAAAAATAATCCAGCAAGTTCACCCAATCCCGAATTTTCATCACCTTGCAAGGTAATCACTTAGAGCCAATCTTCTCCCCTCTCCAACAATCCGATCAGTGTGCCGAATATCTTCAATTTGATCAGCTTTATATCCCTCCAATACTCGACGCTGCATCTCAATCTCCTCAGCAAAAAGAGAAGATCCAGGGTTATTGCCATCAAACTGCCCCATGGCAGTAAGACAAACATGACCACAGCTCACAGCATCATCAATTCTACCCTCAGCACGCAAGAGGGCAGAATGAAGCGCTACAAGCACAGAATAGAAACAGAACTCCTCAACAGGAGAAGACACCTCCACCTCCTGAGGCTGGAGTTCTTCAAAGGACTCCAGCCTCCTTGCCGCTCGCTCAAAGGAGTCTGCGCCGCCGCCTATGATCCAAAACTGATCAAGAAGCTCCACAAAATAATCTAGATCTTCATCACGCCCACCAATCGAACCTCGAACATATATATACACCTGCACCATTCTCTCCACACAGCTCGCAGAGAAAATTTGCGCGTTCTCTGGTGGCCCCTTGCGGAGAAAATCGATAACTTCTGCTTCTACCAACATCACACAAACCCATCTTTAAGGG
Organism: Nocardiopsis tropica; assembly: GCF_042660575.1. Taxonomy (NCBI): domain Bacteria; kingdom Bacillati; phylum Actinomycetota; class Actinomycetes; order Streptosporangiales; family Nocardiopsidaceae; genus Nocardiopsis; species Nocardiopsis tropica. Next base: position 158,968 of record NZ_JBHSUF010000003.1, read on the forward strand.
ATTTCAAAACTTCGCTGTCGAGTTGTAGTATCCCCATTGCCCGGAAAAACCTGCCCCCTCATGGCACCACCAAAATTTTGCACCCACGGATGACACCGATCTCGGCACACATTTCGAGAAGTCCAGCCAGCGACGAGCGAATAATTATTCGCCGACATATAAAGAAAAATATTCTGTTCAGCACGCGTGCCGGGGATGTTCGGCACACGCATCTCCCCCGCCTAAGGGGAGCCGACATTTGCGCTGGAGTCAAACCACTACCACTGCCAGCGATCAAATCTACCTGCTGCCCTGTCGGAGTGCTAGCTCGAAATAAAGCAACTGTACTTACATTTTTTCTGACATATTCACTAGGTTCCGCCTTCCATATTTCCTTCGCACGATCAGAGAATTGACAATTGTGAACCAGGGTCGCAACGGCGCCTGTCATCACATAATACGTGTGCAGGTCCTGGACCGTGAGGTTGTAGACCCGCTCCGGTTCGGTCCAGACCCGGGTACCGGCGACCTGAACCAGAGTTCCCTCCGAGGACAGGAACCACATCCCGGGAACCAGGTCGACGGCGTCGACCCACTCGCCCAACAGCGGCACCCAGAAGGGGTGGCCATCGGTGGCGATGACCGCATCGCCCAGCACCGTCGGCCCAGGTCGGGACGGGCCGTCGGGCAAATCGCCCGGATCCAGGGTGCCGGCGTCGATCTGTGTCGCGGTGTCGACGGTGATCTCGACCAGGGTCTTGACACCCTCACCGACGATGGTGGCCAGAACCGTACGCGGCCCCTCCTCCCCCGTTTCGGGGTCCGAGGCCCACACCTGATCACCGATCTTGACGTCCTCGATCGGCTTGTGGGAGCCGTCGGCCATCAGGACCCGTGTGCCCCTGACGAAGCTGTTGCCCAGTGCACACGAAAGAGCGTCGTCCTTGCGGTCATCACGAAGGCTACCGACCAGGTTCGCCGCTCCCCGAGCTCCGCGAACCGCCCAACCACCCGGCACCAACAGTTCAGGAACAGCCTCGCCGAGCCTGTAGGCGCCAGAGCTCGAATCCGCTCCTAGTTGGGCATAGATCTCCTGCTGCGAAGGAAGGCCGATCTTCGTGAAAGCCCATTCGGTCACCATGGTTGCCGGGGAGAACGTATTGAGTGTCCTGTGCGCACCAGCCGTGAAGTTGAGGATCTTGTCGCGGTGGGGGACTCGCCGGTAGATACTCCGGACAGTGTTATAGGTCTTGTTGGAGAAGTTGGTAGCCCGCTGGCGTTGCCGTCACCGTTGCCGTCAAGCACCTGTGCAGCGGTAACTGACGCGCTGTCCGCGGTATGCGTTCCTCCTCCAATTCATCAGCGGTTTGAGCTGTCTCCGGAATTTCCGTAGACCACTTGATCCTGGGGGTCATACGCAGTCAGCCCGTGCGTCGACGCCAAGCCGAGCAACACCGAAGAGACTTCGCTGGAATGCGACCAAGAGATGGCGGCAATTACGCACTCTCCAGTGACATAGAGAGGAGAGGCCCACGGAGACTCCTCCATATTTTCTTCGCTTAGGTCTGGAAATACGGAGATCACAGATCGGTAGAAGTCCTCGATAGCTGAACTCTCTTCGACGATACCGACAACTCCATCCGTCAACTGATCGTAGATCTGAGCGGCCTCCCCTGATGTCGGGGCCACTTTTTGATACCAAAAAATCAGATCGAAACTCATCGTCACCATCTCTCCCGAAGTCGCGAGCCGTGGCCGACTCGCAGCACTGAGCTGCGGATACGGTACCGCAGTCCGGCCAGATCGTCTGTGGGGTCGACCCGATCGTCCGGGTCGACCCCACAAGCTCTACCGATCTATCCACACATCGTGGACCCCGAAAAGCCTTCGACCATCGCCAGTTGTGACCGTATTTCCAGGCGTATTGAGCCAATCATCGAATTGCCGTTGCTGAGGATTCTTCTTAGCAGTTCCGCCCTTAACCTCTATTCCGTACCACTGACCGTTAATCTCAACCGTGCCGTCATACTTGCGGACTCGCATTCCTGGTGCGGAAACTGCAGTTTCGTTGCGCATGACCACTGCGCCGTCCATTTCCAGCTGATCCCAGGCGTTTGCTTCATCCGCAGCGCCATCACGCCCAGGCTCGCCATTACGCTTCGAGAACTTGCCGTCCGCAGACCGCGGGGCCCCAGTTGGGCATCCCCCAGAATTGTGAACGAGTACCGGCGTCTCGCCTGCCATCACATAGTACGTGTGCAGGTCCTGGACGGTGAGGTTGTAGACCTGTTCCGGTTCGGTCCAGACCCGGGTACCGGCGACCTGAACCAGAGTTCCCTCGGAGGACAGGAACCACATCCCGGGGATCAGGTCGACGGCGTCGACCCACTCGCCCAGCAGAGGCACCCAGAAGGGGTGGCCATCGGTGGCGATGACCGCATCGCCCAGCACCGTCGGCCCAGGTCGGGACGGGCCGTCGGGCAAATCGCCCGGATCCAGGGTGCCGGCGTCGATCTGTGTCGCGGTGTCGACGTTGATTTCGACCAGGGTCTTGACACCCTCACCGACGATGGTGGCCAGAACCGTACGCGGCCCCTCCTCCCCCGTTTCGGGGTCCGAGGCCCACACCTGATCACCGATCTTGACGTCCTCGATCAGCTTGTAGGAGCCGTCGGCCATCAGGACCCGTGTGCCCCTGACGAAGCTGTTGCCCAATGCACACGAAAGAGCGTCGTCCTTGCGGTCCTCGCGAAGGCTGCCAAACAGGTTCGCCGCTCCCCGGGCTCCGCGGGCCGCCCATCCACCTGGCACCAACAGTTCAGGAACAGCCTCGCCGAGCCTGTAGGCGCCAGAGCTCGAATCCGCTCCTAGTTGGGCATAGATCTCCTGCTGCGAAGGAAGACCGATCTTCGTGAAAGCCCATTCGGTCACCATGGTTGCCGGAGAGAACGTATTTAGTGTCCTGTGCGCACCAGCCGTGAAGTTGAAAATCTTATCGCGGTGGGGAACTCGCCGGTAGATACTCCGGACAGTGTTATAGGTCTTGTTGGAGAAGTTGGTAGCCCGCTGGCGGATGTTGGACCTGATGTTGCGGAAGGGCTTGGAATTCCACGTCCGGCGCGCACCGTTACTGACCTTGTTCTTCATCGAACTGAAGCGGCTCTTCAAGCCGGACAGGAACTTGCGGACTTTCAGGCCGTCGGGGTCGGTGTAGGTGACCGGGTTGTTGTTGGCGTAGGCGTACCCGTGCATCTGCTGGGGGTCGGTGAGGTCCAGAACCGGGTCCACCGAGATGAACCGCCCGATCGCCGCATCGTAGGCGCGGGCTCCCAGCTGGGTCAGCCCCGTGGACTCGTCGTTCGTGCCACCCACGAATCCACGCTCGTCAGGCCACTGACCCGTGCCGCCGCCGCGGTCGTCACCGAAGGCGGTGAACCGGCGCTGGGTCACCTCCCCGGTGGCGGAGTCGATGGCCAGCTGCCCGGTGCCGTGGTGGTCTCCGTAGATCCACGACACCTTCCCCTCGGAGTCGCGTACCGCAACCGTCTCGCCGGCGTGCTGGTAATAGCGCAGTGCTGTGCGCAGCAGGCTCTGCCGCTCGAAGTGCAGTTCCGTGCCCGGCAGGTACAGGGTGGTGGTGGTCGGGCTTCGTCGGATCAGCCGCTGGCCGTCGGCGTCGTACAGGTAGGTAGTGATCCCCAGGTCGGCGTCGCCGACGGTGGTGAGCTTGCCTTCTGCGTCCCATTCCAGAACCTGGTCCGCCGAGGCGGTGATACGGGAGACCATGTTCCCGGAGTCGTCGTAGGCATACTCCTCCAGGCGTCCGCCGGCCGGGCCCTGCTCCTCCACCTGGGTCAGGGCATGTGGCTGGGGCTGTCCCGCGTCCGGCCGGGTGTAACTGCGGGTAGTCTCCCCGCCGATGCCGTGCTTGGTCTCGGTGACGCGGTTGCCGATGGCGTCGTAGGTGTAGGTGTGCCAGTAGGGGGCGGCTCCACCCAGACCGGCCACGGTGGGATCTGCCACACAGGCGTCCTCACCAGTGGCGTCGGGAGTCCACACCTGGTCGAGCTGGCGCCGGTGGTCGTAGGTGTAGCACTGGACATCGGAAGGGCGGTCGGGGTCGGAGGGCTCATCCCGGATGGACAGGATGTTGCCGGCGTCGTCGTAGGAGTAGTGCTGATGCAGCAGTGATCCGTTGCCGATCTCGGGGACGACGCTGGCCCACTTCACGCGGTTGGTTGCCTCGTCGTAGTCCCAGGTTGCCCAGGTCTTACGATCCCGGGTACCTTCCCGATGGAAAGAGCGCTGGGCGAGGTTTCCGATGCTGGAGTAGTGGGCGGAGTCGATGTAGGTGCCCTCGCCTGCGACTCGGGTCATCTGCCCGAGGACGTTATAGGCGTAGGAGACGTTCTCCACGTCCAGGCCACCCACGGCCGGCATGACTTGGTTCCTGATACTGCCGTCGGGGTTGTAGCGGGTGGTGAACCGGTAGGTTCCCGCGACTCCTGTCTCGGCAACGGGGATGATGACGTCACTGGTGACGGGACGATACAGCTGGTCGTAGGCGACGACCCGGGTGGTGTAGGCGTTGCCCTCGTCGTAGCGGGTGGCTGACGTGAGCTCTCCCTTGGCCAGGGTGTCGTAGACCCAGTCCGCGCGCTTGTCCCCCTCTGGCGAGTCGTCGTGCAGGGAGACTGTGCGGCCCAGGGCGTCGTGGACGTAGGCCAGGGTGTGGTCCCGAGCGTCCGTCCTGGAGACCAGACGGTCCAGTTCGTCGTAGGCGAAGGCGGTGGTGCCGGTGTCCGGGTCGGTGGTGGAGACCTTGCGGCCCATGAGGTCGTAGGTGTTGCTCCAGGTGTTGCCTTCGGCGTCGGTGACCGTGGCGAGGTCGTTGCGAACGTTGTAGGTGTAGGTGAGCTCGTCGTAGCCGCCGACAGGTTCACGTCCGTGGTGGTGGCGCAGTTCGGTGGTGTTGCCGCGGATGTCGGTGACGGTCGTGGTGCCCACTCCGCCTTCAGGAGCGGTCATCAGGGTCTGTTCGCCCTTGTACTCCGTGGTGATGCGCCACTGCTCGACACCGCGGGACATGCTGATGGCATGGACGGGACGCCCGGCACCGTCGTGGACGGTCCGCTCCCACCGGGGGACGTCGTCGGTGTTGTTGACGGTAACGATGTCGCCGCCGGGTTCGCCTCTGGTGGGGTAGGCGGTGCGACTCTGGGTCTGCAGGCCCCGGTGGTCGTGCAGGGTGTCGCTGACCAGGCGACCTCCCTCGTTGGTCGGCGCCTGTGTCTGTCGTGGGCGCAGGAGGCCGTCGTAGATCTGGTAGGCGGTGGTGTAGCCGCCCTGGGGGTTGAGGGTGCTGGTGGTGGCGTAGGACGCCTTGTCCTTGTTGATGTGGTACGCGAACTTCAGGCTGGGGTCCACACCACGGGAACGGTCGCGGTCCGCAAGCCAGACCTGGGTGAGGCGGCCGAGCGGGTCGTAGGAGAGCTCGGTTTTCCTGCCATTGGCGTCGGTTTCGGTGACGGGCAGGGACCGGGCCGGTTCCATCTGGGTGGTGGCAACGTGCCCCAGCGGGTTGGTGACCTTGAGGGTGGTAGCCGGACCGCCGGTCACAGCCGAGGCGAACTCGTAGGCGATGGTGTTGTCATCGGCGTCGGTCTGGGTGAGCTGACGGCCGTAGGAGTCGTAGGTGGAGGTCTGGACGGTCTGGTAGACGGGAGTCCCGTCGGTGTAGTCCTCCACCCGCTCACTGCGGGTGTCGAGGCCACGGGTCGGCTCGGTTCCGACACTGCCCCCGTCGTAGGCGGTGCGGATGTCGAGGATGAGGTCGTCGGGATAGCTGGGGGTGGAGTCGCAGCCCACGGCGAGGGCTTCCTGGCGGGAGACCAGGCCGAGCATGTTCTTGCCGGTGTTGCGCACGTAGGTCGTGCGGGAGCACTGTTCATCGCCTGCGACGGAGGTGTCACCGTGGTCGAAGACCTCGGTGGGCATGCCGAGGGTGTCGTGGGTGGTGTCCATGCGGTGCTGGCGCCAGCCGCCGTCGGCCGTGGGGGTGTAGGTGCGTTCCGAGGCCGTGCGCACGATGTCGGCGGTCAGGGTGCCCCAGGAATAAGTGCGTGACGCCGTCCGGTGGTGCCAGGGGATGGCGATGGTCTTCTCCACCACCTCGCCCCCGGGACCGTTGCGGGTCAGGGTCTCCAGGGTCTGGCCGTACAGGTGGTCGTGGTCGGTGTGCTCGGTCCCCTCCGAGTCGGTGACCTCGACGCTGCGGGTGCCAGAAGGTTGTTTGTCACCGTGCATGCCGCGGAAGAAGCGGTGTTCTTCCTCGCTGCGTGTCTGGCCTTCCACACCGGTGTTGACCAGGACGGTCTCATAGCCGCGCCACTGGGACCAGGTGCGTCTGTCGTCCTTGGTGAAGCCGTCGGCGTCCGCGTGCCGCCAGGCGGCTCCGCCCTGGTAATCGTAGGTGGTGACGATGTCGGGCTGGTCGGTGACCAGGTCGACTTCGGTTACCTGGGTGACGGTGTACTTGTGGAACCAGTCGGTGATGTCGTCGTCTCCCCTGCCCGAGGGCACCCACCGGACGGGGTAGCAGAGCTTGGTGTTGCTGTGCGGCTGGGGTGTCTCCCCCGGCGCGCACTCCGGCTGGGAGTACAGGACGTCGAGCTGTCCCCCGGACTCGGAGTAGACGGCGGTGATGCGCCATTTGTTCATGGGAGCGACACCGTCGGAGGTGGAGTCGACCCGGTTGGGCATGGGGGTGCCGGCGAAGGTCAGAGCCGGGGTCGCCAGGTTTCCGCCGACATGACCGGTGTGCGTGATGGAGTCCAACCACAGGGCGGGGTCGGTTCCGTCCCCGGGGGCGGGGAACTTGTGGGTCAGCGCCCAGGAGTCGATGGGCACGTACTCGGTGCCGTCGTGGTACTGGGTGGTGACCTTGTCGAGTTTCTTGGTGCTCCAGATGGTCGGTGAGTAGTTGCCGGTGCACTTCTTCCCGGACTCGCACTCCTGGTCCTGGGGCACGTCGGGCCAGCGGGTGGCGTTGGCCTTCTCGCGCTTCTCGGGGGCGCAGTCGAAGGAATCCGTGGCCAGACAGCGTTCACCGGTGGTGAAGACGACCCGGGCCGGCGCGGTGGCGTACACGTCGTCGCTGCGTAGGCCGTAATCGATGCGGCGCAGGTAGCCGCCCCGGTCGTAGGGGGTGGAGACAGTGCCCATGTTGCGGGCGTAGTGGTTCTTCTCCTTGGCGTAGTTCAGCGTCATGACGTTGCCGTGGACATCGACGACGTAGTCGAGGTTCCACCGCCAGGCCTGCTGGCACCAGGAGTCGGAGAACGATGACTTGTGGCAGGGCTCACCGGAGTCGTTGCCGTAGACCGGGACGGTCCAGGCCGAGTCGGTCTCGGGATCTCCCGAGGTCCAGCCGGGCAGGCGGTTGCGGCCGAAGAAGTACTGGGTGCCGTCGGGGGTGGTGACCTTCCAGTACTCGCCGTCGTTGTCGCCGTTGGTGGCACCGGTCAGGCGCTCGACCTTGGAGCCGTCGTCGCTGCGCAACCGCCAGGTGTCGTCCTCGTCCAGCAGTAGTTCGCTGGACATGCCGTTCAGCGACAGAGTGGCGTTCTGGCGGCGCCAGCACTGGTCGCCGGTCTTGTTCGGGTCCTTCTGTCCGTCCTCGGCGCAGGGGATGTAGGAGCGTTCGATGAACCCGGGGTGGTAGTTGAAGCCCTCGCCGATCCAGGAGGCCTGGTTGTTGGTGGAGGCGGTGCGCCCGTCAATGGATCCCGAGGAGTAGGACAGGGCCATGCTGGGTGCCAGGCCCCCGGCCACGTCCGGGGTGTCCAACGGGTAGGACCAGGAGAAGTCGCCGGTCTGCAGGCCCACTTCCCAGGATGCGGACGGGGCCAGTTCGCTGGCCTGGTAGTTGCCGCTGTTGCCGTCGGCCTCGGGAACCGCGGCCAGGGTGACCCCGGAGGACGTGGCCGGGGCCACGGCGCTGAGGGTCTGGGCGGAGAATTCGTTGACCGACCCCAGGTCGTAGGCGGCCCGGCAGTCCTCGGAGGGTTCGCTCTCCAGAGCGCACTCGTCCAGGGCGATCAGGCGCAGGCGCGCCCCGTAGTCACCGCCGAAGGCGCTGGCGAAGTCGCCGTAGTCAAGTTCCACCTCGACCGGGCCGGGCGCCTGTACATCATCGGTGCGGGTCAGACGCATCGCCAGGCCGTTGATCCCGGCCGCTTCGGCGGTCTGGGGGTCGAGAATCTCCAGGGCCGCGTCGACGACCGGCTCTGGGGCCACCGGAACGGGTTCGTCCTGGAGTGCGGTCTCCTCAGAACCCTCGTTCCGGCCACCGTCCTGTTCCGGGGACTCTTCGACCTCGGTTTCCGGGCTCTGCCCAGGCTCATGCGGCGTGGAGCCCTCCGGGGCGTCGTCGGCTCCTTCGGGCTCTGTGGGAGGCCTTGCCGGATCGACCCACGGTTCGGGCTCGGTGTGCAGACGGTTCTCCGCAGCGGTTTCCTCGTCCGAGGCGGTGCCCTGCTGTAGGAACGGGGGGACCTCCCACTCCTGGAACTGCTCTTCGGACACAGGGGTCAAGGAGACCGCTGTATCTCCGGAAGAGGGGGTCTCCAGGTCGACCGTGCCGGTCTCGGGCCAGGCGGCTTCGTCGAGTTCGGTGATCGCAGCGTCGTCGACGGCCGAGTCCTCCTCGATCGCCTCAGCGACGAATTCGCTGGTTCCCAGCCACTCCTCGTCCGGCACGTCGGGCTGTGCATTGACGGATTCGGCCTGTGCTGACGAGACCGACAGCAGAGCGACCATGACGGCAGCGGAAACGAGCCCGGAGAGCCATTTACGAAGCTGGGTAGCAAGCCGCTTCGGCCGTTCTGACTCGTTGGGAATCGCGTTGAAATCGTCAGTGGAAGGGGTTGCAGACACAGGGGCCTCCGAACCCGATGGTCGTCGCTGCCATCGGGTTGCTTATCTCAAAGAAAAGGGGGTGGTGTTGTGAGAGTTCAGAAATGCGTCACATTTCAGAAAGCCCCTGTCGGAATCAGACCGTCGTAGACGTTGTTGATATCAGCTTGAGACAGCACACCCTGGTAGAGGTGAACGTCGCTGACATCACCCATCCAGGCGTCGGCGAACTGCTGCTCGAAGCGTCCGCCGCCGATGACGACCGGCCCGTCGGCGTGCCAAGCGGCCGGCACTTCCGCCGTGCCGTTCTCGACCCCGTCGACGTAGAGGGTGATCTCGCGCGAGGTGTGGTCGTAGGTGGCGGCCAGGTGGGTCCAGCGGCCGAACTCGGGGGCGTGATCGGACAGGGCCCGGTGCCACCCCGTGGCTCCCGTCCGGTCTTCGGGGGGCAGCTTCATCACCCAGTTGTTCCACTCATAGGTGTGCTGGTAGGCGAGGGTGAACCCGCTGTGGTCGTTGCCGTCCTGGGCAACCGCGGCGGTGTTCGCGCCGACCTCGTCCAGGCGGACCCAGGCCGCCACGCTGTAGCTGCGATCGGTGCGGACGGCCGGGCCTTCGGTCGCGATGTGCTCCTGTGCCCCGCGGTCCAGGCTCACGCCGGGCGCGAAGGTCACGTCGTTGAGTGCGTGGTTCCAGGCGGTGAGCGGGTCACCGTGGAGTGTGCCGTCCAGCCCGTGGTCGGAGGAATCGGCGACCACGGTGCCGTCGTACTCGTCCAGTTTCCAGCGCCCTTCCAGGGCGGCCGGGCGGTTGGCCAGCTCCCAGATCTCCGATCGCGCGTCCTCTGTCTCCTCCGGGACCTCGTCGGTGAGAACACGGTCCCAGACACGGACGTCGTCGATGGCTCCGGGCCAGAAGTCGTGGTAGGTGCCCCGGTACAGGGCGCCGCCGATCACGAACGGCCCCTGGGCGTTCCACGCGGTCTCCTGGATGTGGGTGCCCTGTTCGACGCCGTCGACGTACAGGGTGAGCTCGCCGCTTGCGGGATCGTAGGTGCCCATCAGATGGGTCCACACCCCGACCTGGGCCGGTTCCAGGGACAGAACTCTTTCGGAGATGGGAGTGCCGTCGCCGTCGTAGGGGGCCTGTTTGAAGATCCAACGGCCGCCGTCGGTGTGCTGGTAGCCGAGGTAGAAGCCGCTGTGCCGGTCTCCGGCCTGGGCGAGGGCGGTGTAGGCACGGCCGGGCTGTACGTCCAGGCGGACCCAGGCGGAGACCGTGAAGGCGTCGTCGGTGTCGATAACGGGATCCTCGGTGGTCAGCCGTTCACCGCTGACGGTGTCCAGGCCGGCGTTCTCTAGCCGGTAGTTCTGTCCACGGCGTTCACCGACGCGCCCCCGGGTCCAGTCCACGGCACCGGATGCTGTGGCAACGCGGCCGTCGTGCGCGAGGTCCGCGGCCGTGGTGCCCTGCCCCTCGTCGAGGGGGAAGTGGGCAACGGGGTTCGAGGGCGGCGCAACGGTGAAGGTGTACACGAGCACGCACCCGGAGGAGTTGCCGAAGGCGTCGGTGGTGCGGGCATGCAGCAGGTTGGGACCGTCTCGGCGCGGAGTGATCGGCACGGTCACGGTCGCGCCCGGGGTGTCGAGGTCGATCCGGATGGAGCAGGAGGCGTCGTTGAGGCTGTAGTGGTAGGCCACTGCTTGGGCGACGCCGTTGTTGGAGAACGTGAAGGCACCGGTACGTCCCACCGCTCCGTGGACGATGTCCCCCGCCGGGTAGTCGGTGGAGACCACAGCGGGTCCGCTCTCGGGTTTGGTGGTGTCGATCGTCAAGTAGCACCAGGAGGACCACGGCCCCCAGTTCGACTGGTCGTGTCCCCGTGCCCGGTAGGCGATCAGCTCGTTCTCGGGCAGGCCCGCTGCCGTCACCGACCGGTAGCTGCCGCCGGACCACTTCGCGACGGTGACGTAGGCCGAGTCCGAGGTCCCCAGGTTCGTCTCGGCGCCGTCGACCTTCCATTGGAACTGGCCCTTGACCTGCTGGCCGACCCAGTAGGAGTCACGGTCGCGGAACTGGCCGCGCAGGGTCGCCTCGGTGCTGTTGACCAGCCGGGGGTTGGTCTTGTCCGTCGAGCAGGCACCGCCGAGGGAGTCGGACAGGGTCGAGGTAACCGGCTTCTCGGGCGGGTGGTTGTAGTTGATCACCAGCACCGGAGGCGTGCTCTTGGTGTTGATGCGTCGCCACGCGGTGGTGCCGGCCTCGCTGCGTTCCTTCAGCCGCAAGTGGATGTGGGAGGCATTGTTGTCCAGGCCCCACTGGTAGGCGTTGAGCGCGTCGAATTCCACCCCGCTGTTCTTGGGGCAAGTGGCCCAGCCTCCCTTGACGTTCTGGGTGTCCTGGAGAGTGCGGGTCGTGGGCTGGTTGTTCCACGTGGTCCTGCTGTTGAACGCGTCCACCCGGTGTAGCTCGATGTAGGAGTTGCTGGTGCAGTCCCATCCCCACTCGACCTGGGCGCGCAACGTGACCGAGTTGATGATGGTGTTCGGGTGGTCGGTGCGGGCCATGACCGAGAACTGGAAGAACAGGCGTTTGGTGTAGTCCCGGTCCCATTCCACACGGCCGACGCCGACGTCGGCCTCCTTGGTGTTGTAGTACGCCACGGAGGGGTACGCCTTGTCGACATAGGCCCAGTTGGGGCGGCTCGCGCTGACCGAGGGGTCGATGTAGACCGGGAACTCGGTGGTGTCGTCGACCAGCATCTCCTGGTCGGGGACCAACCGGATGGAGTCCACACCGATCGAGGTCTCGACGAGGGCGGTGCGCGCTCCGCTGGTGGGGGCCACCATGGGGTCTTCACCGAGAGCTTCGTCGTGGCCGGTGGAGTCCCACATGGCCGGGGCCTGGACGATGAAGACGCTGTGCCCGCCCTCGTCACCGAGGGCCTCGATGTTGCCGTGCTCATCAGCGCTCATCGTGACGCCGTCGGCGGCCAGGGCGAGTTCCAGCTCGGCCAGGTCGGGGGAGGTCGCGGCCTCGGGGGTGTGCACAACGAGGACCTGGGTGAAGCCCTCGGTCCCGGCGGTCAGCACCAGGTCGACGTCGGGGAGGACGTCGGCGTAGGTGGCCCGGTCCTCCTCCAGTGTGGGGGTGGGAAGGTCGCCGTTCCAGTCGAGTGCGACGCTGTTGGAGCCGATCCCGATCCTGGCCATCGGGGCGTCGCCGCCGCCGGAGAAGGCGATGTCCATACCCGCGGCCCTGGGTCGGACGAGCCCGTCGTCGGTGGCGACCAGGGTGGTGTCGACGTCGACCCAGCCGTCCGCGGAGCGCACCCGTACCGGGACGGCGTGGGTCTCGGCGGTCAGGGAACCGTCGGGGTTGGCGAAGTGCTGGGTCTTCTCATCCGTCAGCGACGGGATCTCCACCCGCTCCCCGGTCTCCCGGGCCAGTGCCAGGGCGTCGAACTCTTCGCCCGGGGAGTTCTCACCGGCGGCCGTGGTGGGGTCGTCCTCGTCCGCTGCCGCGGGCAGTGCTGTGAGCAGTGACAGGGCAAGGATCGCGGCAGCGGTGACCGCCGTCGCCCGGGTCAAGGGGGGATGCATGGGGGATGCCTGTCTTTTGTTGTCCAACGGGACACCGCACCACGCGGGACCCAGTCACAGCTACCTCAAACGAGACAGAAGCTACTGGAGCCCTCAGATCCAAACAAGTGCCTCAGAGTCCACCAGAGCACCCGAAGCTTCGCGTCCGCGATTTTCGAGGGCTTGAGCTGGCACCAAACCTGTTTGGCCGGATCCGGCCACTATGACCCAGAGTGACTCCGCACATCGACGCCGACGGCGAAGCCTCTGTCGACACTTCCTGAAAGAGGAACCACGAGAAACCGGAAATCGCAGGCCGGACCGCCGACTCACCACCCCGACCCACCGAGGCGGCACCACTCGAACAGTCCACACCCCGAGCCTCGAAGCTGCCGAACCTCCAAGCCATAACCCTCGGTCATCAACAAAGAGCGTTATGCGAGCATCTCCGGTACGTCTTCACATCTGAGGCAACTTCTCGCCGCTCCACGTCAACGGATCAGACGCCTCACTCGTCACCTCTGTGCACATATGAGCCTCCTACCCCTTCCGTGCTCCTCGAGGGCGACCCCGCCCTGCGCTCCCTGCCCCTGGACGGCGCCGAGCTCCTGGGCCGGGTCGTGGACCGATTCACCGCCTCCCGGGCCGCGGAGCACAACCTGCGCCTGGTCACCGACGCCCTCAAGACCGCCGGGGTCGACTACTTCCTCGTCCGCGGCAGGTCGGCGCTGCGCCATGTCGTCGGTGTCCATCGCTCCGAGCGCAAGCGGTTCCTGGACTCCATGCGCGCCCTGTACGGGACCAGCGCCGTGTACGCGGTCAAGCCCGGGGCCAGGGGCAGCGTCGCCGCCTTCTCCGCCTACGTCGACGGCGCGCTCGCGGCGCCGATCAAGTCCAGGCTCGTCATCCGCTTCGCCGAGCAGCTGCTCTCCCCGCTGACGCCCACCTACATCCACTCGGTGCTCAAGTCCGCCCTGGAACACGCCGTCCGCGAGGGAGAGATCCCGCGCAACGTCGCCCGCACCGGCACCCCACGGCCCCGACGCTTCGAACCCCTCACCGCCGACGAAGCCCGCCAGTGCCTTACCGTCGTGCGCAATCACTGGCTGCACGCCCTGTTCGAACTCGCCCTGCGCACCGAACTCCGCAAGGGCGAACTCCTCGGCCTGCGTTGGGAAGACCTTGACCTCACTGGCGGCACCGCCACCATCCACTGCTCCCTCCAACGCACCCGCAGCCAGGGTCTGACCGTCCTGAACGCCAAGACCCTGGCCTCCGAGCGCCGCATCGTCCTCCCCACCGAATGCATCAACTCGCTCGAGATCCACCAGGAACGGCAGGCTGGACGGACAACGGACTCATCTTCACCACCCCGAAGGGCAGGCCGCTCGACCCCACCAACATCACCCGCCGCTTCCACCGCCCAGAACTCCGGACGATCCGCTTCCACGACCTCTGACACTCGACCGCCACCCTGCTCCTGGAACAGGGCATCGACCTCGTCGTCATCAAGGAACTTCTCGGCCACGCCCACATAGGCGTCACCGCCGGTGTCTACGCCCACGTCCGGCTCCGCCTCCAGCGCCGGGCCATCGACATCCTCGGCAACGCCCTCCGGCCCACCGGCAACGACCCCGACGACCCACCAGTCTCAGCCGTCGTCCGCTGACGTTGCCGTCAAGCACCTGTGCAGCGGTAACTGACGCGCTGTCCGCGGTATGCGCTCCTCCGCCAATTCATCAGCGGTTTAAGCTGTCTCCGGAATTTCCGTAGACCACTTGACCCTGGGGGTCATACGCAGTCAGCCCGTGCGTCGACGCCAAGCCGAGCAACACCGAAGAAACTTCACTGGAACGCGACCAGGAGATGGCGGCAATGACGCACTCTCCAGTGACATAGAGAGGAGAGGCCCACGGAGACTCCTCCATATTTTCTTCGCTTAGATCTGGAAATTCGGAGATCACAGCTCGATAGAATTCCTCGACAGCTGAACTCTCTTCGACGATACCGGCAACTCCATCCGTCAACTGATCGTAGATCTGAGCGACCTCCCCTGATGTCGGGGCCACTTTTTGATACCAAAAAATCAAATCGAAACTCATCGCCACCACCTCTCCCGAAGTCGCGAGCCGTGGCCGACTCGCAGCACTGAGCTGCGGATACGGTACCGCAGTCCGGCCAGATCTCCTGTGGGGTCGACCGATCCATCCACGCATCGTGGGCCCCGAAAAGCGTACGGCCATCGCTAGTTTCCACTGCATTGCCAGGCGCATTGAGCCAATCATCAAATTGCCGTTGCCGAGGATTCTTCCTGACAGTTCCTCCCTCAATCTCTATTCCACACCGCCGACCGTTGATCTCAACCGCGCCGTCATACTTGCGGACTCGCATTCCTGGTGGGGAAACTAAAGTTTCGTTGCGCATGACCACTGCGCCGGCCATTTTTAGCTGATCCCAGGCGTTTGCTTCATCCGCAGCGCCATCACGCCCAGGCTCGCCATTACGCTTCGAGAACTTGCCGTCCGCAGACCGCGGGCCCCAGTTGGGCATCCCCCAGAATTGTGAATGAGTACCGGCGTCTCGCCCACCACCACATAGTACGTGTGGAGGTCCTGCAGGGTGAGGTTGTAGTCCCGTTCCGATTCGGTCCAGACTCTGGTGCCAGTGACCTGGACCAGAGTTCCCTCCGAGGGCAGGAACCACACCCCGGGGATCAGGTCGACGGCGTCGGCCCACTCACCCAGCGGGGGACCCGGAAGGGGTGGTCGTCGGTGGCGATGACCGCATCGCTCAGTACCGTCGGCCCAGGTCGGGACGGACCGTCGGGCAAATCGCCCCGATCCAGGGTGCCGGCGTCGATCTGTGTGGCGGCGTCGACGGTGATTTCGACCAGGGTCTTGACACCCTCACCGACGATGGTGGCCAGGACCGTACGCGGCCCCTCCTCCCCCGTTTCGGGGTCCGAGGCCCACCAGAAGCACGAAAGACCTTTTCCTGATCCTCCTCAGACAGGGGCACTGCGGCCCGTGGGAACCGCGGTGCAGTTATGGACCAGCTCCGGAATCCGGACTCGGGTGGCCGGCAATGTTCCCGGCACGCGCCGCCTCTCTCCAGGAGAGCGGCGGCGCCTCACCGCCCGACGGCCTCGCGGACACGGTCAAGCCGCGCCCGGTTCTCCTCCAGCCAGTCCTCGGCGGCGTCGATCGGCATGCGCACCGCGATCTGCGTCGAGGGCATGTCGTGCACGGTCACCTCCACACCGGGTCTGCGGGGACCACCTCCAGCCAGGCGGTACGGTCGCCCCTGGGCCATACGGCCCGCTTCTCCGCGTGGAGGTCGTCCAGGCAGCGCTCCCAGTCGTCCAGGTCCCCGGACGACAGCGCCAGTGCGAGCCGACCGTTGACGAAGCCGCTCTCCAGCACGAGGCGGGCGCCGAGGAAGCACTCCTGCCCCCCTTTCCGAGGGGCCGGGAGCTCGACCTCGACGGCGACGCCCTGCACCGGGTCCGCGAAACGGAAGAGTTCGAGGACCCGCACTTCTCCTGTCACCACTGCTCCCCTGCCGTTCGACGGGTCACTCCGTGCCGTGGAAGCTCGCCCCGGTGTCGGGGCCCGTGCAGTCCTCGACGTCCCGGGCGTCGTCGTCGCCGTGGTCGGTGCGGACCAGCGGCATGCCGTGCACGCGCACAGCGTCGTCGACCGGGGGCAGGGGCGGGGCGGGAAGGCGCATCGGGTGTACCTCACGACGGTCGTGGAACGCGGATCCGTCCGTTGTATCCCACGGCGACGACACGGGGCCGATCGCTCCGGGCGGTTCTCCGCCCCCTTCTGGCGGTGGTACCCGACCCGTTTCACGCAGGGCACGGCCGACGGCCCCGCCGCGTACGCGGCGGTCCCCAGGACCGCTGACGGGGATGCGCGCACGGCCGGAAGGCGGGGCGCGCGCTCCCGGCGGCCCGGCCGGTCAAGCCAGGACCCTGCGGCTCTGCGGCATCCTGTGCGCGGCCGACCTGCGGATGTCGCGGCTCACGATCATCCGCTTCAGCCAGCGGTCGGTGCCGTCGTAGCGGCTGCGGAACGGCTTGCGGCCGTGGACGGCCAGGTAGTTGTCCACCACCATCAGCGTCCCGGGGCCGACGACGACGGAGTGCTGCACGCGCTCCAGCTCCTCCATGAGGTCGTCGAGCGCCCGCTCGGCGACGGGGTCGTCGCCGACGCAGCGCATGAATGGCCGGTCGATGCGCAGGTACGGCGCCGCGTCCGCGCCGAACAGCACGGGGACGGGCTGGGGCCGGTCCCGCATTTCGAGCACGCGCTCCAGCGCGGGGTGGTCGGGGTGGTGCGTGCGCAGCTGCCGTACGTGCTCGTCGTCGGGCATGATCAGGAAACGCGGCTCGGAGAGCACACGGGCGGTCGCGGCGTCCAGCTTCACGTCCCGCACCGAGGACAGGACCGTCGGGACGTCGTCCCGGTTGCGGATCCCGAACAGCAGCAGGTAGTCGGCGCGGCCGGGGTGGAACCCGTCCTCGGTGTGGAACTCCAGGAGGGCCTCGCTGCCGTGGCCGCTCTGGCGCAGCTCGTCCCCCCGGACCGGGAAGATGTCCTGGACCATCCTGCCCTCCTGGAGCGCGGCCCAGGTGAAGGGGTCCCCCAGGGCCAGGGCGCACACGGCCAGAAAGAGCTCCTGCGGGCGGGTCGGGCCCGCGTCCGCACTGCTCCAGTGCCGGGGCGTCGGGCCGACGGTCCCGTCGTCCACGGGGAACCCGTGGACGCAGCAGGCCGCGGCCTCCTCCGTGCGTCGGAACCGCTCCAGGAACAGGCGGAGCCCGCGGGGCAGGGAGTCGTGGAGCGCCCAGTTCCGCTCGTAGAACGCCGGGTCCGTGGGCGAAAGCCCGCAGGGCTCGGCCTCCCGCAGGGCCGACCCGATCTCGTCGGCCTCGGCGGGCG
Organism: Nocardiopsis tropica; assembly: GCF_042660575.1. Taxonomy (NCBI): domain Bacteria; kingdom Bacillati; phylum Actinomycetota; class Actinomycetes; order Streptosporangiales; family Nocardiopsidaceae; genus Nocardiopsis; species Nocardiopsis tropica. The sequence continues at coordinate 176,390 of NZ_JBHSUF010000003.1, forward strand.
TCAAACGGTAGTGGACGGCGATGCCGTCCGTCGGCGTGGTGCTCACCGTCTCCTCCAGGTGGTCTGCGCGCCCGGCGGCTCCCGCCCGTCCGCGTGACGCAGGACAAGCATCACCCGGAACAGCGGAAGACCGGGCGCGCAACGCCGCGGTTCGGGGCCCGGTCCCGCCCCCGGCCGGCCCGTACCCGGTGCGGAGCGAGCGCGCGGAGCGAAGGCGGTTCGGCCCCCGCCCGCCCGGGCAGGGGCCCGTACAGGGAGAACAGTTCCGACTCCGATGTGAGGCGAGGTGGACCATGCGCTACGACGAGTTTGTGGCCGAGGTACGCGAGCTCGGGGAGTACCAGGACAACCGCGAGGCGGCGCAGGTGACGGAGGAGGTGCTCGCCGTGCTCGCGACCCGCCTGCCGGACGAGTCCGTCGACAAGCTGGCCGCGCAGCTCCCGGACCCGCTGGGGGCGGAACTCCGGGAAGCCGGGCAGCCCGGGGCCCACGCCTTCGGAACCGAGGAGTTCTGCCGCCGCGTCGCGGAGCGGACCGGCTCGCGGGAGGACACCGCGAGGCACGACGCGGGGGCGGTCCTGACGGCGGTGGCCGAGAACGTCTCCGGCGGGGAGCTGAACCAGCTCCTGAGCCACCTGCCGTCCGGCTACGCCCCGCTGTTCGGCAGGGCCGGTCTGGCCTGACGGCACGGGCCGCGCCCGCCGCCGGGCGTGCGTGCCGGGCGGCCCGCCGGCAGCTCCTCCGCCGCCGGTCGGGGCCCGCCCGGTGTCAGGTAAGCGGCGGAGGAGCCCCCGCGCCGCCCGCCTCAGACAGGGTGGTCGAAGCGGGGCGTGCGGGCGAACAGGTCGGTCACCTCACCCGACACCTCGAAGGGCTCCGTGCCGCGGCGGAAGACGATCGCCGGGCCCGGAGCGTCCGGCTGCACCGCGGCGCCGCCGAGGGTCGCCCGGACCACGTCCGTCCCCGCGCCCTCCACCCGCAGGTGGACGCCCTCCCGCAGGCCGAGCACGTCGACGTCGTTGACCTCCAGGAACTCCGTCAGCCGGGTCAGGCGGGTCTCGCCGTTGTGCGTCGACCGCGGGTCGGCGTCCAGGTAGTGCGGGTTGATCTGGAACGGCACGAACCCCAGCGCGGCGAACGACTCCGGCTCGACGATGGGCATGTCGTTGGTGGTGCGCAGCGTGGGGGCGGTGATGTTGGTGCCCGCGCTCGCCCCCATGTAGGGCAGGCCCGCCAGGACGCGGTCGCGCAGTTCCCCCATGATCCCGGTGCGCTGGAGGGTGGCCACCAGGCGGAACGTGTTGCCGCCGCCCACGAAGACCGCCTGCGCGCCGTCGAGGACGCGCGCGGCCCCGGCGTCGGCCGGAACCCCGGTGACCCGGACCCCGCGGGCGGCGAAGGCCTCGGCGACCCGCGCGGTGTAGGCGTCGTGGTCGCCCCCGGCGAACGGCACGAACGCGACCTCGTCGCGGCCGTCGAGGAAGGCCTCCACGTCCGTCCACGCGTGGTCGAGGTAGTCGCGGCCGTGGTTGGTCGAGTTGGAGAGGAGCAGCAGCTCGGGCATGGTCCCCCTTCAGGGAGCGGTCGGGCGCGGGGAGGGGCGGGAGCCGTGGCCCCGCCTCCACCTGCGGGTGGGCGGTGCCGGGCGCCGGTTGGAGAGCAGCCCGGTGAGCTCGTCGGCGGAGGCGCGCAGCGGCGCCAGGTGGTCGAGCAGGTCGTCGTCGTGGTCGGAGTACTTGTTCTCCACCAGGGACACGGAGCCGACCGGGCGCTTGCCGCCGAACACGGGGACGGCGAGCGCGCGGGAGGCGGCGTCGTACTCGCCCTGGGAGAGCGCGTACCCCTCCTCGACGGCCGTGTCGAAGAGCCCCTCGACCTCGTGCTCGTCGAACGGCGTGAGGTCGGAGAAGCGGGCGGACGGGCGGCCCGCCAGCAGGGCCCTGCGCTCGGCCGGGTCGAGGAAGGCGAAGTAGGCGCGGGAGGTGGCTCCCGCGTGGGCGGGGTAGAGCTCGTCGACGAAGGGGTGTGACCGGCGCGGCCCCTCGGAGCCGCTGACGGCGGCGATGCAGCGCACGTGGGCGCCGTCGGGGACGCAGAACAGGGAGGTCCGCCCGCTGGTGCGGGCCAGGTCGGCGAGCAGGGGCTCGGCCAGGGCGGAGAGCCCGCCGGACCGCTCCCACAGCCCGGCCATGCGCCACATGGCGGGGCCCATGCCGTAGCGGCGGGTGTCGGGGTCGGCGCGCAGGAACCCCTTGCCGGCGAGGGAGGCGAGGAGCCGCTGGGCGGTCGACCTGGCCAGGCCGAACTCCTCGGCAAGTTCCATGACGCCCCAGCTCGTCCGGTACTCGTCGAAGCTGAGGAGGACGTCGAGCGCGCGGTCGACCGTCTGGAGGGGGCCGGTGCGTTCCGTGGGACCGGTGGACATGGGGCTCACCCTATGCGCGCCGCCGGGCCGGGGACCCTGTCCCAAGGGATCGCAATGTGATCTTAACTCCCACATAGTGGGAAACCTTTGCCCCGGCGGGTGAACGGGGGGCAGCCTGTGCGTGACGGGCCGGGGCGCGGCATCCGCGTCCCGCAGGCCTTTGACCAGCGACACTCCGTCCCCGCCGGACGCGAGCCATCCCCGAAGGACACACATGGAACCCTCGGCACACGGTTCGTCCACAGAACCGCAGACTTCGGAGGGCGCGCGCCATCCGCGGGCGTTCGAGCCCGTCGTCGTGATCGTCACCGTCCTGGTGAGCCTCCTCGGAGCGGTCATCGGCATCCACATGATCACGACGCTCGGCGTCTCCCCCAACACGAGCGTCATCGGCGCCGTCGTCGCCATGCTCATCGGCCGGGCCGGGTTCCTGGGTCTGCGGTCGTTCCGCAACACGCACCGGCAGAACCTCATCCAGTCGTCGATCTCGGGCGCGACCTTCGCCTCGGCGAACTCGCTGCTCACCCCGATCGCCATCCCGTTCCTCTTCGGCCGTCCGGACCTGGTGTGGCCGATGCTGCTGGGGGCGTCCCTGGGCCTGCTCATCGACGTGTTCGTGCTGTACAAGGCGTTCGGCTCCCGGTTCCTGCCGGCCGATGCCGCCTGGCCCCCCGGTGTCGCCGCCGCCGAGACCATCAAGGCCGGGGACAAGGGCGGGCGCCAGGCCGCCGTCCTGGTGGGCGGCGGCGTCGTGGGGCTCGGGGCGTCCTTCCTGGGCATGCCGATGTCGGCGGCGGGCATCGCGATGATCGGCAACGTCTGGGCGCTGCTCATGTTCGCCGTGGGCCTGCTCGTCGCCCAGTACTCCCCCGCGGTGATCGGGGTCGACCTCAACGCGGTCTACGTGCCGCACGGCGTCATGATCGGCGCGGGCGTGGTCGCCCTGGTGCAGATCGTCGTCATCCTCGCCGGACGGCAGGGCCGCCGGGAGGCCGAGCGCGAGGCGGCCCGCGAGCGGGCGGCCCAGGACGACCCCTCCCTGGCCTACACGGTCGACCGGGCCACGCTGGGCCGGGCCCTGGGCTCGGGCTACGTCCTGTTCGCCCTGGGCGCCCTCGTGCTCGCGGTCGCCGGCGGCATCTGGTCGGACATGAGCTGGCTGGGCATCGTCGGGTTCGTCCTGTTCGCCGCCGTGGCCGCCCTGGTCCACGAGCTGATCGTCGGCCTGGCCGCCATGCACGCGGGCTGGTTCCCCGCCTTCGCGGTCACCCTGATCTTCCTCATCCTGGGCCTGGCCCTGGGCATCCCGGGGGTCCCGCTGGCCCTGCTCGTCGGCTACTGCGCGGCCACCGGCCCCGCCTTCGCGGACATGGGCTACGACTTCAAGGCGGGCTGGGTCCTGCGCCGCGACCGCCGCCCCTACACCGCCTACGAGCTGGACGGGCGCCGCCAGCAGCTCTTCTCCTCCATGATCGGGTTCGCCGTCGCGATCGGCATGGTCGCGCTGCTGTGGCAGGGCCTGTTCGCGGACGGCGCCGTGCCGCCGACCTCGATCGTCTACGCCGACACCATCGAGGCCGGCCTGACCGACCCCTCCGTCCTGCTCCAGCTCGCGCTGTGGGCCGTGCCCGGTGCCGTGGTGCAGTTCCTGGGCGGGCCCCGCAGGCAGATGGGCGTGCTGCTCGCCACCGGCCTGCTCGTGGCCACGCCCAACGCCGGATGGCTCGTCCTGGCCGGGCTGGCGATCCGCCTCGTGTGGGAGCGCCGCCGCGGCGAGAAGGGCGAGCAGGAGATCGCCCTCGTCGGCGCCGGCCTCATCGCCGGCGACTCCGTCCACTCCGTCGGCACCATCTTCAGCCGCTGAAACCTGGAGGAACCATGACACGCCTCGGAGTCCTCACCATCGGCCAGGCGCCGCGTCCGGACCTGGTGCCGGAGCTGACCGCCCTGGTCCCGGGGGCCGTCGTCGTCGAGCGCGGGGTGCTCGACGGCCTCACCCGCGCCGAGATCGAGGCGCGGCCGGTCGCGCCGGACGACCACGCCCTCACCACCCGCCTGGCCGACGGCTCCTCCGTCGTCCTGGGCGAGTCACTGGTCATGGAGCGGCTTCCCGGCGTCCTCGCGGACCTGGAGCGCGGGGTCGACGCGGTGCTGCTCGCCTGTACCGGCGCCTTCCCCGAGCTGGAGCACGCCAAGCCGCTCTTCGTGCCGGACCGGCTGATCGCCTTCGGAGCCGCGGCCCTGCTCGGCGACACCGGGTGCGTGGGCGTGGTGTGCCCCCTGCCCGAGCAGCGGGCGGACACCGAGGCGAAGTTCGGCCGCCGCCTCCCCTCCGGGGCGCGGGTCCTCACCGACGCCTGCTCCCCCTACACCGGCACCCCGGAGGAGCTCGCCGCCGCCGCGCGGCGCCTCGCCGAGGGGGGCGCCGACCTCCTGGCGCTGGACTGCATCGGCTACACGGAGGAGATGCGCGCCCGAGCGGCCGCCGCCTCGGGCCTGCCGGTGGTCCTGGCACGGTCGGTCTGCGTGCGCCTGGCCGCAGAGGTCCTGGACTCCCTCGACGCGCGGGCGGAGGCGGCGGTATGAGGATCGGCGTCATCCGGGTGGTCACCACCGACGACGGGGAGCGGCTGGACGACCACGGCCGCGTCATCCGGGAGGAGCTGGGCGTGGGCACCGTCTCGCGGTGCCTGCCCGACCAGCCGGACGGGGTGCACGACGACGCGACCTTCGCGCTCGCCTCGGCCAAGGTCGCCGACCTGGCCGTGCGCATGGAGCGCGAGGACGGCGTGGACGCGCTGCTCGTCAGCTGCGCCGCGGACCCGGGGCTGTCCCGGGCGCGCGCCGCGGTCGGCGTCCCCGTGGTCGGCGCCGGGGAGTCCGCGGCCCGCAGGGCCCTGGAACTGGGCTCACGGGTCGGCGTCCTGGACCTGACCACCCGCACCCCGGAGTCGGTCACCGCCGTGCTCGGGTCCGCGCGCGTGGCCGCGCTCGTGCCCGAGGGCGTGCGGCGCACCCACGACCTGGCCACCGCGGCGGGGTTCGCCGCCTCGGTCGAGGCCGCCGAACGCCTGGTCGCCATGGGCGCGGACACCCTGATGTTCGCGTGCACCGGCATGACCACCATCGGCCTGTACGCCCGGCTCGCCGACGAGGTCGGCGTCCCCGTCGTGGACGCCGTCCGCGCCGGGGCGCGGGCCGCCGTACGGGCCGCGGGCGGCTGACCCCGCCCCGCACAGTCCCGTCGGCCGCGCTCCGGACGCGCGGCCGGCGCAGTCCCGAAGGACCGCCGCGACCGGTGTCCGCACCGGTCGTACCGCCCGCCCGGGCCAGGCGGCCCGCCACCGACCGAGAGAGGCACCCATGTCCTGGAGCCACGTCATCGAGACCCACGACCTGCTCGACACCCCGACCGCGGACGGGGCGTCCGTCGCGGAGTACCTGCGCCGCCACGGGGCGGCCGACGGCGAGGTCGCCGTCGAGACCGTCGCGGGCGAGGGGGGGTCCACCGACTTCGTCCGGGTGACGATCCCCGGCACCGACGGCGCGTCGTCGGGCGGTTCGGCCCCCACCCTGGGCATCCTCGGCCGCCTGGGCGGCCTGGGCGCGCGCCCGGAGCAGATCGGCTTCGTCAGCGACGGCGACGGCGCCCTGACCGCCGTCGCCGCGGCCGCCAAGCTCCTGGACATGCGCCGTCGGGGCGACACCCTCCCGGGCGACGTCGTCGTGGCCACCCACATCGACCCCGACGCCCCGACCCAGCCCCACGACCCGGTCCCGTTCATGGGGTCGGTCGTGGACCAGGACGTCAGCAACCGGCACGAGGTCCTGCCCGCCATGGACGCGATCCTGTCCGTGGACACCACCAAGGGCAACCGGGTGTGCAACCACCACGGCATCGCCATCACCCCGGCCGTGGTCGACGGGTGGATCGTCCGCGTCCCGGAGACCCTGCTGGACATCGTCTCCCGCACCACCGGCCGCGCCCCGGTCGTCATGCCGCTGACCATGCAGGACATCACCCCGTACGGCAACGGCGTCTACCACGTGAACTCGATCCTGCAGCCGGCGACGGCCACCGCCGCGCCGGTCGTGGGCGTGGCCATCGTGACCGAGACCGCCGTGGCCGGGTCGGCCACCGGGGCCACCGACCTGCGCAGCGTGGAGACCGCCGTGCGGTTCGCCGTCGAGACGGCCAAGGACTACGGCCGCGGCATCGCGCACTTCGTCGACGCCGAGGAGGTGCGGCGGCTCCAGGACCTGTACGGCAGCATGTCCCACCTGCGCGGCGCGGGCGCGCCCGCCGGTTCCTGAGGGGAGACGGCGCCGCCCTGCCCGTGGGGAGCACGGGCAGGGCGGCTTCCGGGGCCGTGGCCGGTCGCGGTCACGGCCCCCGTGGTCCGGCCCCGCTCGCCCGGACCACGCCTCGGCTCCGCGTCCACCGTCCAGGAGGTGCGGAGCCGGAGGCTCAGGCCCGGTCGGAGCCGTCGGAGACCGCTTCGGGGGTCCGGGGCGGCTGCGACAGGGTGCTCATGCCCTCGCCCGACAGGACGGAGTGCACCCCCACGGCGACGGACCCGATGGTGTCCACGCCGTACTGCATGCCGTCGTTGCCGTCGGTGAGGACGACGACGTCGTAGTCCCCGACCGGCGTGTCCCGGAACCCGCCGATGCTGTTGATCCGCCAGGTGTCGGTATTGTCGTAGGGCAGCCAGCCGTTCTTCAGGTAGACCTCGGCGCCCGACGGAGCCCCGGTGGGCACGCCCCAGCGCTGCTCCTCGGTCACGTCGCCCATCAGGCCGCGGGCGTAGGCGCGCTCGTCGGCCCCGAGCACGTCGTTGTCGCTGCCGAGCACGTCGAGCAGGGTCAGCTGGTCCCCGACGTTGATCTTCATCAGACCGACGTACCCCTCGGGGTGCAACTGGGTGTCGTCCATCCCGGCGAGGTCGAGGAAGCCCTGGATGCGCTCCGGGCCGAGCTGGTTGCGGAGCTCGACCGCGGAGTCGTTGCCCGACACGGTGATCATGTCGGTCGCGAGCTCGTGCTCCCGTGCGGTCAGCTCCCTGCCCTCGTCCATGGCCGTGCGCAGGAGCGCGCCGAGGACGACGACCTTGCCGACGCTGGCGGCGTCGAACCGGGTGTCCGCGCCGAGCTCGCAGACGAGGTCCCCCTCGAAGGCGGAGACCCCCACGGCGATGGTGCCCTCCCGTAGGGCGGCCTCCTGTCTGATCCGCTGGTCGAGCCGTTCGGCGGTCTCGGGGTGCGCCTCGGAGGTGCAGACGGGCGAGGGCCCGGTGCCGGCGGCGGCGGTCGCGGGCAGGACGACGGCGAGTCCCGCGGCGAGCAGGCCGGTGAGCGCCGCTGCTGTGGCTCGTCGGGGGGCCGCACTCGTTCGGTCAGCGGACATCGTGTGTCTCCTCAGGATGATCGGACGTTCTGTGGTCGGATGTCGGTGGCCAGGGGCCCGGATCGGGGCGGAGCATGAAAGGGAACGCCGGAACGACGACCGGCACGTCAGGAACACGCCTTCTTCACGGACGCCCGGTCCGAGCCGATGTTCATCTCCGTTTCACTCTCCGATCACCTCGCATGGACAAGGGGACAGGGAACGACATCTACGCACGTCGGGTAAACCGCTGAACCCGACCGCGCATTCGACTTACCCACCTTTTCACCGGGACCGGAAGAATTTACCAAGACCTCACCCAGGGGTCGAAGCCGGGTCCTGCATGCCCACAACCGCAGGGCTTCCAGAGGGAACCACATCCCCCGGAACGAAGTCCGGGTGAGGAAAAACACGGCTTCCGATGCTCGGGAAACTCACAGTTCAGAGCGGAACGCATAAGCATCCTGCCCTCCGCGCGCACTGCCGGTCAATGCCCTCATGAAACGCACACATCTTCTTCACAGTGCACTGAGGACGGAGCCGTTCCGTTCCTCCGGGGAAATGTCCGGACCGGGTCCCGGACCGCCTCCCCGTTTCGCCGGTGGGAATCTCCTGGTGAACGTCCTGCGAAAAGCGTCAGTCGTCCGTCCCGCCGCGCAGCCCCCACGACGGGACGGACGGCGGTCCGGGGGTCGCGGGGGCGGGCGCCCGTGGCGACGCCCGCCCCCGGCGGTCACGGTCGGACGGCGGCCGCGACGATGGCCTCGACCTGGCCGGAGATGGCCGCGCGGTTCTCCTCGAACTCGGGGTCGGTGACGCCGCCGCCGGGCCCGAAGTGCAGGATCGGCGTGTGCACGTGCCCGGCCGGGATGTCCAGGCCGGTGGCGTCGCGCAGCAGGGTGTTGCGGTAGGCGATCTCGTTGGAGAGGTAGTTGCCCCCGCCCCCGGCCCGCGCCTCGGATCCGGGCGTGGGCCCGTCCGGGCGCACCACCGGCGTGGTCCCGCCCGCCGGGATCTCGGTCACCTGGGTGTTGTCGACCACGGGGAAGGGCTCCCCGCCGGTCTCCCCGATGATGGACGGGTGGTCCAGGGAGGAGTCGGACCACTGCGGCTGGGGGGTGACGGTGGGGACGCCGTCGGGGATGGGGGCCGTCTCCGGCGTGCCGACCGACTCGTTGTCCGCGGCGCCGCCGCGCCAGGCGCCGTTGTGCGCCTCCAGGTCGAACCGGCCGTCCCGGCCCTGGCTGACGGTGATGACCGCGTCGGCCGGCCGGTCGCCGGTGTAGTGCGGCAGGAGGGCGTGCTCGACCATGCCGTCGGTGAAGTCGCGCCAGCGCACCGGGAAGAGCATCGCCTCGACGACCGCGACGCCGTCGCCGGTCTCGATCACCGCTCCGTCCAGGGCGAGGGCGGCCGCACCGGAGGGGTTGGCCTGGCGGATGTCGTTGTCGAGCTGGAACGGGTCGAACCCGGTCACGACGACGCGGGACACCCCGGGGCCGCCCGGGTCCCCGGCGAAGCCGGCGTCGTCCTGGCCGCGGGAGCGGCGGTCCATGTCGGCCACGAGAGCCTCGCGGTCGGCCCCGGCCAGCTCGAAGCCCGGTTCCCAGCGGTGCAGGGCCGAGGTCATGCCGAGCCGCGCCCAGTAGAGCGGCCGGTCGTCCCCGGCGCTGAGGTCCCCCTCGACGACACCGGTCCCGCGGACGCGGTCCACCGCCTTGCGCCAGAGCGCGTCGGCGTGGCGCGCGACGATCTCGCCCGCCTCGTCCGTGTCGGAGGCCGCGCACAGCTCCTCGGTGAAGCGGTCCACGTCCGCGGCGAACCCGGATCTGGCCAGGATCTCCTGCGGGACCTCCCCGGCGATCCGCGCCTCCTCGACGGTGGCGCCCTCCTCACCGAGGCATGCGGGCGTCGGCTCGGCCTGCGCCGGGGCGGCCAGGGCGAGGGCGGGGGCCAGGATGAGCGCCGAGGCGGCGACGCGGGGGCCCGCCTGCCGGATACGCGCGCCCGCTCCGCTGCGGCTCTGTGACCTGTTCGACAAGATGTCCTGTTCCTTCCGGTCGTTCCACTTCCTGGTGCCACACCACGCTAGGGAACGGACCGGTGCGGGTCATCGGCCGGGGGTACCGGGACGGCCGTACCCGGACGTCGGCCCTGCGCCGGCCGGGGCCGACGCAGGCCGGGGGCGGCGCCGCGCGGTGCGCTACGCCGCGGTTCCCTGGGCGAGCGGCTCGGGGTGGAACCGCTCGAAGCGGTCGCGCCCGGTGTACATGTCCCAGTAGTGCAGAGCGGTCGGGTGTTGTCACAGGTCGGACCGCATACGGCTTCTTCCTTGATGGGAGCACCCATCGTTCAGCCATCACCGACTCCCACCTAGTAGTACTTCGTTGAGTATCTGATTTCTCGGCTCGGTCCCGCCATCATGGACGCGTGGATCCGGCCGCTGTAGAAGAGCTGCGCGAGGACCTCGATGCGTTCTGCGCCGAGGTCTTCGCGTCCATCCCCGCAAGGACTCCCGGGCCTGGGGCAACTGCTACCTGCGCGGTCTGATGCTGGACGGGCGGCGCAAGTCCATCCAGCCCATAACCGAGCGCCTCCCGGACGGCAACATGCAGGCCCTGCAGCAGTTCGTGGGCCAGTCCCCGTGGGAGCACACCCCCGTCCAACGACGCCTGGCCACCAAGGTGAGTAAGGCGATCACCCCGGATGCGTGGGTGATCGACGACTCGGGCCTGCCCAAAGCCGGCGCCGAGTCGGTGGGGCGGCCCACCAGTGGTGCGGGGCCCTGGGCAAGCAGGCGGTGTGCCAGAGCGCGGTGAGCCTGCACGCGGTCACCGATGCCGCCTCCGTCCCCCTGGCATGGCGGCTCTACCTGCCCAAGGACTGGGCAGACCCCCAAGAGCCGCGTCGGGCCAAGACCGGGGTGCCCGACCAGGTCGACCACCGGGAGAAATGGCGGCCGGCCCTGGACATGGCCGATGAGACCCGCTCCTGGGGGCTGGCCGACCAGGTGGTGGCGGCGGATGCCGGCTACGGGCAGTTCCATGGCTTGCGCCACGGGTTGGCCGAGCGGGGCCTGGACTACGTGGTCGCGGTGCGCGGTGATCTGAACGCCCATCCCGGTGGGGCGGTGCCCCAGGCGCCCGAGCGGTCCGGGCCGGGGCCGCGTCTGCCGTGCTACCGGACCCCGGCCCGCTCGTTGAAGGACCTAGCCCTGGGACAGGGGGCGCGCCGCGTTGCGTCGGTGCACGTGGCGGCAGGGCTTGTTTCGTGCCGGGTGTGATGGAGGCTCTGGCATGTACCGGCTTCGGTGGAGCCGTGTTTTCGGATTCTCAGGCCACGGTGCTCGGTAGTCTCTTCTCGAACTCTACGGGTGTCAGCCAGCCGATCGCCGAATGCCGCCGTTGCCGATTGTGGAAGATCTCCAAATACTCGAAGATCGCGTTGGCCAACTCCATGCGGGTCCTCCACCTGCGCCGATCCAGCAACTCGACCTGCATACGCGACCAGAACGACTCGATGACGGCATTGTCGTAGCAGTCCCCGATCGATCCCATCGAGGGCACCAGCCCGGACTCCTTGGCCCGACGCGTGAAGGCCCACGACCCGAACTGCACGCCATGATCGGAGTGAATCACCGTCCCCGGGTTTGGTTCACGGTTGTCGATGGCCATCCCGAGCGCGTTCGTGGTCAACGCCGCCGTAGGCGAGGAATCGATCGCCCACCCGACCACACGCCGCGAGCACACGTCCAGCACCACCGCGCAGTACACCTTGCCCTGGCGGGTGGGATGCTCGGTGATATCGGTGACCCACAGCTGATCCAGGCCCTGGCGGGCGAACCGGCGATCCACCAGGTCGGAAGAGACCAGGTCTGGACGCGCACGCCGCCACTTCGGGCGGCCGGCGATCCCCTTGACGCCGGCCCGGGACATCAGCATCGCCACCGTCCCATGCCAGACGCGTAGTCCACGGCCCAAGGTGAGTTCGGCGTGCACCCGCCGCACCCCGTAGACGCCGTTGGATGCGGCGTGGATCTGGCGGATGGTGTCAGTGAGCAGCACATGCCGGACCGAGCGGGCCGAGGGTCCGCGGTCGCGCCAGGCGTAGAACCCCGACTCGGACACCCCCAGGACCCGGACGGCGACCTGGACCGGATGTCCCTCGGTGGCCGTCACCGCGATCGCCGCGAACCGTCTTTTGGGGGCACCACCTTCCCCAACAGCTCACTGGCCCGGCGGTGGATGGCCAGTTCGGTCTCCAGTTCGGCGATGCGCTTGTTGGCCGCGGCCAGCTCGGTCTTCTCGGTGCTGGTCCTGCCCGGGGCCAGGCCTTGGTCGATGCGGTCCTGGCGCCGCCAGGCGTAGATCGTCTCGGTGCTGATGTCCAGATCGTGTGCCACGTCCGCGACGCTGCGTCCGGCCCAGGCCAGGTCCAGGACCTTGCGGCGGAACTCGGCGGGGTATCCACGACGTCCCACGATGCCCTCCTTCAAGGGTCACGTGGTCCCAGGATCCAGAAATCCGACTCCGAAAAACGCAGGACACACCATCATCTGACCGATGCCGAACTGCCCGGTCATTAGCCTGTTCTGCTCTGACCTGGTCAAGTGCTCGCCACGCACCAGGAGGCGAGCTTTCTCCACTTCCCTCGGTGCGGGCCTTGAGTATGCCGCAGCGGCACGGTTTCTAATTTGTTGCGCCACCTCACGACTTCAGACCGGGACACGGTCGACCACGACAGGAACCGACATGCCCACGATGACACCCTCAACCCGTCCCCGACCCCGACCCGTCGCCGGCACAGTCACCCTCTGGACGTTGCAGGTGCTGCTGGCCGTCGTATTCGCGTTCATCGCCCTCCCGAAGGCGATGGCCGACCCCATCGCCGTCGCGCCGTTCGAGCTGATCGGACTCGGCATCCCCGGCATGGTCGTCGTCGGCTGGCTGGAGCTCGCCGGGGCGATCGCGCTGCTCATTCCCCGGCTGTGCGGCCTCGCCTTGTTCTGCCAGATCCCGCTGATGATCGGCGCGACGGTCCTGAGCGCCATCGCGACCCCGGACCTGGTCGCCATCCCGGCGGCCACCCTGGTCCTCGTCTGTGTCGTGGCCTGGTTCCGCCGACACGACACCGCCGCCCTCGTCCGGACGGTGCGTCGCTGGCTCGGGGCAAACCAAGGCGAATTCCAGGAGTCGTCGCAACACGTGAGGTCAGTTGGTTGCGGCGAGTAGCTTAGCGAGGCGCTCGGCTGGGGTTTCCCAGCCGAGCGTTTTGCGTGGGCGGGAGTTCAGCTCGACAGCGACCGCGTCCAGGTCCTCGCGGGAGTGGACCGACAGGTCCGTGCCCTTGGGGAAGTACTGACTGAGCAGGCCGTTGGTGTTCTCATTGGAGCCGCGCAGCCAATTGCGCCACGCCACGAAAAGCCCCGGCGCACCGAAGCCCCGAAGCCCCGAACACGACTTTCCGTGATCGTTCAGCATGAACGGCCACAAAATGGGCGATACCCGGATACGCGCTCCCGCTAGGCATGGAACCACCGAAGCGGCGCCTGCGTTTAAAAGGGTGGGGACAAGAACAGTAGGAGCGTGGCGATGAAACACCGAACCCACCTCGGTCTGACACTATTAGGACTTTCCATCTCATGTGCTATTCTTGCGCCTCTTGCGTGGAGTATGGTGATTTGGTATCTCGGGGCTGCGTTGTGGGTTGGGGCCGCGGCCTTCTTCTGGCAGGCAGCTCGGTCCTTGTGGGGCGGGGCTGCAAGCAGGCTGCCAGCAGGGCATACGCCGGACTCTCCCAACCTTCGGCCGACAGCGGCCTCCCACCTCCCGGGTATCGCGCCGCCCGACGCCGGGCCGCGGGCAGCGGCGGAGCGAGCGGAACAGAAAGAATTTACGGACGAGTTGCACGAATCCGTTGCGGGCGTCTTTGGGATCATGAAGACCGTCGTGGTTGTGTGCACGATCGCCGTCCTGGGACTGATCGCCCAGTTCTCCGTGCTCCTGGGGATCTGGGCCTTCTCCAGAAGCAGCCTCCTTGAGGGTTTTTTCTTGTTCGGCTTTGTCGGCTTCCTGACCTGGTATGGCCTGGGCCCCCTGCGGAAGTTCTGGAGCCCGCAAAGCATGCTCAACCAGGACGGAGATGATGGTGGCGGAGGTGAGTGAGGCTTCCGCGGGGAACTCGCGGTAGCCGAAGGTGGCGTGGATCTGCCAGGTGTGTCAGTGGGCCGGTTCTCCCGAAGCCACGGGAGCCGCAAGGTAGCCCGGGGCGAGGATAATCGCTACATGATTTAGCGGTAGACCCCACCAGGGTTCGCCAACGATCCGATAGCGCCTTCGCTCGCATCTGTCTAGATTGGTTGAGCAAGGAACGGCGAACAATTGGGAGCAGCGGTGGGTGGGGGCCAACACGTGGGCGGGTTCCGTCTGGTGCGGGAGCTGGGCTCGGGCGGGTTCGGCACGGTCCACCTGGGCCAGGACGCCGTCGGGCGGCGCGCGGCGGTCAAGCTGCTCCACCCCCACCTGGCCAAGGACGCCCAGGTGCGCCGCTACTTCTCCCAGGAACTGGTCAACGCCCGCAAGGTGCAGGGGTTCTGCCTGGCCCAGATCGTGGACGCCGACGCCGAGGCCGACCGGCCCTGGATCGCTACCGAGTACATCGAGGGCCCCACCCTGTCCCAGGCCGTCCGGCAGGACGGCCCCCGCACCGGCGGGGACCTGCAGCGCCTGGCGGTGCAGACCATCACCGCGCTGAGCGCGATCCACGCCGCCGGGGTGGTGCACCGCGACCTCAAGCCCGCGAACATCCTGCTGGGTCCGGACGGGCCGCGGGTGATCGACTTCGGGATCGCCCGCGCCCTGGACGCCGCCGAGACCTCCACGGCCACCCGGATCGGCACCCTGGGCTACATGGCCCCCGAGCAGATCGAGGGCACCACCCTGGGGTCGGCCGCGGACCTGTTCGCCTGGGGTGCGGTCATGATTCACGCGGCGACCGGTTCGGAAGCCTTCCCCGGCCCCACCCAGGCCTCACGCATCAACCGGGTCCTCAACCACCCGCCCCAGACCGGGGACCTGGCCGACCCGCTCCTGGGCATCGTGCTGGCGTGCATGGCCAAGGACCCCGACCAGCGACCCACCGCACGCCAGATCCTAGACATGCTCCTCACCGGCCGCACCACACCCCCTCGCCTCGAAACACCCGCCACTCTCTCCGAAGATGACGAAGATCCCCGACTGCGCCACGCCGCCGAGGGCGGCAACACCCGCGCCATGAACAACCTCGGCATCCTGCTCCAGGAGCAGGGCGAGAAGGATGAGGCCGAGGACTGGTACCGGCGCGCCGCTGAGGGCGGCAACACCCGCGCCATGAACAACCTCGGCATCCTGCTCCAGGGGCAGGGCGAGAAGGATGAGGCCGAGGACTGGTTCCGGCGCGCCGCTGAGGATGGCCACCCCCGCGCCATGAACAACCTCGGGTACCTGCTGAAGGGGCAGGGCGAGAAGGATGAGGCCGAGCAATGGTACCGCCAAGCCATTGCCGAGGACGGCAACTACACCCGCGCCATGAACAACCTCGGGAACCTGCTGAAGGAGCGGGGCGAGACGAGGGAGGCGGAGGCCTGGTACCGCCGCGCGGCTGGGGCGAAGGCATAAGCGCTTCCCCGGCCTGATGTGCTCTTCAGCTCGGTGCGGGTGGCTGGATGGCCTTGTTGGGGGCTAGGAGGAACGCTCCAGGATTTACGAGCTGGTGCGTGATAGCGGGTGAAGCTCCGCTGAAGAGTCGTGACATGCTCTGGCTGTGGCGATCAAGCTCAACCGCGCGGTCCTGGCCCACCCCTGGTTTACCGGTATCTCCCGTCACCACCTGGCCGCGCTCGTCGAGGAACTGGCCCACCCCTGGGAAGTGGCCGTGGAAAACCACAAGAACCAGGTCCGGGGCGGGTCGAGGAAACGGACAGCTGGGGCGGGTGCCCGGCACCGCCTGGTCTTCGTCGACCGCCTGGTGGCCACTCTGATCCACCTGCGCCATGACCTGCCGCACGCGGTCCTGGGCCTGCTGTTCGGGGTGGACCGCTCCACTCTTCCCCCGCGCCGTCGGCCAGATCCGCACCCTGCCGGCCGAGCGTGGACACGCGGTCCCGAACCGCCCGGGGGTGCGTCTGCGCACCTTGGAAGACGTCTTCGCCCACGCCCACGCCGAGGGTGTGGAACTGCGGCTGGACGCCACCGAGATCCAAGTCCGGCGGCCACGCGCGGGACGGGGCGGCCGGCGGGCGTTCGTCTCGGGCAAGAAGAAGCAGAACACGATGAAGGCCACCGTCGTGGCCGACCACCACGGGCGCACCTTGTGGACCGACACGATGCGCCCAGGTCGGATGCACGACGCCACCGCGGCACGCATCGAGGGCATCGACTCCTGTTTCCGGTTCTTCCCGCAGGTAGAAGTACTACTGGATGACGGTTATCCGGGTCTGCGACGTGACCACCCGCAGCAGGCCCGCACTCCGCCGCGCAAACCGAACAAGAGTGCCCTACCCGAGTTCCATGAGCAGTGGAAGCACCACCGCCACGCGCATTCGGCAGATCGAATCACCGTCGAGCACGCCCTGGCCGACCACAAGCGCTGGAAGCAGTTGACGCGCTGGACCCATCGGCGGGAGAACCTTCCGGCCACCTACCGGGCCATCGCCGGGCTGGTCTGCGACCGCACCGCGAACACCTGACCAGCACCGCGGACGGGTCCACCATGCCTCACCCGCTATCACGCACCAACTCGTAAGGCCTGCTGCCTTCACTGGGAGGCCGCCCGGGGACCGCTCCCCCACCCGCCGCTGAATCCGCGGCAGACGTACGAGGTGATGGGCGGACTCGCCGGCACACGGTAGCGGGGCAACCGGGCGCCGACACCCGGCCGCGAGCCGGACCGGCTGCGGCCGCCCGGCCCGTGTGTCCGGCCCCCGACCGGCCACCCGGCCAACAGTGCACGGATGCGAGTCTCCTCGCTCCGGCGGCCGGCCATACACCTGCAACCGGGGCCACAGGTCCGCCCGTTCGGCCTCGAGCGCAAAAATGGAATCGGCGCGAGATCCCAGGGCGGCACAACCCCCGGCACGCCGACCCGCGCAGACGCCTACCGTGGAGAATTTTCCCTGATGCCCACCATTCATTCGAGCGACCCCGACTTCCGCGTGTGCCGGATCAGTTTCCCCACCCTGCTCGAAATCCAGCTGGAGGCGGAGGAGCGGGGGTGGGGAACCCGGTGGAGCTCAGAGCATGCGCTCCGCAGGCAGGTGAAGGAAGAAGACGTCCTCCTCCAATCGTTCATGCGCGAGGAGCGGGGAGGGGTCGTGCGGTCCTACCGGTGCCTCCTGATCTTCTCGACCCCCGAGGGAGGAGGCGGCGGCATGACGACGATGGACCTCAACCCTCCAAGATTTTTCTCACTGGAGAGAATCGACCGCGACCCCGACGTGAGGAAGGTCTTCGTCCGGTTGTTCTCACTCGCCATGAGCGGCATTTCCATGACCGCCAAGCAGTAACAGGACGAACCGGCTTCCGGTGAACGCCGAGCCCCTGCCCCCAGGCCCTGCGAGGCGGCTTCCCCGGGCCGGGGCCTTCACGCGAAGGCCCCGGCCCGTACCCCGGAGTCGGCGGGGCGGTTGCCCGCCCCCGCGGTGGTCAGCCCCCGTTGGACTGGCGGATCCCCTCGCCCAGGGCCTCGAACGAGTAGACGAACCCGCCGTCCTCGCCGCTCACGGTCATGTACGCGTCGGTCGTGCCCGGTGCGATGGCGACGTTGGTCGCCGACTCCAGGCCCTCGGCGTCGTCGGACGGCACGCTCACCGTCGCCAGGTGCTCACCCGTCGAGCTGTACACGAAGATGCTCGGCTGGCCGTGGACCGCCTGGTAGAGGTTGCCCTCGGCGTCGACGGCGATGGAGTCGATCCGGCTCGTGCCGCCGTCGAAGTGGATGGCGGCGTGGGAGGTCACCACCGAGGTCCCGTCCTCGTCGAGCTCGTAGTGGTCGACGCGGTTCGCGGCGTACTGGCCGACCCAGAGGCCCCCGAAGTCCTCCCTGAACGAGATGCCGTTCGGTGCCGGGAGCTCGTCCGCCAGGACGGTCGCCTCGGCCGTCTCCCCGTCGATCCTGACGACCCGGCCCCGGGGCTCCCAGGCCGGATCGCCGAACCCGGTCGAGTCGCTGACGTACATGTTCCCCGCCTCGTCGAAGGCCAGGTCGTCCGGCTGCATGGGCGTCCCGTCGACGTCCCCGGAGAAGAACGTGGTGTGGTCCTCCCCCTCCGGGGTGATGCTGTCGATCCTCCCCCCGGCGAAGTCCGTCAGGTACAGCCGGTCGTCGAGCGGGCTGAACTGGGCCGACGTGTACGCGCCGTCCCCGTGCGTGAAGACCGGTTCCACCTCGGCGGAGCCGGTGTCCACCCTGAGCACCTTGGGCTCCCCGGCGGGTGCGGTGACGTCGACGACCAGGAGGCCTCCGTCCGGGGCGAAGGTCGGCCCCTCCAGGAGGGTCATCCCCGTCTCCTCGTGGACGGAGGTGACCTGGACGAGCAGCTCGGCCGTCCGGTCCCCCTCGCCGTCCGTGCTGGTGGCGGCGGCGTCGGCGCAGCCCGTCGCCGCGACCGCGAGGACGAGGGCCGGAAGCGCCCGGGCGATCACCGTGCGTCGCGTGGTGCGGCGGTGCGGTTCCATACGGTTTCCCTTCGGTCGGGGCGGACGGGTCACGGCTTCGCGCCCAGGACGTCGCCGATGCTGCTCTTGCGCCAGTCCCCGAGCAGCCGGTGGAAGGCGACGGGGCCGGGGCTGTAGGAGGAACCGCCGTGGACGCCGGCCCCCTCGCGGTTGTAGTAGCCGGGCGTGCACTCGGCCTGGAACGCGGAGTTGTCGTGCGCCGTCTCCCGGACGGTCCGGCCCCACTCGTCGGCCGCCTCCTGCGAGGGCTCGACCACGGGAACGCCGCTCTTGCGGGCCTCGGCGACGACGGCGGCGATGTGCTCGGCCTGCTCCAGCAGGATGTGAGCGAAGTTCACGGAGTTCGCGTTCTGCAGTGCCCCCAGGTGGAAGAGGTTGGGGAACCCGTTGCTGTAGAAGCCGTGCAGCGTGCTGGGCCCGCGGCTCCACGACTCCAGCAGTCCCCGACCGCCGCGCCCGCGCACCGGCAGCGTGCCGGACATGACCCCGGAGCGGCCCACGTCGAACCCGGTGGCGAAGACGACGCAGTCGACGGGGTACTCGGTGTCCCCGACGACGATCGAGTCCTCGGTCATGCGCGTGATGCCGCCGTGGTCGGCGGTGTCGACGAGGGTGACGTCGGGCCGGTTGAAGGTCTGGAGGTAGTGGTCGCTGAAGCAGGGCCGCTTGCACATGTAGCGGTACCAGGGCTTGAGCAGTTCGGCCGTGGCCGGGTCGTCGACGACCTCGTCCACGCGGGCCCGGATCTGGTTCATCTTCCGCGCGTCGACGAGTTCGTCGATCCTCTCGCGCTCCTCCGGGGGGAGGCCGGTGTCCAGCGTGCCGGTGATCATCTTGCGCTGGAGCCGCGCCGTCGACGTCCAGCCGTCCCGGGTCAGGTCGGTCCCGACCTGTTCGCCGGAGACGATCGCGAGGAAGTTCTCCATGCGCTCGCGCTGCCAGCCCGGGCGCAGGGACGCCGCCCACTCCGGGTCGGTGGGCCGGTTGTCGCGCACGTCCACCGAGGAGGGGGTCCTCTGGAACACGTACAGGTGCTGCGCGTCGCGGCCCAGGTGCGGGATGACCTGGACGCCCGTGGCCCCGGTGCCCACGACCGCGACCCTCTTGTCCGCGAGGCCGTCGAGTCCGCCCTCCTGGTCGCCGCCCGTGTAGCCGTAGTCCCACCGGCTCGTGTGGAAGGTGTGGCCCCGGAAGGTCTCGATGCCGGGGATGCCGGGCAGCTTCGGCTGGGTGAGCGTGCCCGAGGAGGTGATGACGAACCGGGCGCGCATGCGGTCGCCGCGGTCGGTCTCGACCACCCACTCGTCCGCCTGCTCGTCCCACTCCAGGCCGGTGACCCGCGTGTGGAACAGCGCGTCGCGGTACAGGCCGAAGGTCTCGGCGATCGCCACCGCGTGCTGCCGGATCTCCTCCCCGGGGGCGTAGCGCCACTTGGGCACGTAGCCGACCTCCTCCAGCAGGGGCATGTAGGAGTACGACTCGATGTCGCAGTGGATGCCCGGGTAGCGGTTCCAGTACCAGGTCCCGCCGAAGTCGCCCGCCTCGTCCATCATCCGGAGGGACTCGACGCCCGCCTGCCGCAGCCGCGCCCCGGTGGTGAGCCCGCCGAACCCGCCGCCGATGACGAGCACCTCCACGGTGTCCGTCAGCGCCTCCCGCTCGGTCCGCGGGGTGTACGGGTCCTTCGCGTAGTAGCCGAACTCGCCGGCGGCCGTGCGGTACTGGGTCGCTCCGTCGGGGCGGATGCGGCGGTCGCGCTCCCGGGCGTATCTGGCCCGTAGCGCTTCGAGGTCCACCTCTTCGATCTGGTCGTCGATGTTCGAGGTCGCGCCGGAGGCTGTGGTCATGTGCCGTCCTCACTTCGTTGCCGACGTGTCGCAGCGGGGCGGCGGGCGCGGGGCCGGAGGTCCTCTCGGGGGCGGCGGCGCCGCCCGACGGGGCTCCGCGGGGGATCGGGGCGTTCGTCACGCGCTGCGACGGAGGTGTCTGTGAACCGTGCTCAAAAAGGTTAGCATCGTCCTAAGTATTGGAGTCGGGGGGTGGCCCGCGCGCGGCGATCTATCATGGCGGTATGCCACGAGAGGTGACTGAACAGGGCGAACACGAACGCGAACGCATCGTGAACGAGATCCAGACCCTGAACGGATCCATGGAGGAGGCCGTACTGACCGCCCTCCTCCAGAACCTGCTCTCGATGGACCTCACGATCCAACAGCTCAAAGTGCTGATGATCCTGGTCACCACCGAGGAGGGGGCGACGGGGAGAAGCCTGTCCGCCTCGTTCGGCGTCTCCATGGCGTCGATGTCCGGCCTTCTCGACCGGCTCGTGGGCCAGGGCGTCGCCACGCGTTCGACCGACCCCCACGACCACCGCGTCCGCCGCGTCCACGCCACCCCCCTCGGCACCTCGGTCGTACGGCGCCTGGCCGTGGCACGCCCGTTCCGCAGGGACATCCTCATGGGCCTGCGCATGGAGGACCTGCGCGCCCTCGAACAGGGCTTCCGGGCGGTCAGCGAGCAGATCTCCCTCATGGGCGAGCGGGACTGACCCCCTGCGGGTTCCCTTCTTGCCATACACCGCTTAATTCGACCGGCAATATACACAAGAAGACCGATTTGTTCTTGAGGCGGCCCCGGGAAAAACAACGGGCAGCCCGAAATTTTCGCTCTTTCGTGCGACCGCACCGCTTACCGGAGTCCCCCGTTCGACAGTCGGGTCCGCTCCGGGATTCCCGCACAAGGGAATTCCGGCGAAGCCGGAAAGGGGACCCCCGGACCGCCTCAAACAGGGCCATCACCCCAGGCGCCACCTGCGACAGTCCTTGCCACACGGGCTCTCGGACGGGGCCGGCGCGAGGCCGCGCCGCCCCCGGTTTCCGACCCTCCGCGCGCACGCTCGGGAAACACATCGCCCGCCCGCCATTCCCACCGGGGGAAATCCCTTTCCGGCGGCCCCCGGGTCGGGAGCGGGAAAACCGGAGGGGGAATTCCACCACCCCGCGGTTTTCCCCTCCACCTCACGGGGATACCTCCCCATGCGGTCGGCGCCGGGACCGGCGAACCACGGCGGCACGGTCCGTTCCGGGACGTTCGAGGACGGGGCTCCCGCCCGCGGTCGGCGCCGCAGGCGACACGGGACCGCGGAGAGGGCCGCACTTCCCCGGACACGGCCCCCTCCCCCACGGCTAAGAGAGGTGCGCAGAGCATGACCGAAGCACGAGCGGATGCACCGGCACACGGCAGCACCCCCCGGGAACCCGGGGGCACACGGCTCACCCTCGCCCAGGTCCTGGAGCACCCCGCGCTGGGGCCCCGCGACCTGCTGCCCGCCCGGTTCCGCGGCCCGCGGAGGGTGACCGGCGACGGATGGGTGGGGTTCGCGACCAGGCTCGAACGCGGTGAGGAGCTCTCCCTCGTCCAGAGCCTCATGGCAGCCAACCGTCACGTGCTCGACGTCGGCGGCGGCATCGGGGAGCTCTCCCGCGCCGTCGCCGCCCGGATCGGGCACTGCACCACCGTCGAGCCGCACGCGCAACTGGTGGAGTCGATGCGGGACGAGGCCGCCGAGGCCGGGGTGAGCGTCTTCGCGGGAACCGCCGAGGACCTCCCCTTCCCCGACGCCTCCTTCGACGCCGTCTACGGCGCGTGGGTCCTCCCCTTCGTCGACGACGTCGAGAAAGCCGTCACGGAGATGGTCCGGGTCTGCGACCCGGGCGCCCCGGAGGCGAAGATCGTGCTGATCGTCGGCGGAGCCGACAGCGAGGTCCTGGGGCTGTTCAACGACGTCTGCGCCCCGGTCTCCGGCGACCCCCGCGACCACCACGGCTACCTGCTGGCGACGGCCGCCCGCCTCCTCGCCGAACGGGGCTTCGGGGAGTTCTCGCTGCACCGCACGGAGGCCTCGGTCCGCTTCGCCGAGGAGGAGCCGGCGAAGCGCGCCGCGGCGGCGGCGACCGTGCTGACCGACTTCTGGTACCAGCTCCACCCCGGGGCCGACGAGGTCAGGGCCGCCCTGGAACCGGCCCTGGAGCGCCACTTCGCCGCCCGCCCCCACGGGATCGGCGACCAGGGCGCGGTCCTGGTCGCCCGTCCCGGTTCCTGACCCCCGACAGCCGTGCCGGGGCGGCACGGACGCCTCCGTCCGCCCCGGACCACGGCCCCGACGGGGGCTCCATCGGTTCGGTTTCTCCGATCACGAGGACGACGATGCTGGACACGCCGACACGGCACGGTGAGATCGCGGGCAGGGCCGAGCTGGTCGCGAGACTGCGGTCGGCCCACCACCACAGCAGGCGCACGGGGCTCACCTCCCACGTGGTCACGGGGGAGCCCAAGGTGGGACGGACCAGTCTTCTCGCCTCGGTGTGCCGTCCCGCACCGGGCCACGACGGCCGCGCGGCGTTCATCGCGTGCTCCCGGCACGCGAACCGGCTGGTCGCCGCGCTCGCGGACGACCTGCTCCGGCTGGCCGCCGACCACCGCCCCGCGGAGCCGCAGGGGCCGGAGGACGCCGCCGCGCGCCCGCGGGCCCGCGTCGACCCGGGTGGCGCGCCCGCGCGGGAACCCGCCTCGGACGGCGTACCGGCCGGGTTCCGGGAACTGGTGGAGTCGCTGACCCGGGACGCCCCCCTGCTGATCGCGCTGGACGACGTCGACCTGGCGGGCCCGGCCTCGCTCGTCCGGCTCCGGGACGCCCTGCGGGACGTCGCGCACCTGCCGGTGACCCTCGTCGCCTCGACCAGGAGCGGCGAGCCCCCCGTGGCGCCCTCCGAGCTCGCGGACCTGCTGCTCGGCGCCCGCACCGCCACCCTGACCGGCCTGTCGGTGCGGGAGACCGGCGCGCTGCTGCACGAGCGGCTCGGCCGCCGCCCCGACGCCGGCCTCGTCGACACGTGCCACCGGATCACCGCCGGCAACCCGTTCATGGTCGGCGCCGTGGGCGACTGGATACGGGCCCAGGCGGTCCCTCCACGCACGGCGGCCTCACTGCGCGAGGCCGTGATCCCCTCCGTGGCCGAGGCGGTCATCGGACGGGCCAACCGCGTCGACCACCGGGCCCGGCGGGTGGCCGAGGCGATCGTCGTGGCGTCCACCTCCGGCGAGGCCGACCCGGCGCTCGTGGCGCGCCTCAGCGGCACCCCCCTCGAGGACACGCTGGCCACACTCGACCTCCTGGTCCGGATGCGCCTGGTCACCGACGACCACGCGGTGGCGCTCCGCCACCCGCTGCTGGGCACCGCGCTGCTCGGCTCGATGACCGTGATGAGCTGCAACGCCGCCCACCTGGCCGCCGCCACCTTCCTGCACCGGCGCCGCGACGCCGGGCAGCGGCCGGCCCGGCACCTGGCGGCGTCGACGGTCCCCCTGGACACCCCCTGGTCGGCGACCGCCATGATCACGGCCGCCCGGGCCCCCGACACCTCCGCCCGGGACCGGGTCCGCTACCTGGAGTACGCCGCCCAGGCCGGGACCGAGGACGCCTGGGCCCGCGTCGCGCCCGAACTCGCGTCCGCCCGGATCGCTCTCGACCGGAGGACGGGGCTGCGCGCCGCGGTGGAGATACTCGGCCGCACCGCCGACGCGTCGGTCCGCCGCCGGCTGCTCGGCCTGATCGGCGCGACGCTGTGCGAGGACGACCGCCGCGACGACGAGCGCGCCGTCCTGGACGCGGTGCGGGACGTGGTCGCCGGCACGGAGCGCGAGGACTGGCCGCGGTCCTTCCTGGCCTACGGCCGGTCCATGGCGCCCGTGCCGACGGCCCCCGCGGCGGGCGCCCGCGGCGCCGGCGGCGCGGCTCGCCCTCCCGCCGCCACGGCCATGGGGGCGCTGTCCTCCCACCAGCTGGACGGGGTGCCCGCGGTCGCGCTCGCCGAGGCGCGCGAGGCCCTGGACCACGACCTGGACGACCTCCTGCTGCACCCGGCGGCGCTCCCCGCCGCGCTGTCGGTGCTCGTCGGCTGCGGCCACCAAGCCGAGGCGTTCGCGCGCCGGCGCGCGCTCGTCGACGACCTGGACCGCCTCCCCCGCTGGGTGCGTGCGGAGGTCGAGCTCGCCGAGGCCGCCGGGCACTACGCCGCGGGCGACCTCCAGGCGGCACGGCACGTGCTCACCGAGCGGCTGTCGGACCTGCCGGCCCACGCGGGCCACGGCTACGGCAGGTTCCGGACCCGCCTCGTCGGCCTGCTGGCCAACGTCCAGCTCGACCTGGGCGACCCCGCCGGGGCGGAGGCCCTGCTGCGCCGCCACCACCACGAGGGCCACGTGCCGCCCGCCTGGTACGACGCCGACGTCCCGCTCGCCCGGGCGAGGCTGCGCGTGAGGGCCGGTGAGCTGACCGAGGGCGCCGAGGAGCTGCTGGGGATCGTCCGCCGCCGCGAGGAGGCGGGGGCCGCGGGGCCGGGGACGCTCTGCTGGCGGAGCGAGGGGGCCGTGCTCCTGGCCAAGACGGGGGCACGCGACGAGGCGCTGCGGGTCGCCCGCAGGCAGCTGGAGTTCGCCGAGGGGACCGGCTCGCCGCAGGAGCGCGCGCGGGCACTGCGCGTGTGGGGCTCGCTCTCCGGGGGCCCCGCGGCGCTGGAGCTGCTGCACTCGGCGGTCGACCTGCTCCAGGGCACCGGGCACGACCTCGAGACGGCGAGGACCACAGCCGAACTGGGGACGGTGCTGGCGCGGCTGGGGCGGCACAAGGAGGCGGTGGCCGCGCTGAGCCGGTCGGCGGGGCTGGCCGTCGACCGGGGGGCGCGCGACCTCGCCGACCGCGTACGCCTCCAGCTGGTGGCCCTGGAGGGGCGCGCCCCGCAGGACGTGTCGGTGCGGGGCATCCTCGCCCTGACGCCGCGCGAACGGGAGATCCTGATCGACGCGCTCCTGGGCCAGGCCAACAAGACGATCGCCGGCAACCGGCACATCACCCGCCGCACCGTGGAGCTGCACCTGTCGAGCGCCTACCGCAAGCTCGGCATCTCCGGCCGGGGCGAGTTCGGCAAGGTCCTCGGCGGTCCCGGGACGTGGGAGATCCTGGTCGGCGGCCCCTGACCGGGTCCGGCGCCACTTCGGTACCGCGCGAGAACATTTCGGTCGCGGGCCGTGATGTGCCCCGGTCGCGCCCGCACGACACTGTGACCACATGACAGCCGCCGGGGCCCGGGCGCCGCCCCGGCGCCGAGCCGCCCCATGGGGATGGAGATGCCGATGGAAGCACAGGACGCGTTCCACGACGATGCCGCGCGCGACCCCTTCACCGCGGTCGTGGTGTTGTCCGGGGGGATGGACTCCACGACACTGCTGGCGCACTTCGCGGCGCTGCGGTTCAGGTTGGTGGCCCTCACGGTCGACTACGGGCAACGGCACCGGAAGGAGATCGACTCGGCACGGGAGATCGCCCGCCACTACGGTGCGGAACACCACGTGCTGGACCTGTCGGGACTGGGGTCGCTGCTCACGGGCTCGGCCCTCACCGACGACCGGGTGACCGTCCCCGACGGGCACTACGCGGAGGAGGCCATGCGCGCCACGGTCGTCCCGAACCGCAACGCCGTGCTCGCCAACCTCGCCGTGTCGATGGCCGTGGCCCGCCGGGCCGACACGGTGGCGCTCGGGATGCACGCCGGCGACCACTTCGTGTACCCGGACTGCCGCCCGGCCTTCGTCGACGCGCTGCGCAACCTGGTGGCGGTCGCCAACGAGGGGTTCACCGCACCGCGCGTCGAGACCCCCTTCATGACGTGGTCCAAGGCCGACATCGCCCGGCACGGCGTGCGCCTCGGCGCGCCGCTGGGGCTCAGCTGGTCCTGCTACAAGGGGGGCGACATCCACTGCGGGACGTGCGGGACCTGCTACGAACGGGCCGAAGCGTTCCGGGAGGCGGGCCTCACCGACCCCACCGAGTACCTGGACGGCGACGCGCGCTTCGCCGCGCCCTGACCGCTCCCCGCACGGAGCGGTCAGCCGCCGGGACGGGCGTCCGGGCCCCCCTCCGCGACGCCGCCCGGGGCCTCCTGACCGGGCCGCCCGGGCCGATCCGGGCCTGATCCGCGCGAGACCGCGCGTCCGGGGCCGTGGCACGCCGTGCCACGGCCCCGACGCGTGTGCGCGGGGGCGCCCCCGGGCCCGCGGCCCGGAGGCGGAGGGGCGCGGGCCCGGGGGTTCCCGCCCGGGTCCCGGGGCGGACCGGCCCATGGGGACGCCGGAGCCGGCCGCGGACCATCCTTCGTCGGCGCTCCGCAGATCTCTCGGTGGTGACCGTGATGCGCTTGGGGAGCGTCGCGCCCATCCTCGGAGTCAGGGAGGTTCATCCATGCCCTTCGGTTTCTCGACACGGCGCGCGTTCCCGGCGGGCCGCCGACCCGGCGGTCCGGGACCGGACCACACGCGCGCCCGCCCCCGCGGCCGTGACCACGCCGTGGGACCGGCCCTCCCGGCCGGCGCGGAAGCACCGGGCGCGGAGGCCGCACGGGACCGCGGCGGCCTCCTGGAGTCCTCCCACCGGGCGGGCCAGGAACTGGACCACCGGTATCCGAACGACGCCGTCACCCCCGGCCCCACGGCGCGGGACCCGCGCCGCCGGGTGTCCGGACGGTGGGCGTCCCGCTATCCGGAACCGGGCGCGGCACGCGCCCCGGGGACGGTCAGGACATGGGCGGTGTACAG
Source organism: Nocardiopsis tropica (assembly GCF_042660575.1). Classification (NCBI taxonomy): domain Bacteria; kingdom Bacillati; phylum Actinomycetota; class Actinomycetes; order Streptosporangiales; family Nocardiopsidaceae; genus Nocardiopsis; species Nocardiopsis tropica. Next base: position 203,562 of record NZ_JBHSUF010000003.1, read on the forward strand.
GCCATGAGCACGGCTTCTCGCTCGAACACGGAAGGGGGTGAGGCCATGGACACGCCGAATCTCGTGGTGAACGAGATCTTCGGCCCCACTAGACCCTCCAGGGGGAAGGGCCTTCACTGGGACGTCGTTGCGCCTTCGTCAGGCTGGGCGGGTGCAACCTGTCCTGCAGCTGGTGCGACACTCCCTACACCTGGGACTGGACCGGGAAGGGCGATACGGGAATCGCCTACGACCCCAAGAAGGAACTGCAGAAGATCCCCTACACGCAGGTCCGCGACCGCCTGGTCGCCTACGGGGTTCCGCTGATCGTCGTCTCCGGCGGCGAACCGCTGAACCAGCAGACCAGGCTCTACCCGCTGGTGCGGGACCTGCGCGACTCGGGGCACGACGTCGAGATCGAGACCAACGGGACGATCGCCCCGGACGCCCGGCTCGCGGAGCTGGCGCGGTTCAACGTATCGCCGAAGCTGGCCCACTCGGGGGACCCGCTGCGCAAGCGCATCGTCGGACGGGCCCTGGAGGCCCTGGCCGCGGTACCGGGGACCGCGTTCAAGTTCGTGTGCCGCACCGAGGCCGACCTCGCCGAGGTCGGGGCGGTCGTCGAGCGGTACGGCATCGGCTCGGTCTGGGTGATGCCCGAGGGACGGACCCAGGACGCCCTGGACCGGTCCCTCGCCCAGATCCGGGACCCCGTCCTGGCACGCGGTTGGAACCTGACCACCAGACTGCACATCACGTTGTGGGGCGATCGGAGAGGCGTATGACGCTGGCAGACCTTCCTCAGGAGTCCACCGTGCGCGATCCGCTGGAGAGCGTGGCACGGCAACTCCTCGTCGAGATCGGCGAGGACCCCGACCGGAGCGGACTGGAGGACACCCCGCGGCGGTTCGCCCGGTGGTGGCGGGAGTTCAGCAACTACCAGGCCGGCCGGGTCGAGACGCACTTCCCGCTGCGCACCGACGGGCAGATCGTCATGATCTCGGACATCACCGTGTGGTCGCTGTGCGAACACCACCTCCTGCCGTTCTCGTGCGTCCTGACCATCGCGTACAAGCCCGCGGACCACGTGCTCGGGCTGTCCAAGTTCGCCCGGATCGCCCACCGCCACGCGCACCGCCTCCAGGTCCAGGAACGCCTGGTACGCGACATCGCCGAGGACATCACCAAGGTGACGGAGACGGACGACGTCGCCGTCATCGGCCGCGGCGAGCACCTGTGCATGACCATGCGGGGCATCCGCACCCCCGCGCTCATGACCTGCTCGGTGTTCGAGGGGGTCTTCCGCGAGTACGGACCGCCCCGGGAGGAGTTGATCAAGATCGCCTTCCCCGGGAACTGACCGCCCCCGCCCGATCCTCCCGGTACCGGGAGGACAGACCGCACCGTCGGGGCCCGGCCGTTCCGGGCCCCGGCGCCGGACAGCCCCGAACCGTCAGCGAACGCATCCGGCGGTCGGCGGCGTCGTAGGCGGTGTGGCCCACGATCAGCGCCTCCGGCAGGACGGGCTCCCCCACCATGTCCCACCACAGGTCCGGGTCCCGCTCGATCCGCGTGCTCCGGACGACGTCCCCGGCGGCGTCGGCGCGCAGGATGTGGGCGGGGTCGTGGTCAGCGTGCCGACGCACCACCACCGCTTCGGAGGTGTCGATCGCCAGGGTTCGGTCCCCGGCCCCCCGAGCGTCCGGGGGCGAGCCCGGACGGGTTCGCCGGCGGCCAGGGCGAAGAGTCCGACCCGGGCCAAGACCGCCAGAAGAAGTCACGCTGGTCAGCGCGGGGCAGGCGTTTCCCACCTCTCGGAGGTGGGACCCGAGAAGGTCGACGTTGGTCTGACGTCTGTACCAGGTCCGGACGCGCTGCAAGAGGTGCTGCTGTGCTGGACAGGCGTGTGTTCCACCTGTAGGCGTCGCCTCGCTCAGCAGCACCCGCCCGACACGAGTTGACGAAGTACTGCTGGACCACCTGCCGACGGGGCGACGCTTCAATTCGGCCACCCCGGACACGCCGAAGCTCCGCACCAGCCCTCTCCGGTGCGGCATCACGGAGCTACTGAATGCGGGGTCACAGGTCCCGGTAGACCTCGCGGCGGAGCGCCACGCTCAGCACGAGAACCAGGAGCCGACCGTCGTGGACCGTGTACACCACCCGGTAGTCACCCACCCGGACCCGCCAGGCATCGGTGTCCCCCTTCAGCGGGATGCTCCCCGCCGGGCGCGGGTCCACCGCCAGCTCCCGCACCGTGCGGAATATCCGCATCCGGACCGGCTTGTCGAGCTTGGCGAGCTGCTTGAGCGCCTGGTCCTCGAAGGCCACTTCGTAGGAATGGTGGTTCACGGGCCGTCCAGGTCTTCCTCGGTCAGTCCGAGTCGGCTCATCGCCTCATCGAGCGGTACCACCTTGGAGCGCCCTGCCTCGATGTCGGCCAGGCGCTCGGCGGCGATCCGGGCGTCCCGCTCGTCCAAGAGCTCCTCGTAGTGGTCGACCAGGTCGGCCGGGACGATCGCGGCAGCCCTGTGGTGGTTGCGTCCGCGGGTGACGAAGGTGACCTCCCCGCCGTAGACGGCCCGGTTCACGCGTTCGGAGAAGTGGTCGCGGGCCTCGGTGACGGACAGCTCCACCTGTTCGGTGTCGGTTCTCATGTCCACGATCATCCCCCATATGAGCGCCAAACTGGCGTTGTTGGCGTGTTTATTTACCTTCGGCGGCGAACACCTTGATCCCAGCGCCACCACCACGACGGGGGCGCGTGTGAGCACGCCTTCGAGGCTCAGCCCCTGGGCGGACCGGTCGTGGGAGTGCGCCGCGAGCACGATCCCGACCGCGCCGACGGGGTGGGCGTCCACCGGTGACCGGAGGCCTCCCGGGCCGGGTGCCCGCCGCCCGGCAGCGGCCGGAGACGGAGCCCGCCGGGGCCTCAGTGGAGCGACTGGGCCCCGATGACGGAGAGCAGGCGCAGCTTCTCGTGGCTCTCGCTCCCGGGGTCGGCGGTGTAGACGAGCAGCGAGTGGGCCTGGCCCGGGTCGAGCAGTCTCTGGCAGTTCAGCGTCAGGGGGCCCACCTCGGGGTGGACGAAGTGCTTGACGTCGTGGGGGCGCACACCGATCTCGTGGTCGCCCCACACCCGCCGGAACTCCTCGCTCCGGTCGAGGAGCAGCTCGGCCAGGTGTGCGGCCCGTGAGTCGGGTCCCCGCAGGGTGAGGATCTGGCGCAGGCCCGAGGCGTACATGCGGGTGAGGAACGCATGCTCCTCGGGGGCGTAGAAGTCCCGCACGGAGGGGTCGGTGAACCACCGGTACCCGGCGCTGCGCGCGGGCCCGGTGTACCCGGTCGTGTCGCCGGTGAGGGCGACGCCCATCGGGGTCTGCCTGAGGGTCTCGCCGAGTTCGGTGACGATCTCCGCGGGGGTGTCGTCCAGGCGGTCGAGGATCCGCAGCAGGCCGGGGCCGACGTGGTCTCCGACCCCGCCGCGTGCGGGCGGGTTGTGTCCGGCGAGGCGGAACAGGTGGTCCCGCTCCTCCAGCGACAGGTGCAGCCCCTGGGCGATCGAGGCGAGCATCTGGAGCGAGGGCTGCGGCCCGCGCTCCCGTTCCAGCCGGGAGTAGTAGTCGGTCGACATGTGGCACAGCGACGCGACCTCCTCGCGTCGCAGGCCCATGGTCCTGCGGCGCTGCCCGCGCGGGAGCCCGACGTCCTCGGGTTGCAGCGCCCCCCTGCGGTTGCGGAGGAACTCCGCCAGCCCGGTGCGATCGATCACAGCATTCCTTCCAAGGTCATGCTCTGTGTCTACCGTCCGCGCGCGAGTGTAGCCACGGACCGCCGATCCCCCCTTCCGGCCGCCGGCCCGAGGGGTGGACCCGCGAGCCTGGGATCGGGAGGCCGTGGTTACTCCCCCGCCGAGGACCGAGGATCGCTCTTGCGCACCGGGAACGGAAGCGGGGCGGGTCGGTGACCGGCCCCTCCCGTTCCCGGCCTGCGCGGTCCGGTGACCCCTATCCGCCCCTGCCCCCGGCGGAGGGGAACACCCGGACCCCTCCCACGCCCCCGGCGTGAGGGATCGACTACCCAAGGAGCAGAGCAATGCCACGTCGAACCATCGACATCACCGCGCCCGACCTGACCGGGAAGCTGGTGGTCGTGACCGGCGCGAGCGACGGCATGGGCCTGGGAATGGCCGAGTGGCTGGCCGCGGCCGGCGCGGAGGTCCTCCTGCCCGTCCGCAACCCCGCCAAGGGGAAGAAGGCGGTCGAGAAGATCCGCCGCAACCACCCGGGCGCGCGGGTGTCGACCCGCAGCCTCGACCTCTCCTCACTGGCCTCGGTCGCCGCCCTGGGCGACACGCTCCGCGAGGAGGGCCGCCCGATCCACATCCTCATCAACAACGCCGGCGTGATGCGGCCCCCGAACCACCAGACCACGGTCGACGGGTTCGAGCTGCAGTTCGGCACCAACTACCTCGGCCACTTCGCCCTGGTCTGCCGGCTCCTGCCGCTGCTGCGCGCCGGCCGGGCACGGGTGACCTCGCAGATCAGTGTCGCCGCGCGCCGCGGCTCCATCAACTGGGAGGACATCAACTGGGACCGCTCCTACGACGGGATGCGCGCGTACAGCCAGTCCAAGATCGCGTTCGGGCTGTTCGGCCTCGAACTGGACCGCCGCAGCAAGGCTCACGGGTGGGGCATCACCAGCAACCTCTCCCACCCCGGGGTGGCCCCCACGAGCCTCCTGGCCGCCCGCCCCGAGCTCGGCCGCAACGAGGACACCCCGCACATCCGCCGGATCCGGGCCCTGTCGGCCCGCGGGATCCTGCTGGGCACCCTCGAGTCGGCGAAGCTGCCCGCGCTGATGGCCGCGACCGACCCCGGTTCCAAGCCGGGTGCGCTCTACAGCCCCAGCGGCTTCGGAAGGCTGGGCGGCCCGCCCTCCGAGCAGCGACTGTACCCGACGCTGCGCAGCGCGGAGGAGGCGGCGCGCGTCTGGCAGGTCTCCGAGGAACTGGCCGAGGTCTCCTTCCTCGCCGCCTGACCGCCGTTCGCACGACCGCCCCACTACCTACGGAGTCCGCATGAGCACTGTCACCCCCCGCGCAACGAGACCGAGAAGCCCCTGGTGGGTGGTGATCGGCGGTGGCACCTCCAACGCCGTCGGCCCCCAGATGTACCTGGCCACCATCGGCCTGTTCGTGCTGCCGATCGTCGAGGAGACCGGCTTCAGCCGCACGACCGTGACCGGGGCGTTCTCGGTCGCGGCGGTCGGCATGGCGATCGGCCTGATCATCGTCGCGCAGCTCGTGGACCGCTTCGCCGCGCGCTACATCCTCGTGCCGGGGTTCGTGCTGTTCGCGGCCTCGATGGCGCTGGTCGGGCTGGTGCCGCCGGTCGAGTGGGTCTACTTCGTCCCGTGCTTCTTCGTGGGGTTCTTCGGGGCCGGAACGGCGGTGCCCGCCACCAGGGCGGTGGTGAGCTGGTTCGACAACAACCGCGCCCTCGCCGTCGGCGTGGTGACGGGCATCATCGGGCTGGGCTCGGCCCTGGCCCCGCTGCTGGCCGGAACGCTCATCGAGAACGTCGGATGGCGGATGACGTACGGCGTCATGGCGCTGATCTCGGTCCTGGTGTCGGTCACGATGGTCACCCTGTTCGTGCGGGCCCGCGCGGAACGGCACGTCCGCGGACGGCTCGTCCAGGAGACGCAGGTGCAGGGCCGCGACGTCAGCCTCCAGCTCCCCGGCCTGACGGTCCGCGAGGCGTTCCGCACCCGGCAGTTCTGGGGCATCGCGGTCGGGTTGGGCCTGGTCGGGGTCGTCGTCTACGGCCTCCAGGTCCACCTCGTGCCGATGATGACCGACCGCGGGCTGAGCGCCGAGCAGGCGGCCACCCTGCTGGTCGTCTTCGGCCTCGCCTCGCTGGTGGGACGCGTGGCCGGCGGCTTCATCGTCGACCGCGTGCCCGGAACGATCATCGGCCCGATCGTGATGATCGCCCCCATCGCGGGCATGTTCTTCCTGTACCCGCCGTTCGGCAGCGCCGCCGTCGCGGTCGCCTTCATCGGCGTCGCCTTCGGCATCGAGGGCGATCTGCTCGCCCTGCTCATCAGCCGCTACCTGGGCACGCGCTACTTCGGCCGGATCCTGGGCGTGGTCCAGGCCGCGTTCCTCCTGGGCACCGCCTTCGGGCCGCTGCTCCTCGGGCTGGGCTACGACCTGCTGGGCTCCTACGACCCCGTCATCCCCGTCCTGATGGGCATCCTCGTCCTCGGTGCGATCCTCATCGCGACCCTGGGCCGCTACGTCTACCCCCCGGTCACCGGCTTCGACCGGCTGGCCGCGCGCGACGAGCTCGCCGCCTCCGAGGTGCTGAGCGGCATCGCCGAGGGCGGCGACGCCCCCGGTTCCCCCGACAGGCCGAAGGCCGGGGCCCACGGCTGACCGTCCCGGGCCGGCACGCCGCAGGGCCGCCACGGGCCCGCTCCGTCCGCCCGGGGCAGGGGTCTCCCCCCACCCCGGGCGGACGGACCGCAATAGCCTTCCATGGAGGCCCCGGCCGGGCAGGACCCTGCCGCGACCGCGGCCCCGGACCGTGGAACGGGGCGGCCTCGACGCCGGAACCGTCGGAGCCGCCCCTGAGGCGTGACCGCGGGCACGGCCGTGCGGGTGGCTAGAGGACGACGGTGCCCTCACCGGTCAGCCTCTCCGGCGCGAGCACGGCATCGAGCTGCTCCTTATCGAGCAGGCCCCGTTCCAGGACCAGCTCGGCCAGTGCGCGGGGCCCGTTCAGCGCCTCCTTCACGAGAGCCGCCGTGGGCGCGTACCCGAGGAGCGGCACCAGTCCGGTCGCGACGGCGAGGCTTCCCCTGGTCAGCGCGGTGACGGCCTCGCCGTCGGCGCGGATACCGCTCACGCAGCGCCCGGTCAACAGGTCGGCGGCGTTCGTCAGGAGAGCCGCCGAGTCCAGGAGGGAGGAGGCGATGACCGGCCCGAAGGCGTTGAGCTGCAGCTGCCCGGCCTCGGCCGCCATGGTCACGGTCGTGTCCGCCCCCACGACGAGGAACGCCACCTGGTTCACGGTCTCCGGGATGACCGGGTTGACCTTTCCCGGCATGATCGACGATCCCGCCTGCACGGCCGGGAGCACGATCTCCCGCAGCCCTGCCTGCGGACCGGAGGCGAGGAGCCTGAGATCGTTGCAGATCTTCGACAGCTTCAGCGCGCAGCGCTTCAGGAGCCCGGAGGCCGAGACGAACACACCGGTGTCGGAGGTCGCCTCGATCAGGTTGTTCGCCGAGGCCAGCGGATACCCCGTGATCTCGCTGAGCTCGGCCACCACGCTCCGCCGGTATCCGACGGGGGCGGTGATGCCGGTCCCGATCGCCGTGGCGCCGAGGTTGACCTCACGCAGGTGGGGCAGGAACTCCTCCAGTCGGGCTGCGTCCTCCCGGATCGTCTCCGCGAAGGCGGCGAACTCCTGCCCCAGGGTCATCGGCACGGCGTCCTGCAGCTGTGTGCGACCGATCTTGACGATGCCGCGGAAGTCCGCCGAACGTGCCTCGAACTCGGCGGCGAGCCGGAGGAGCGCGGGCACGAGCCGCTCGATGGCGCGGTGGACCGCGATCCTGACCGCGGTGGGATAGGTGTCGTTGGTGCTCTGGCTGCGGTTGACGTGATCGAGCGGGTCGATCACCGCGCGGGTCCCCGGCACGAGGCCGAGGATCTGCAGTGCCCGGTTGGCCACCACCTCGTTCACGTTCATGTTGGTGCTGGTCCCCGCCCCGCCCTGGACCCGGTCGACGAGGAGCTCCCCGTCGAGGCCGCCCCGCATGAGCTCGTGGCAGGCCGCGGCGATCGCCCGCTCCTGGGCGGGGTCCAGCAGCCCCTGGCGGGCATTGGCGCGGCAGGCGGCGAGCTTGACCGCCCCGTAAGCCCAGACGAGGTCGCGCAGTTCGCCCCAGGGGCGGCCGGTGACGGGGAAGTTCGCCCTGGCGCGTGCGGTGTTGATCCCCCAGAGCGCGTCCGCCGGGACCGACACCTCGCCGAGCGAGTCGGCCTCCGTCCTCTCCACGGGGACGTCCGCGCTCATGCCGGCCCTCCTCCCGACCGTCGCCGGGCGACGGACGTGCTCCCCGCCGGGTCGGCGTCGGCGGGGCCGGGTTCCCGCGCGAAGTACTCGTGCGCCGTACGCGCGAGCAGCGTGGCGCCGTCCCCGATGACCCGGTTGGCCGCCTCCCCCACGCAGACGGCGGCGAACTCCGGCTGGTGGTTGCTCACCGGGAAGCAGTCCAGTCCGATGTAGGGGTGGATGGCGGGCACGTGCTGGGAGACGTTGCCCATGTCGGTCGAGGCGCGGTTCATCGTCCGGTGTTCCACGGGCGCGTCGAGCCTGCGCCCGATCGCGAGGGCGTGACGCGTGTAGATCTCCAGGGCGCGCTCGTCCGTGCGGAACTCGGAGTAGGGCCGGGACTCCGGTGTGAACTCCACCGCGGTGTCCGTGGCCAGCGCTCCCGCCTCGAAGCACTGCTCCACCCGGCGGCGCAGCGGCTCCAGCTGGGCCAGGCTCTCGGCCCTGGTGTACCAGCGGCCCTCGGTGGTCCCGGGGATGGCGTTGGGCGCCTGGCCGCCCACCGTCTGGATCCCGTGGACGCGGGTGCCCTGCGGGAGCTGCTGGCGCAGCAGGCCGAGGGCCACCTGGGCGATCACGAAGGCGTCGTTGGCGTTGCGGCCCTCGTGCGGGTAGGCGGCCGCGTGGGCGGACCGGCCGGTGAAGCGGACGTGGTCGTGGGCGACGGCGTAGGGCTCGGCCCGCGGGGCGTCGACCGGGCCCGGGTGGGCCATCAGCGCCAGGTCCAGATCCCGGAAGGCTCCGGCGTCGAGCAGTTCGATCTTGCCCCCGCCGCCCTCCTCGGCCGGGGCGGCGATCACGTCGATGCGCAGGTCGAGCGGGTCCGCCCACGCCCGGAGCGCGATCGCGGCGCCCGCCGACATCGCGGCGATGAGGTTGTGCCCGCAGGCGTGGCCCAGGCCCGGCAGCGCGTCGTACTCGACGACGAAGCCGACCCGGCGCCGACCGGACCCGTAGGTGGCGTGCACCGCGGTGGGGAAGCCGAGGTAGGCGGTCTCGACGTCGAAACCGAACTCCTCGAGCAGCTCCGCCGTCCACCGTGCCGCGCGGTGCTCCTCCCAGGCGGTCTCCGGGTGGGCGTGCAGGGTCTCGGAGTAGGTGATCAGGCGTTCCAGGTGCTCCGTGGCACCGGGCTGCCCGCCGGGTTCAACGGTCATCGCCGGGCACCCCGTATCCGGGCGAGGCCGCCGGTTCCAGGCCGCGCCGGACGTAGTCGTCGCGCTGCGGGAGCCAGACCCCGAGCAGCCCCCGCAGCGCCTCGATCGGGTCCTCCTGCCAGTCGACGCGCAGGTCCGTGTCGCGCCAACCGTTCGCGGACACGGTGGACAGACCCGCGGAGTACACCGGTCCCGCCTCGCCGCCGGCGGCCAGCCCGGCCGCGAGCGCGGCGAGGAGACGCTCCTCCAGCTCTCCCCCGGCGGAGCCGAAGGCCTCGCACATGGCCTCGGGGACACCGGGGCGGGAGAGCATGTTCCCCGCGGCCGCGCAGTGCGGTCCGGTGGCCTCCCCGTGGACGCCGAGGGTGAGCGCGCCGCTGTAGGTCGCCGCCGCCCCGGAGGCGTCCACCACGGTGAGCTGCCGGTAGTCGATGTCCGGCTCGCCGTCGACGACGGAGTCGAGCGCTTCCCGGGGGCCCGCGCCCGCGGCGAGCCCGTCCAGCAGCGCCGTTCCCAGCCTCGGGTCGGTGATGTTCTGCGAGGCGACAGCGCCGACGGAGTCGCGCAGGTGCACGACCCGTGCCGCGACCGCGGGAGAGGACGAGGCGGCGGCGATGCCGAACCGGCCGTCCTGGTGGGCGGCGATGGAGAAGGTCATTCCCCGCCTCCCGAGATCACGGCCGTCGCGTCGATCTCCACGAGCCACTCCGGACGGGCCAGGGCCTGGACGACGATGCCGGTGGAGACCGGGTGGACGCCCTTGAGCCAGCGCCCGATCTCGCGGTAGACCTCCTCGCGGTAGCGCGGGTCGACGAGGTAGATCGTCACCTTGACGATGTCCCGGAGGTCGCTCCCGGCCTCCTTGAGGAGCAGGTCGATGTTGGCCATGGCCTTCTCGGTCTGCGCGCGGACGTCGCCGATGCCCACGGATTCCCGGGTGTCCAGGTCCTGGCCGATCTGGCCGCGCAGGTAGACGACGCCGCCGGCCACCACCGCCTGGCACAGGTCGTTGTCGAGGTTCTGCTCGGGGTAGGTGTCCTTGGTGTTGAACGGGCGGATGCGCTTGTGCGTGGTCATGGTGTGGTCACTCCTGGATGCGGGCTCGGGTGTGGGACGGGCGCGGGTTCGAGTCGTTGTGTTCCATGTAGCCGCGCTGGATCGAGATCTGGTCGGCGACGTACTTCGCGTCGTGCCAGGCCCCCCAGAGGAAGCTGGAGCCGCGGCGGGACTGCCACGGAAGCCCCATGAAGTACACGCCGGGCTCGGAGGAGACCCCGCGCTGGTGCCTGGGTCTGCCGTCCGCGTCGAAGGCGTCCACCTGCAGCCAGCCGTAGTCGGCGGTGAAGCCGGTGGCCCACAGGACGGACGTGATCCCGGCGGCGGCGAGGTCGAGTTCGAGGACGGGATCGGTCACCGACTCCGGGTCATCGCCCAGGATCCTGGCCTCCGGCTCCTCGGGGAGGTCGAGGCCGTTGCGCTCGACGTAGGCGTCGGCCTCGTCCAGCAGGGACAGGTAGTTGGCGTCGCCCCGCGCGATGTTGTCCCGCAGGTCGGGCGCGAAGCGGAGGGTCCCGGCGTCGAAGGACTCGGTCCGGCCGACCAGGGTGATGCCGCGGTCGGCCAGCGTCCGGAAGTCCACGGTGCGGCCGCCGTGTGCGCCGCTGACCGCGATCGTGACGTGTTCGGCGCCCTGCGGAGGGGAGGACGCCTCCCACTTGCCGAGCACGCCCAGCCACCAGACGAAGTCGTGTCCGCGGTACCTGCGCGGGGGGCGGTCGTGCGGTCCGACGGAGAGGTGGACCCGTCGGCCGGCGGCACGGAGCTCGTCGGCGATCTGGACCCCCGAGGAGCCCGATCCGACCACGAGCACGGCGCCCTCGGGCAGTTGGGCGGGGTTGCGGTAGGCGCTGGAGTGGATCTGGACCAGGCCCGCCTCCTCGGGGATGATCGGCGGGACGGCCGGGCGCTGGAAGGGGCCGGTGGCGGCCACCACGTAGCGGGCGTCGAAGTCCCCGTCCGAGGTCCGGACCCGGAATCCCCTGCGGCCGGTGTGCCTGCGCACGGACGTCACCTCGACACCGCAGCGGATCGGCGCACCGATCTTCTCCGCGTAGGCGGCCAGGTAGTCGGCCACCTGCTCCTTGGAGGCGAAGTCCTCCGGGCCGAGGCCGGTGAACTCCAGTCCGGGGAAGCGGTCGTGCCAGACGGGCCCGTTGGTGACCAGTGAGTCCCACCGCTCCGAGCGCCAGCGCTCGGCGACGCGGTTCCTCTCCAGGACGACGTGCGGCACCCTGCGTTCGTTGAGGTGCTCACTCACCGCGATCCCGGCCTGCCCCCCTCCGACGACGACGACCTCGATCTCTTGGACTGACATGCGAAACCTCCAGGGTTCGGTCAACGCGTGTGGTTCCGCGGCGGCGGACGCGCTCTGCGTGCTTTCTCCGTGGACCCGGCCGGCGCACCGGGGCGGTGTCCGCGGAGTCCGCCGGGCCGGGCCGCTCCACGGGCCCGTCCGCCGGGCGGATGGATCTGTTCTCGGGCGGGCGGACCGGGACGCCGGCCGGGCGCGGAGCGCACACGGACGGCCCCCGGCCCGCGTACTGCTCAGCGCGGGGCCCGGTCGCTCTCGTGCAGCAGGTCGGAACCGCTGGTCTCGGGCATGGTGCGCAGTGTGACCGCGCCGATGACGCCGATCACGATCATGGTGAACGCCGGGACCATGGTGCTTCCGGTGAGCGAGATCAGCCAGGTCATCAGGTACGGCAGGGTTCCGGCGAAGAAGGCCCCCGCGACGCTGTAGGCCATCGACAGGCCGCTCTGCCGGGTCCGTGTCGGGAAGAGCTCCGCCACCGTGGACGCGTGTGTGCCCAGGATGATCGCCAGGATCGCGGCCAGGCCGAAGGTCGCGGCGAACGCCGCCCAGGACGTGTTCACCTGCATCAGCAGGAACAACGGCACGGCGGCGACGATCAGCAGTGCGGCGGCGGTGTAGAGCACCGGCTTGCGGCCCACGCGGTCGGACATCCTGCCCGACAGCGGGATGATCCCCATGGCGACGACCGAGGCCGCCGCGGAGAGCAGGGCCGCCCGGTCGGCGGGCACCCCGACGATCTCCTCCTGGTAGGTGATCAGGTACACGAGGACGATGTAGAAGGTCGAGTTCATGAAGGTCTCGATGCCGACCGTCTGGAGGAACTGCCTGCCGTTGGAGCGGAACACCTCGACGACCGGCTGGCTGGGGACGTTGTTCATGTCCTCGAGGGCGCGGTACTCGGGCGTGTCCTCGATACGCAGGCGGATGTAGAGGCCGACCGCGGCCATGGGCACCGTCAGCAGGAAGGGGATCCGCCAGGCCCAGTCGAGGACGACCTCCGCCGGGAAGGCCGCGTGCAGGGCCCAGACGGCGATCGACGCGCACAGGAACCCGCCGACCGAGCCGAACTCGATCCACGAGCACCCGAATCCACGGCGCTTGGGCGGCGAGAACTCGGCGAGGAAGGCCGCGGCGGAGCCGAACTCCCCGCCCGCGGCGAGCCCCTGGATGATGCGGGCGACCACGAGCAGGATCGGCGCGAGGATGCCGACGGACTCGTAGCTGGGCAGCAGCCCGAGCATGAGCGTGCCCGCCGCCATGGAGATGATGACGATCGACAGTGTGGTCTTGCGGCCGAACCGGTCACCGAGGTGGCCGAAGAGCACCGAGCCGAGCGGACGCACGAAGAACGCGACGGCGAAGACCGCGAAGACCGAGAGCAGGCCGGCGGTGCCGTCCTGTTCGGGGAAGAACACCTGCGCCATGGTGGTGGCCAGGTACGCGTAGACGGCCCAGTCGAACCAGTGGACGAAGACGCCCACCGCTCCGGCGAACACACTCCGCCGCAGGTCCTTCTTGTCTACCTGCTCCGAGATCTCACTCGTCATTTCTCCTCCTGGGATCGTGTCCTCGCACGCGCCGAGGCCCCGGAGGCGCCGGTGGCCCCCAGCGCGCCGGAACGCTCTGGTGAATGATCAGGAGGTCGCTCGTTCGCGGGAGTGTGGAGTCGAGCGCCTTGCGGGGGCGCGGTAGAGCCCCCGGTGTTGTCGGCATCCGACCTGCCTGTGTCATGGGTCACCACTATCCAGGCGGAAGATAGGATCTGTAAAACACATAGATCCAAAGAACGCCTTCGGAAAAACCGATGGCTCCGGCAGGAGGGTCGAACCGGTGGGTGACGTGAGCCTGCGGCAGCTGGAGTACCTGAGGGCCATCGCCAGGCTCGGCTCGGTGACGGCGGCGGCGCGGGAACTGTTCGTGTCGCAGTCGACGGTGTCGACGGCGTTGACCGACCTGGAGTCGGCGCTGGGGGTCACCCTCTTCGTCCGTTCTCCGAAGGGGATGCTCCTCACGGCGTCGGGGCAGCGCGCCCTGGCCGTGGCCGACAACGTGCGGGCCAACCTCGAACAGCTCCGGGAGACGGCCAGCCGGGAGCGGGAGGAGGTCGAGGGGGACCTCACCGTCGGCTGCTACGCGACGATCGCGCCGATCCTCCTGCCGAAGGTGATCGCCGAGTTCTCGCGGCGGCACCCGCAGGTGCGGCTCTCCTTCGTCGAGGCGGCACACGGGACGCTGTTGGACGACCTGCTCAACACCCGGATCGACCTCGCGATCACCTACCACTACGAGCTCGACTCCGTACGCGCCATGAGCGGGGTGACAGCGCAGACGCTCCGGTCGGACCCGCCCTACGCGCTCGTCCCCGCGGACAGGGCATGGGACACGGAGGGCCCGCTGAGCCTTGCCGCCCTGGCCTCGGAACCGCTGATCCTGTTCGACCTGCCGCCCGCCGGCGACTACTTCCTCGGCCTGTTCGCCAAAGCCGGCCTGGTCCCGAACGTGCGCTTCCGTACCGCGAGCTTCGAGATGGTCCGCGCCCTGGTGGCCCGCGGGCTGGGCTGCGCGCTGCTCACCCAGCGCACCGCGCTCGAACGCAGTTACGAGGACCTGCCCTATGTGACCAGGGAGCTCGACCTCGAGTCCGGGGGGCTCGGGATCGAGGTCATCGAGCCGACCGACCGCAGACCGGTGCGGCGGGTGCAGGCCTTCGTCGACGTCTGCCGGGAGATCATCGTCTGACCCCCGGCGCGGAACCGGCTCCGCCGCAGCCGATACGTGCCGGGGCTCCGAAGAACCAGGCGGGACACCGGTCTGCCCCCCCCGCGCACGCGGGGACGGCCCCGACCGCCCGACCGCCGTGTGATGCGCCCCCGGAGGCGAGGCGGGACGCGGTCAGCCCGGGGCCGTCCGGCTGAGGTTCTCCCAGGACCGGTACAGTTCCGTTCGCTCCCGGTCCATCTGAAGGACGTGGTCGAAGGACCGGCTGCCGACGATGAGCCTCCGGGGCGGGTCCGGCAGTGCGACCAGCTCCATGACGGTCGGAGCGGCGGTGTCCGGTCCCGGAGCGACGGCGTCGCCCCACATCGCCTCCATCTCGGTGCGCAGGGGCTGGTACCGCGCCAAGGGTTCCGTGGCCGTGGTGCCGGCGGTGAACAGGCCGGTCTCGTAGCCGCCCATCTGCACGACGGTGACCTTGACGCCGAACCCCTCGACCTCCATCGCCAGCGCCTCGCTGACCGAGTCCAGGGCGGCCTTGCCCGCGCCGTAGAGGCCGACGGTGGCCATGCCGCCGCCGCTGCCCATCGAGGTGACCTGCAGGAGCCGTCCCCCGCCCCGGGCACGCAGGTGCGGCAGGACCGCCTGGGCCACCCACACGGCGCCGAAGAAGTTCACGTCCATGTGCGCCCGGATCTGCTCCTCCGTGGCCTCCTCCACCATGCCGTAGAGCATGGCGCCGGCGTTGTTGACGACCACGTCCAGCCCGCCGAACGCGGCTGCCGCCCGCTCCACCCCCTCGAACACGCCTCGGCGGTCGGCGACGTCCAACGCGAGCGGGACCAGGCGCTCGGGGTACTTCCCGGCCAGCTCCTCCAGGGGCCCGACGTCGCGGGCGGCGGCCACCACCCGGTCGCCGCCTGCCAGGGCAGCCTCCGCGAAGGCTCTTCCCAGGCCGCGGGATGCCCCGGTGATGAGCCAGACTCGTGCGTCCGCCATGACACCTCTTTCTCACAAAGGAAACGGTCCGTCTCGTTTCCTGTGAGTGTAGGACACTCCACCCGACCTCGCAATACGGCCCGTCTCGTTTCTTTTACGGATAGGCTGGACGCATGTCCAACGCGAAGGGGCCGGACCACTCCCGGCGCAAGGAACGGTCCCGGCAGGTCATCCTCTCGGCCGCCCGCTCCCTGGTGGCGGAGCAGGCCTACGACAAGGTCACGGTCGAGGCCATCGCCGCCCGCGCCGGCGTCGGGAAGCAGACGATCTACCGGCGGTGGCCGTCCAGGAGCGCGGTCGTCTTCGCCGCCGTCCTGGCCCTGAGCGAGGGCGCGGACGGACAGTCCGTCGCACTGCCGGACACGGGCGACCTGGAGTCCGACCTCAAGCTGGTCATGCGTGCCACGGCGGAGGAGTTCGCCGACCCGTCCTTCGACAGGCTGCTCCGCGCCCTCAACACCGAGATCGCCAACGACGCCGCGCTGGCGGCCGAGTACCGCGAGAAACTGGCCCGCCCGCTGGACGAGGCGAAGAAGGCGCGTCTGCGCAGCGCCCAGGAGGCCGGCCAGCTCGATCCCGACGCCGACCTCGACCTGGTCCTGGAGGTGCTCTACGCCCCCCTCTTCCAGCGGTGGCTGCACCGCGGCGGCCCACTGACCCCCGCGTACGCCGACGCACTCGTCGACGCGACCCTCAGGGCTTTCGGCCCGGCCCGCCCCTGACCCCCGGGCGTCCGCCGTCGAGCGTTCCGGCGCGGAGCCACAGGCGGTGACGCCGGGTCCGGAACGCCTGTGGCGCAGGACTTTCCGGGCATTGGTGACCGGTTTCGGCGTTCGCCGGGCGGGTCGGCGGAAGCGTCCCTAGGCTCGCCCGGAACGACCCCGAGGAGCCATGATGCCCACCCCGGCGGCGCGCCGCCTCCCCCGAGCCCGTGCGGCGACCCGGTCCCGGCCTCCTTCCCCGCCCCGTCCGGGCGGCGGCCCGCCAGTACGCGCGGGGGGACGGGACGACCGCCCCCACCGACCGGTGCCGCCGCACGCCGGAGCAGGGATCCGGCCACACCCCCGGGGCATGGCCGGTTCCGGCCAGTGCACCGTGCCTCCGATGCCGCCCCCACCCCGCCGCGCCGGTGATATCACTGGGATTGCTCCCCGCGCACACCGGAACGGACCCCGGAGCGTGACAGGGCTGGGTACCCGGCCCGGGAAACAGTGGACCGCCCTGCCCCAGTGGCGCCGTTCCCGCTCGGTTGTACCCGGCCCCGGCCGTAGTGAGGGTTGACGCATGTCCATATGGTCCCGCGGTGACCGTACAGGAAGGGTCGAAGAGGCCCTGTTGATGTTGGAGGGACAGGGGATCATCGACGGGTTGGAGATCCTGCCCGCCGAGCCCAAGCCCTACCGGGTGCGCGTTCCGGCCGGCATCGTCCACATGGACGAGGACGAGGCGTCGATGTTCGCCCTGGGCGCCGTCGTGGGGGCGTTCGGCGGCGTCGCGCGCCAGCACGCCTGAGCACCGCCGCGCCCCGCCGTCCGCGGGGCGCGGCGGAAGCCGCCCCTTACGAGCCCTGTCGGACGGCCTCGCCGGCCCTGCGGGCCCGGTGGGAGGTCAGGAAGTCGCGGTACCAGTGGTAGCTGTCCTTGGGGTGGCGCTCCAGGCGTTCGTAGTCGACCCGGACCAGGCCGAAGCGCCGGTCGTAGCCGTAGGCCCACTCGAAGTTGTCCAGCAGCGACCACACGAAGTAGCCGCGCACGTCGACCCCGGCCTCGATGGCCCGCGCCAGGGCCGCCAGGTGGTCCCGCAGGTAGTCGACGCGACCGGTGTCGCGGACGCGCCCGGTCTCGTCGGGCCGGTCGTCCTCGGCCGAGCCGTTCTCGGTGATGAGGATGGGCGGCAGGTTCGGGTAGCGGCGGTCGAGGTCGATGAGCAGGTCGGCGAAGGTGTCGGGGAGCACCGGCCAGCCCATGGTGGTGTGCCGTACCCCCTCGAAGTCCACCTGCTCGGTCCGGATGTCCACGGCCGTGCGGGCGGAGATGTCGGCCTCGGCGTGCGGGGCGTCGCGGAGCATGATCGGCCGGTAGTAGTTCACGCCGAGGAAGTCCAGGGGCTGGGCGATGATCTCCAGGTCCCCGTCGGCGCGGTACGAGCCGTCGGCCATGTCTCCCCAGACCTCGTCCTCGTTGTCGGGGTAGGCGCCCTTGAAGACGGGGTCGAACCACACGCGGTTGTGGAGCGTGCGTGCGCGTTCCACGGCGGCGCGGTCGGCGTCGGAGTCCGACGCGGGCAGCAGGTGGTCGGGGTTGAGGGTGATGCCGACCTCGCCCGCCGCGGCGGCGCGCAGTTCTCCGGCGGCCATGCCGTGGGCGAGGAGGAGGTGGTGGGCCGCGGCGAGCGCGGGGGTCCCCTCGCGGGTGCCGGGGGCGTGCCGGCCGATTGCGTGGCCGACGAAGGCCGAGCAGAACGGCTCGTTGAGGGTGATCCAGCGGTTGACGCGGTCGCCGAGGCGGTCGGCGACGATGCGGGAGTACTCGGCGAAGCGGTGGGCGGTGTCGCGCACCCGCCAGCCGCCCTCGTCCTCCAGGGCCTGGGGCAGGTCCCAGTGGTAGAGGGTGAGGACGGGTTCGATCCCGGCGCCGAGGACGGTGTCGACGAGCCGGTCGTAGAAGGCGAGGCCCTCGGGGTTGGGGCGGCCCCTGCCCGTGGGCTGGACGCGCGGCCAGGCGACGGAGAAGCGGTAGAGGTCCACTCCGAGGTCGGCCAGCAGGGCGACGTCCTCGCCGTAGCGGTGGTAGTGGTCGCAGGCGACGTCGCCCGTCTCGCCGCGCGCGACGCGTCCGGGGGTCCGGCAGTAGGTGTCCCAGATGGACGGTCCGCGCCCGCCCTCGTGGACTCCCCCCTCGACCTGGTAGGCGGCGGTGGCGGTACCGAACTGAAGGTGTGCGGGCAGTGTCGGGGCATCCATGGGGAGTCCTTTCTGGGAGCGCTCCCATCGTAGGTGATGTGACCCCTGACACCAAGACCTTCTCCGTCACACCGCGAACACCGGGAGTGCACAGAAACCACTCCTTCCACTCCTCTTCCTCTCGATCGGAGAAATCCGGAACCCGCGGCCCGACGGAGGCGTCACACCTCGCGGCGCGCCCCACCGTCTCCGGGCGCGCGACGGAAGGAACCGGGACATGGGCAGCAGCTGGACCGACCACGCGCACGACCGCAGGACCCGGGAGCCGGAGGAGACACCGGACTCCGCCCGCTCCCGGACGGCGGCCCCCCGGTGCTCCGCCGCCCCGGAGCGGAGCACCGCCGGGGCCCGACGCGAGGCGGAGGGGATCCGCCGCCTCCCGAACCCCTGAGGAGGGGCGCCATGGGACTGTTCTCCAAGCGGGCCAGGCTCCGGAGCGACCCCGCGGGGTTCTTCCAGGGGCCGCTGGCGCACGCCTTCGCCTCCGGGGCGCACATGCCGACGGCGGGGGGCGGGGTGTGGAACGCCGTCCACTCGTCGTGCTCCTGCTGCGACGCCGAGGACGAGCGGGCCAAGCTCCGGGACTCCTGGGGCATCACCGACACCGCCGGGTGGGACGGCGCGCTGCGCCGCCTGACCGACGACCACCGCCCCGCCTCGGACGTGACGGTTCTGCTGGACCTGCGCAACCGGGCGATGGCCCGCGCGCCCGGGCACCCCTTCGACGCGGGCGTGTGGCCGGACCTGATCGCCCACTGGTGCCGGGCCCGCGGCGCCGCCCACCGGGTCTACGAGGAGATGGTCCTGGAGGCCGCCCGGATCTGGGAGTACGAGGAGCGCATGGTCGAGGACGGGGTCCTCCCCCGGGGCGTGCCGGTGCGGACCGTGCGCGCCTACGACTTCGGCCGGGCGGTCAACCTCGCCCGGTGGGGCGTCAACGCCGGGTACGCCGACGAGCGGGCCGCGCACGGGCACATCCTGCGGGCGGGTGCGCAGTCGATGCGCCACCACGGCTCGTGGCAGGAGATGTCGGCGGGCTTCGTGCTGGGGCGGGCGATGGCCTTCGACGAGGGCTCGTTCGGCCCCTACTACACGGACTCGGTGGCGGCGCACAAGGTCCTGGCCGGTGATCCGGCGAGCCCGTGGCTCAACCTCCCCTGGCGGATGTGACGGGACGGGCGAGGGCGGAGGGCCCGCCCCATGGTCATGGCTGCGGGACGGGGCCGGCGACGAGGAGCCGCATCTCCAGCGGCAGGTCGAGGATCTCGCGCGTGGTGAGCCCGGCGGAGCGCAGCAGTTCCTCGTAGCCGCGCTCGGTCCGCTCGGCCCCCGGGGTCATCACCATCATGTGCACGTCCAGGACCAGCGACAGCCAGGGACGGCCCTCGTCGGGCAGGATGCGTTCGGCGACGAGCACCCTGCCGCCGGGGGCCATGGACCGGCGGCAGTGGCGGAGCAGACCGCGCGCGTCCTCGTCGGACCAGTTGTGCAGCACCCGGCTGAGCAGGTAGACGTCGGCGCCCTCGGGGACCCCTTGCCGGAAGTCGGCCTCGACCAGGTCGCACCGTCCGGCGTCCGCGAACGCCCCGAGGCGCTCGCGGGCCGCGGCGAGCGCGGCCGGGCGCTCCACCAGGACGCCGTGCGCGCCGGGGGCGGCGGCCAGGACCGCGGCGAGGAGCTCGCCGTCCCCTCCCCCGAGGTCGACGACCGTGCGCACCCCGCCGAAGTCGTACACGTCGGGGATCCGCGTGGAGAACCGGCCGCCCGCGGCCATGCCCGCGGTGTAGAGCTCCGCGTCCCGGGGGTGCCGTTCCAGGTACGAGAAGACGTCGGTGCCGTGGGCCTCTCCGAAGGCGGTCCGCCCCGTGCGGACGGCGTCGGCCAGGTGCTCCCACGAGTCGCCGAACATGTCGCTGTCGTAGAGCAGGGCGAGTTCGGCCATCCCGGAGGGGTGGCCCCGGCGCAGGTGGGAGCCGACCCGGGTGGGCTCGTGGCGGCCGTCTCGCTCGCGGACCACGCCCACGGCCGCCAGCAGCCGCAGCAGGCGGTCCAGCCGGTCCGGGTGCAGGCCGAGCCCCTCGGCCAGGGAGCCGGTGTCGGCGGGGCCCTCGCCGAGGCGGTCCAGGACCCCCAGCTCGACGGCGGTGGCGACCGCCCTGGACACCCACGCCCCCGTCATCAGCCGGATCACCTCGCGTTCGGCGGATTCCCCGTCGCGCACCGTGTTCCCTCCTCACAGCCAGCCGTTGCGTCGGAACACAACGTAGAGGGTGAGGCTGGAGAGCGCCATCAGAAGGAGGGACAGAGGCCAGCTGAACATCCACTCGAACCCGGACCCGGGCGGGATGTTCATGCCGTACGCGGAGGCGATGAGGGTGGGCACGACCAGGATGCCGCCCCAGGACGAGACCTTCTTCATGGCCTCGTTCTGGGCCTGGTCGATGAGGGCGCTGTTGACGGACATGATGTTCTGGAGGATCTGGCGGAACCCCTCGGCGTGCTCGCGCACGGCGCTGACGTGGTCGGCGACGTCGCGGAGGAGGTTGTGCAGCGTACCCCGGGCCTCGGCGGGGGCGTGGGGCGGTCCCGGGTCGGCCTCCTCGGGGCGCTCCAAAAGCGTCATGAGGTCGGTCATGACGACGTCGAGCGGGTCGACCGCGCGGTGCAGGACGATGACCTGGCGGGCGAGCCGGTAGGTGCGGCGCGAGGCCTCCGGGTCGCTGTCGAGGACCTGGGTCTCGACCTCGTCGATGTCGTCCTGGATGTCGAAGACGACGGGCGCGTAGGCGTCCACGACCCTGTCGAGCACCGCGAGCACGACGGCCAGGGAACCGTGGGCGAGGACCCGCGGCTCGGCCTCCAGGCGGCCCCGGACGGCCTCGACGTCCACCTGCCCCCGGTGCCGGATGGTGATGACGAAGCCGCGGCCCCCGAAGAGGTGGAGCTCGCCGACCCGGACGGCCTCCCGGTCCCGGTCGTAGTGCGCCGGTCGCAGCACGACGAACAGGACGTCGCCGTAGGTCTCCACCTTGGGCCGCTGGTGGGCGACGATGGCGTCCTCCAGGGCGAGCCTGGGAAGGGAGAAGTGCCGGGCGGTGTCGGTGAGCTGCTCCTGGTCGGGCTCGTCCATGCTGATCCAGGCCATGAGCCCGCTGTCGCGGGCGAGGGCCCGGCGGGCCTCCTCGACGGAGTCGGCCTCGCGCTCCCGGCGCCCGTCGCGGTAGAGGACGGCGCGGACGGTCCCCGGCGAGTCCCGGGCCGGCAGCCGGGCGGCCTCGTGGCCCAGGGCCATCACGCGTTCGGGCGAGGAGTCGTGCATGGGCTTCCCTCCCGGGCGGTGGGTACTGTGCCCGATCCTGGCGGGGCGCGGGGGCCGGGGCGCGCCGACACGCCACGCCCGGGCGAACCGGGAGCGGTCAGCCCTCCAGGCCGGAGGCGCGGACGGTGATGTTGAGCCGTCCGGCCAGCCCGAGGGAGGGCGGGGCGGTTCCCGGCCGGGTGCGCGGAACGCCGTGGTAGGCCATGCGGGAGGGGCCGCCGAAGACGAAGAGGTCGCCGCTGCGCAGTTCGACGTCGGTGTAGGGGCGGGTGCGGGTCTCGGTGTTGCCGAAGCGGAAGACGCAGGTGTCGCCGAGGCTGAGGGAGACGACGGGTTCGCGGGAGAGCTCGTCCCTGTCCTGGTGCATGCCCATGCGGGCGTCGGCGTCGTAGAAGTTGACCAGCGCCACGTCGTAGGGGTCGGCGCCGGGCCCGGGCGGGGCGCCGTAGGCGGCCCCGACCGCGCGGGCGGCCAGGTCGGCGAGGACCGCCGGGAAGGGCCGGACGGGGGTGCCGTCGGGGAGGGTGCGGGAGTAGGAGTAGGGCTGCCAGTGCCAGCCGAGCCCGACCATCTGAACGCTCATCACCCCTCCGCGGGGCATCGGGTGCCGGCGCATCCCGGCGGGGCCTCGGGCCCAGTCGCGGCAGCGGCGGACCAGGTCGGCCTGGGCGTCCCCGTCCAGCCATCCGGGCAGGTGCACGGCGCCGGGGGCCACCTCCACCGGCGGGGAGCCGAACAACGCGTCGCTCATACCCCCATCGTCCCCGCGCGGGGCCCCGGCGCCAACCGCGGCTCCCGGGAAGCGCCCGGGAGCCCCCCTGGCCCTGACGGCGGGCGCACGAGGGGAGCGCCCCGCCCCCGCGGTGGGGCCGCGGGGGCGGGAGGGTCAGCGGCGCAGGAGTTCGCGGATGTTGACCACGAGCAGGAGCACCACGATGACCGCGATGGGGACGGCGATCGCGATCCGCCAGTCGGCGATGAACGCGGCCACGATCCCGACGGCGATCCCGATCACGAAGGCCGCGATCGCCAGACCGGTGAGGTACTGGATGAACTTGCGGCGGGCGACCGAGTCGACGGCGGCGAAGGCCACCACGACCCCGAGCATCGCGTAGAGCGTGAACTGCCCGTCCAGCAGGAACATGGGCAGGGCCAGGGACACCAGCAGGAGCGGGGTGCTCAGGGCCACCCACAGGTGCAGGAAGCGGGTGGTGCGCTGCTGGCCGGAGGAGTACGGCAGGTGCGGGGCCTTGAGGTGCCCGGTCGGCGTGGGCACCAGGGGCGTCTCGGAGGCCAGGGCCCGGAGGTGGGTGTCCCGTTCGTCCGCGGTCAGCACGCGCTTCTCGTAGACCTGGGCCAGCTCCTCCTCCAGGGCCTCGATCTGCTCGGTGTACTCGCGGGCGCGCGGCCGGGAGTGCGCCTCCCGGGACAGGGCCATGCGGGCGGAGTCGAGCTGGCGCAGCTCGTGGCGGCGGCGCAGGACGTCGGCGTCCATCTCGCGCAGGCGCTCGTCCAGGACGCCCACGTGGGAGCGGAGCTCGGCGCGGGCGGCGGCCTCGGTAGGCGCCACCTTCTGGAGGCCGACCCAGGCCAGCGGGTCCGCCCACGAGCGGCGGATGGTGCCGTCGCGCTCATAGCGGGGGCCGCTGGGCGCGCGCTCCCCGTCGAAGAAGTCGCGGGTGTCGCGCCCCCACAGACCGCGGAAGCCCTTCAGCCAGGGGGTGTCGTCGTCGATCAGGACGGCGTACCACTCGCGGTCGCCGCCGGGGCCGAGGCGTTCGCCGTCGCCGCGCGCGTAGTCGACGAAGGGGACGCCGATGCCGTGGCGGTTGATCGCGCTGTCCGCGCGGAAGACGCGGTGCGCGATCCACTGCCAGACGCGGATGATGCCGCGCAGGAAGGAGGGGTCCACCTGGATGAGGTAGTCGCCGGGGAGCATCTGGTGGGAGTGCGATCCCGCGCCGACGTAGACCATCGGGTGGTCGCCGTCCCGGTGCAGGTCCGGGTCGTTCCAGCTGCGCCTCAGGTCGTCGCCGTGGTACTCGTGCGAGGAGGCGCCGACCCAGACGGGGCGCGTGGTGCCGTCGGGGTTCTCGACGGCGTAGACGGTGACGCGCTCCCAGTCGGCCTCGTGGTCGTTGACCCCGCCGTAGATGGTCCGCCAGTCGTTCATCGCGTAGAAGAACCAGTACTGGAGGATGATGTAGCCGCCCTCGCGGGACACCCGGCCGTAGTAGGTGGCGCCGCCGTTGTCGACGCGCTCCCGGTACCGGGTCACCGCCGCGAAGGTGACGCCGCCGGGGACGGCGCCCCGGATGAGCAGGGAGAGCTTCATGAGGATGTCGAGGACCCGGCCCAGGACGCCGACAGCGGCAAGGCGGCCGCTCTTGGGGATGACCGAGCGGGCGACGCCCTTGTAGCGCCGGGCCTCCTCGCGCAGGGTCTCCTCCTGGACGAAGCGGAGGTGCTTGTGGCGCTCGGGCCACTCCTCCTCGGCCTGGGACAGACGGTCGAGGGTCAGCTCACCCGCGGGGACCAGGACGCGTTCGCGTCCGCCGGGCTCCTCGATCCACAGGCTGCAGTTGCGTACGTAGGCGTCCACGTCGGTGGGGAAGAAGAGTTCCCCCTTCGTGCACATGAGCACGGGTTCGTGGGCGCGCAGGAGTTCGAGATCAGATTTCGCGGCCATGATCGCACCAAGCTAGTGCATTCGGACTGTCCGATACGCGAGGGGAAATCCCAGCTCAGGACCGGTTCCCATACACTACGTGACGGTATGTCCTGCTCAGGCCCCCTACGGCGTCGTGACGCCCGCCGGTTTCCGCCTGAATCCCCCCGCTTTTCCGCCACAGAAGTGTCGCGTCTCACAGTTTGTCCGGTGCGCGGAAACCCCTGGAAGCGGACCCCGCCGATACCCCCGCCCGGTCGGACGACCGGGCGGGCACGGTCTCGGGGCGGCGACTACCGGGCCTCGGCCGCCAGCAGCGCGCGCCACTCGTCGGAGGGGAAGGAGAGGGTTCCCGCATCGCGGTTCTGCGTGTCGCGGACGTCCGCCCCGATCCCGGAGAGACGAGCCTCCACACAGGCCCCACTGTTCGCGGAGTAGGAGGATTTGAACCAGTCAGCAGTCACAGCAGTTCCCCCAGCAGTTCACGGGTGGTCTTGTGGGGCAACGCTAGCGCGTACGCGTCTCGGAGCAACTCGGTCACCCTGGGAAGAACTGCGTCTCCATAGACCTGATTCCCCTCCAAGTGGTCACTCGTCACGACATGTCGACCGTCCCGGAGCTGGAACACCATAATCGGGCCAGGGATACCCAGAAGAAGACTCTTCTCCGGGACCAGGTGAAGTGACACCCATTCCGGGAGTGACAGCAGGTGCTTGACTTGATCAGCACGAACCGCGTTCGGAACACCCGTCAATGCCGTCACGGGAAAAACCGCCCAAATATCTGAGGACAGGTGCCCCAAGCGCTCGGACCGCAACTGCGCGAGACGTTCGACGTCCCGGACTTTTCTACCAGCGCGGTACACCAGACGCGCATATGCCTGGCACCGCAACAAGCCCGGAACCGTGACCGGTGAGATGAGATCAATCCGAAGCGCCTCCCTCTCCAAGGTGTCGACATCCCTCAGGAACGGAGGAAGGTCATCCCTGACCTCCTCCTTCCACGCCGCGAGGACGGCGCCGTTCGCCTCCAGGGCTTGATCCAGGGCGTCCACCGCCCCCCGCGTCGGATTCGTCTTTCCGGAGAGATACCGGGACAAGGACGCCTGAGAGACACGCGAGTGCGAGGACAGCGCGGCCTGCGTCATCCCGCTGAGCTGGAGGTGGCGGCGGAGCACATCGGGGAAGTGAGGAGGCTTCACAGGAATCATTGTGCAACGCCTTCCACCCGCGTGTCCGGCGTATCCCGAAACTCGCCGATCAGTGGAGCAACCTGACCGGCAGAGGCCACTTTGGAGGCATGGAACAAGCACGCAAGTCGAATAAAGAAGCCACGGCGTTCACTACCCCGCAGCCGGCGGTGAACCACCGGTACAACCTGGAGGAGGTCCTCGCCACCGGCCCCGACTTCTACCTGTTCACCGGGGAGGCCGCTCTGGCGCTGGGGGTCGGGGTCTCCACGGTCAGGCGCTGGTCGGACCGCGGACGCCTCGTCTGCGCGAGGAACCCGCGCGGTGTGCGGTTCTTCCGCGCCGGAGACGTCTTCGCACTCCGGGAGGAGCGGACCGGCGGCCATCGGTGAGCACGGCAGGCCCAGGGGGCCGCCCGGACGGGCGGTGGCCCTCCGGCGTTCCCGGGGCTCAGGCGGCCCGGTCGGCCTCGCGGGACCCGGGCGCCTCCGCCTGCTCCGCCTCCGGGGTCCCGAGACCGGCCGGAAGCACGGGCCCGTCCCGGTCCTCGGCGGAGGGCTCCGCCGACGCCCCGGCGACACCCTCGCCCTCCCGGCTCCGGCGCGCGGCCTCCGGGCCGGGCACGGCGGGCCGGTCGCTCCGGTCGCCCCGGGCCGCCCCCACCCCGGCGACCACCACCAGCGCCATGCCCACGACCTGCACGGCCACGGGCGCCTGGCCGATGACGACCAGGCCCATCACCAGGCTGACCGCGGGCTCCAGGCTGGAGAAGGTGCTGTAGGCGGTCCGGCCCATCCGCTGGAGCGCGACCATCTCCAGCAGGAACGGCACCATCGGGAAGAGCAGCGCGATCACCAGCGTGAACAGGATCAGGTCCACGTCCGGGGCGGCGAAGACGGCAGGCGCCCCGAAGGGTGCGCTGACCAGCGATCCCACCGTCATGGCCAGCGCCAGGCCGTGCACGGCCCCGAAGCCGGCGCCCACCCTCTGGGTCAGCACGATGTAGGCGACCACGCAGACCGCCCCCGCCAGGGCGAAGCCGACCCCGGCCAGGTCGAGGTCCCCCCGCCAGGGCCGGGTGAGGCAGAGCACGCCGAGCACGGCCGCGGCGATCCACACGAGTTCGCGCCGGCGGCGCATGGCGGCCACGGCCACGACGAGGGTGCCCAGGAACTCGATCGAGGTGGCGGCGCCGAGCTCGATCCGCGCCGTCGCCTCGGAGTAGAACAGCATCATCCCCGCGCTCGCCGTGCCCAGGATCACCACGGCCCCCAGTTCGCGCGGCGTCGCCGCGCGCACGGCGCGCCACAGGGAGCGACCGCCGAGGGCCAGCAGCAGGACCGCCGCCCACGTCAGCCTGAGCCAGGTGACGGTGGCGGGACTGGCGTGCGCGAACGCGGTGACGGCCAGGGCGCTGCCGGTGTGCAGGGTGAACATGCCGATGAGCAGCATGACCGGCGCCGGGACCTGGAAGCGGGCACGGCGCAGCGAGGACACGAATGAGGGGATCACCCGACCATTGGATCCGAGAGGTTCGTTTCTGTCCACGGACCGATGGTTGATGGACCGTGTAGTTTCGGTGGATGGATTTCACCCGGTTGGGTCTGCTCGTGGAACTGGAGCGCCTGGGCACGATGGCCGCAGTGTCCGAGGTCACAGGCATGAGCACGTCGGCGGTCTCCAAACACTTCGCCGTCCTGGAGAAGGAGGCCGGCGTCCCCCTCCTGGCGCCCGACGGCCGCCGCGTGCGCCTCACGCCGGCGGGGCGGCGGCTCGCGGAGCACGCGGTGGACATCCTGGCGCGGGTGGAGGCGGCCCGGGCCGAGTTCGAGGGCGAGGGCGAGCCCGTCGGCCGCGTCGACCTGGTGATGTACACGAGCGCCGCGCCCGTGGTGCTTCCCGCACTGCGGCGCCTGCGGCAGGACCACCCGGGCATCGAGGTCCAGCTGACCGAGCACGAGTCGGAGCAGGCGCTCACCCTCCTCCAGACCGGGGGCGCGGACCTGGGGGTCGTTTACCAGTACAGCCTTCTCCCCCGGGATTTCCCGGGAACCCTGACGGTGCGCCCGATCGGCGGCGAGGAGCTGCTCCTGTCCCAGCCGTCCGAGGGCGCGGACAGCCGGACCCTGACCCGGCGGCGGCTGCGGGAGCTGTCCGGGGCGTCGTGGATCGCCAGCCCCTACCGGGGGGACGAGGAGGCGCTGGTGCAGCGGATGTGCGCCGACGCCGGCTTCACGCCGCGCATCGCGCACCGCGTCGACACGCTGGAGCTGTTCGAGGAGCTGGTCGCGGCGGGGCTGGGCATCGGCGTGGTCCCGCGCCTGGCTGCGGTGACCCGCCGCGGTGTGGCGCACGCACCCCTGGGAGAGCTGGGCGGGGTCAGGGAGGTCTTCCTGGCCGGCCGCACCGGCGGGTGGGCGTGGCGGCCGATCCAGCTGGTGGCGCGGTACCTGCACGAGGCGGCCGGGGAGGTCCTGAACGACGTCCCGCCGCTGCCCGCCTGAGCCCGGGCGCCCCGGTCAGCCCGCGATGGCGAAGGGTCCCACGGACGGCACCGGGACCTTGCTGGCGGCCTCCCGGACGGCGGTGAGCAGGGGCTCGGGGGAGGAGCCGGCCCGGGACAGGGCGACGATGTGCCGGCGCGCCGTCTCGCGCACGCCCCGCACGACGATCTGCGGCGCGTGCAGCCCCGTCCAGGCCAGCCGCGGCATCAGGGCGATGCCCAGGCCGGCCTGCACCAGGGAGAAGACGGCGCTGAAGTCGTCGACGGTGTGCACCACGCGCGGCTGGAAGCCCGCCTGGTTGGCCGCGCCGGACACGCACTCGTGCCAGGCGGTGCCGGGCGCGGACATGATCCAGTCCTGGTCGGACAGGTCCTCGGCCAGGTGGAGGCTGGTGCGGGCGGCCAGCGGGTGCTGGTACGGCAGGATCGCGTCGAGCAGTTCCACCATGACGGGGTCGACCCGGAAGTCGGGGTCGCCCGAGGCGGGCAGGTGCCGGGTGGACATGGTCAGGGCCACGTCCAGGCGCCCGGAGCGCACCATTTCGGCGCTCTCCTCGGGCTCGGCCTGGACGACCTCGAAGGACCACTCCGGGTGGCTGGTGCGCAGGCGCGCGAGGGCCGGGGCCACGAGGTCGCTGATCCCCGTGGAGAAGGAACCGACGCGGATGACGCCGCGGTCGCCCTGCGCGTACTCGGCGAGGTCGGCGGTGGCCCGCTCCATCTCCGCGAAGATGACGTGCGCGCGCCGGAGCAGCACCCGCGCGGCGCCGGTGAGCAGGAAGCGGCGGCCCTGGCGTTCGACGAGGGGGACCCCGGCCTCCTTGGCCAGGACGGCGAGCTGCTGGGAGACCGCCGACGGGGTGACGTTGAGCGCCTCCGCCGTCGCCGCCACCGTGCGGTGGTGTTCGAGTGCCTGGAGGAGCTGCAACCGCCGAACGTCGATCATGCGATCCAACTTATGACAGTACGAACAGGTTTCCGTGTGGTTTCCGTCCCGTTGCCCCAGCTCGGAAGGTGATTCCGTGCACACTGCCGAAGCGTGGCCCAACACCGGGCGAATCCTGGGTTTACCAAGGAAAGAATCGAACTAATTCTCATAGTGCGATCTCGTGCATCTCTTTTTTTCGTGTCACGCCCGCTCGGGTCGATACCGGCACGTACAGTCGGAGCACAGCTCAACCACGGGTCTCCACCTTGGGGACCCCGGGGGATCAGCACCCAATGCTGGTGGGAACGGGTGAGAAGAACATGCAAACTTCGCTGATGACCAAACCTCGTACGACCGACGTCGGTCTCCTCAGCTTCCGCTACCTGGGCGCGCACGAGGTGGAGGAGCTCGCGGACCTGTGGGGCGCCCTCCACCAGCAGCACACCCTGAGCGCCTCGCACCTGTCGGACATCATCAGCGCTACGAGCCTGGACGAGTCCTGGCGGCGCCGCCGCGCCCAGTATCTGGCCTGGCTGTCGGACCCCGACACCATGGCGATCCTCGCCGAGAGCGGCGAGGACCTGGCGGGGTACGCGATGGTCACCATCCGCGAGAGCGCGCAGGGCAGCTGGGACCGCGGGACGCGGGTCGCGGTCGTGCAGACGTTCGCGATCGACCCGGAGTACGACTCCAGCGGGGTCGGGTCGAAGCTGCTGGAGGAGGTGCGCCGCCAGCTCGCCTCCATGGGCATCCGCGACATCGAGTTCTCCGCGCTGGCCACCGCGTCCGAGGACATCAGCTTCCTGGAGCGGGAGGGCTTCCGCCCCTTCGTGACGACCATGGTCTGCCGCGTGGACGGCTTCGGCGCCCACGACTGAGCCTCCTCTCCCCCGACGCCCACCGCGGACGCGTCCGGGCCCGCCCCCGAGGCGCGGGCCCGGACGGCGCCCCGGCAGGCGCCCCCGCCGCGCCCCGCACCGATCCTGTCCGGTGCGGGGCGCGGCGCCTTTCACCCCGGGCAGCGCGGTCCCGTCCGGCTCCTCGGGACCGATGACGCCGACGCGCCGCCCCACGCCCCCGCGGGAAGCTTGCCCGGCAGGGGCGGGGCCGCGGGCACGGGGCCGCCCCGCGGGCCCGAACCCCTCACGTCGCGGGAGGGCGACACACCCCGGCGGCGGGCGGCGGCGAACCGCTACGCTCACCCCGTGGCCACCTCCGACTCCAACACCTGCAACTTCCCCGGCTGCGACAGGCCGGTGCCCCGCGCGTCCTCCCCCGGGCGTCCTTCCCAGTACTGCGGACTGCCGGAGCACACCCGGTGGCGCGCCTGGAAGGAACGCCAGCGCCAGGCCCAGGAGGCCGAGCGCCAGGAGGAGGCGGCGCGGGCCGCCCAGGAGCCGGCGCCCGGAGCCTCCCCGGCGCCGGGCGCAGAGCCCGTCACCGCCGCGCGCCTGCGCGCGGACGACCTCCTCACCCGGTTCGCCGTGCAGAGCGAGCAGCTCACCGCCACCCTGCGGGCCGCGACCGAGGCCTTCTCCACCATGACCGATCCGGCCGCCGCCGAGGCCCAGGTGGAGGCGGCCCGCCTCGCGGGCGCGCGGCACGCCGCGGAGGCCGACGGGGCCCGGCTGGAGGCGGAGAACCGCCGGCGTGAGGCCGAGACCGCGCGCCGGGTCGCGGAGGACGCGGCCGCCGCCGCCGTGGCCGCCGCCCAGGAGGCCGAGCGGATGGCCGACGAGGCCCTGTCCGCCCGGGACGCCGCCCTGGAGGAGCGCGACCGGCACGAGGCCGCGGCACGCGCCGCCGCCGTCGAGCGCGACGCCGCCACCGCGGAGGCCAACGCCGGGCTGGCCTCGGCCGAGCGCCGGATCGCCGGGATCACCGCCCGGGCGGCGGAGGAGCTCGACCGCGAGCGCGCCGACGCCGCGCGGCGGGTGCAGCACGCCAGGGCCGAGGCGGAGGGGCTGCGCGCGGAGACCGCGGAGCACGCGCGCCGCCGCGACGAGGCGGTCCTGGCGGCGGAGAGCGCCCTGGCCCGCGCGGAGCGCGCCGAGGCGCAGGCGCACCGGTCGGCCCAGGAGCTGTCCGCCGAGCGGGAGCGGTTCGGCGCCGAGCTGGCCCGCGCCCAGGAGCGGCTGGAGTCCGACCGCGCGGCCGCGGCGGCCGAGCGCGAGCGCCTGGCGGCCGAACTCGACCGGCTCACGGCCGACCGCGAGCGCCTGGCCGCGGAACTCGACTCCCAGCGCCGCAACGCCGAACTGACCCTCGCGGAGTCCAGGGAGGCCGCCGCCGCCCGCCTCTCCCTGGCGGAGGAGGCCCGCGACAGGGCGGTGGAGCGGGCCGAGCGGGCGGAGGCGGAGCGCGACGAGGCTGTCGCCTCGGCCGCCGCTGCGGTACAACAGTCGTCCAAGTAGTCACCTAAGTACCGGTTCATCCCGGTCTAGGATGGAAGCCGTGCGAGATCTGGGAACCACAGGAGACACCGGGCCGATGAACCTGGGCGGTTCCCACGCCTCCGACGACGGTCCCGGCGCGGACGCGGACAAGGGGCCCCGGCGGGCCCAGGTCGGAGAGCGCCCCCGCCCCCGCGTGGACCTGAAGGCCGTCTTCGGCCTGGAGGCCGGGGCGTGGGCGTGGACCACCGCGGCCCAGGCCACCATCGCGATGACGGTGTCGTTCGCCCTGGCCGCCCTCGTCTTCGGCCCGCAGATCGGCACCCTGGCCGCCCTGGGGTCCATGACCGTCCTGTACGAGAAGAAGACCCCCTACGCCTACCGCTCCGCCGCCCTCGCCCTGGTGGGCCTGGGCTTCGTCGCCGCCGTCGCGGTCAACTCCATGGCCGCGTCCCTGTCCCCGTGGGCGGCGGTGGCCTCCATCGGCCTGACCGCCGGGGTCGCCACCTGGGTCTGCGCGGCCTGGCGGGTCGACAAGCCCGGGCCGATGTTCTTCGTGCTGGTCGCCACCATCTCCACGATCGCCCCCGGGACCCTGGCCGACGTGCCCCTGCACGCGCTGGTCGCGGCCCTGGGCGCGGCGGTCGGGTGGGCCGTCTCCATGTCGGGGGCGCCCCTGCGCGCCCGGCACCCCGAGTACCAGGCGGTGGCCGCGGCCTTCCGCGCGCTGGGATCCCTGCTGCGCTCCGTGGGAACCCCGGACCTGGACCACGCCCAGCACAAGGCGTCGACGACCCTCGCGGACGCCTGGCGCATCGTCCTGCTGGGGCAGACCCGCGGCTACCGCACCACGGCCGAGGCCGCCAGGCTGCGCGCCCTGCTCCGGTGGGTGTCCGACATCCACCTGGCCGCGACCCAGGTGTGCATGGCGCGCCCCTCCCCGCTTCCGGAGGAGGTCGCGGAGTACGCCGACGCCCTGGCCCTGGCCGTGGCCGACCCCGGCCGGGCCCCGGACCCCGACTCCCTGGACGAACTGCGCCGGGGCATGCGCCCGCGCTCGCTGGAGGCCAGGCTCTACTCGCTGCTCTCCCGGGCCGCGCACTCGGCCCGGCGGGCGAGCCAGGACGAGGAGGACGACGAGCGCACGGAGACACTGCACGACGAGCGCTACCCCGCGCTGTGGGGCGCCCTGCGCTCCAGCCTGAGCGGGGACTCGCTCATCCGCCCGACCGCGCTGCGCATGTGGGTGACGGTCACCGCGGCGGGGGTGTTCGGCCTGTGGCTGGGCCTGGACCACTACTACTGGGTGGCGCTGACCACGACGGCGGTCCTCCAGGCCGGAAACGTCGTGCTGACGATGAACCGCTCGGTGCAGCGCTCACTGGGCACCCTGCTGGGCGTGGTCGTCGGCGCCGGACTGCTGATGCTCGACCTGCCGCTGGCGGCGGTCATCGTGCTGGCCGGGGTGCTCCAGGGGGCCACGCAGCTGGTGGTGGGGCGCAACTTCCTCTACGCCTCGGTGCTGCTGACCCCGATGGCGCTGCTGCTGTCCTACACCGCCTCGCCGCACCCCATCACCGCGCTGGCCGAGTCGCGGATCATCGACACCGTGGTGGGGTCCGCGTTCGGTATGGCGGGCTCGCTGCTCCTGTGGCGCAAGGCGTCGGCGACCCGGCTGCCGCAGGCCATCGCGGGCGTTCTGGCGACCACCCGCCAGTGCATGCTGGCGGTGCTGGACCAGGAGGTGGAGATCGGCCCCGGGCGCCGCTACCGGCTCCGGCGCGACATGCGCGCGGCCCTGGTGAGCCTGCGCGGCGTGTACGAGAGCGCCATCGGCGACGTCCCGCGCGCCGCCTCGACCCGGCCGCTGTGGCCCGTGGTCGTGGCCACCCAGCGCATCGGCTACCTCGCCCTGGCGGCGCTGGCGCAGGACCGCAAGCCCGAACCGGTGGGCGTCATCACGCTCCAGAGGGTGGACCTGGCCTTCGGGGAGCTGATCTCGGCGATAGAGGAACGCCGCACGCCGCGGCTGGGCGCACTGCCGAGGCTGGCCGCCTACCCCCGGATCAACATGGAGCTGCGGGCGCTGTCCAACTCGATGACCAGCGCCGTCGCCCAGGACGAGCGCGCCGCCCAGCAGGAGGTCGAGCGGCGGGCCCAGCGGGAGCGCAACCGGGCCCAGAAGGACGTGGACGCCGACCTGTGACCCGGGCTCCGGGGCTCCGGCGCGGACGCGTACGGGGGGCGCGGTCCCCGGCACGCGTCCGGCGGCGGTCAGCCGGTGAGGGCGAAGGCCCGCACGGGGAAGGCCGCCATCCCGCGGACCTTGGGGGGCGCCGCGAAGAAGGTGAACCCCTCCTCGGGGAGCTGGTCGAGCAGGCACAGGTGCGAGACGACGGGGATCCCCGCGGCGAGGAGGACGGCCAGCGCGGGCCTCGCCCCCTCCGAGGCGGGCGAGGTGTCGTCCACGCCGACCGAGTCGATGCCCACCAGGACGGCCCCGGCCTCCACGAGGGCCTTGGCGGCGGTCTCGGTCAGGCGCGGGTGGTCGAAACGGCCGTAGGCCTCGGTCCGCCAGTGCCTGTCCCACCCCGTGCGCACGAGCACAGCGCGACCGCGCAGGTCGAGGCCTCCGAAGGCCTCCGGGCCGATCTCGGGGGACGACGCGGCGGTGACGACCGTGCCGGGGAGGCCGGCCACGCGCGCCAGGTCCAGGTCGGCGAGGTCGGCGCCGTCGCGGTAGCGGTGGGCGGGCATCTCGACGTAGGTGCCCGTGGCTCCCACCATCGTGACGCGGCCGCTGCTGTCGCCGTGGCCGGGCACTGCGCCGGGGACGGAGACCCCCTCCCGGACGACCGGCCGGGGGACGCCCGGGCTGGTGGTCATCCCGTCGGTGATCTGGTGGCTGACGTCGACCAGTTTCGGCATGGCTGTTCTTCCTCGCTTCACGAGCGCGTCCGGATGCTGGGCCCCCGACCTGCGCCAGAGGTCTAGACCATCAGCGTAGCGCGTGTGACCCACGGCACGGCAGTGTCCGAGGGAACAGTCCCGACCGCGCCTCGGCCCCGCCTCCCGCTCCGGACCCCCGCTAGGCTCGAGGGCGCGCGGACCATCGGGAGCCCTCGGTAAGTCCGTACACCCCACGGACCCACCACCCACCGAGAAGAGGCGACCTCATGGTGTCACTTTACGCAGCCGCCAAGGCCGTCATCGCGCCGGCCACCCGCGTGGTGTGGCCGCAGCGCGTGGAGGGCGCGGCCCACGTCCCCCCGAAGGGGCCGGTGATCCTGGCCTCGAACCACCTCGCGCTGATCGACCCGCTCTTCATCGGCGTGGCCTGCCGCAGACCGGTCCGCTTCATCGCCAAGCAGGAGCTCTTCGACGAGGGCACCCTGCCCCGGCGCCTCTTCGCCCGCGCCCTGCGCGCCATCGGCCAGCTGTCGGTGGACCGGCGCCCCGGCGAGAGCGCCCAGGAGGCCATGGACAACAGCCTGGCCGTCCTGGAGGGCGGGGAGGTCTTCGGCATCTTCCCCGAGGGCACGCGCTCCCCCGACGGGCGCCTGTACAAGGGACAGACGGGGCTGGCGTGGCTGGCGCTGACCACGGGCGCGCCCGTGGTCCCGGTGGCCCTGACCGGCACCGAGCGCATCCTGCCCCCGGGCCGCAGGGTCCCCTCCCTCAACCGCGTGGGGGTGCGCTTCGGCGAGCCGGTGGACCTGTCGCCCTGGAAGGACAAGGCCCACAAGGCGCGTCCGCGCCGGGAGGCGACGGACGCCGTCATGGACGCCATCGCCAAGCTCTCCGGCCAGGAGCAGGTGCCGAGGTTCGCCTCGTCGGTCAAGGCCGAGCTCGAACAGGGGTGACTTTCCCCACAGGCACACGGGGGCTGATTCGCCCGTGACGGGGCGTTGACCCCTGATTGAGGACCACGGGCGACATCCGCGGAACGCCGCGGACCCCGCCCCCACCAGGGGTGCCCGCCCGCAGGGCGGCGCCGGACCCCTTCCACGCCCCTGGGGGCGGGAGCGGAATTGTCTACCATTATAGTAGGTTTTCCCGGTGCCAACACCGGATAGATTAGGCAAGCCTTACCTTTTGATGGCGTCCGACTCTGGCGCGAAGACTTGGAGCTGTGCGATGACGCGACCACTGCGAGTGGGAATCGTGGGTGCGGGGCCTGCGGGGATCTACGCCGCGGACCTGCTCACCAAGGACGAGACCCTGTCCGCGTGCGGCACGTCCGTCAGCATCGACATCCTCGACAAGCTGCCCGCCCCCTACGGTCTGGTCCGCTACGGCGTCGCACCGGACCACCCCCGGATCAAGCAGATCCAGGGGGCCCTCCACAAGATCCTCGACAAGCCGGAGATCACCTTCTACGGCAACGTCGAGTACGGCGTGGACCTCAAGCTGGAGGACCTGCGCCGCCACTACGACGCGGTCGTCTTCTCCACCGGCAGCGACCGCGACCGGCCGCTGGACATCCCCGGCGTGGACCTGCCCGGGAGCCACGGCGCCGCCGACTTCGTCTTCTGGTACGACTCCCACCCCGACGTCCCGCCCTCCTGGCACGTCGAGGGCACCAGCGTCGCCGTGATCGGCGCGGGCAACGTCGCCGTCGACGTCGCGCGCATCCTCGCCAAGAGCGCGGACGACCTGCTGGACACCGACATCACCGACAACGTGTACGAGGGGCTGCGCGCCAAGCAGATCACCGACGTCCACGTGTTCGCCCGCCGCGGCATCGCCCAGTGCAAGGCCACGCCGATGGAGCTGCGCGAGCTCGACAAGCAGCCCGGCGTCGAGGTCATCGTGTACCCCGAGGACTTCGACATGGACGAGGGCAGCCTCCGCTCCTGCGAGGAGTCCAACCAGGTCAAGACCAACGTCAAGGTCCTCCAGAACTGGGCGATCCGCGACCCGCGCGGCGCCGAGCGCCGCCTGCACCTGCACTTCCTGCACAGCCCCGTGGAGATCCTCGGCGAGGACCGGGTCACCGGCTTCCGCACCGAGCGCATGGAGCTGGACGGCGAAGGCGGCGTCCGCGGGACCGGCGAGTACGTCGACCACGAGGTCCAGGCCGTCTACCGGGCCATCGGCTACCTGGGGTCGCCCCTGGCCGACCTGCCCTTCGACGAGGAGCGCGGTGTCGTCCCCAACACGGGCGGCCGCGTCCTGGATCTGGACGAGAACCACATCGACGGCGTCTACGCCACGGGGTGGATCAAGCGCGGTCCCGTGGGCCTCATCGGCCACACCAAGGGCGACGCCCTGGAGACGGTCACCAACCTGGTGGCCGACCGCGAGTCCTTCACCCCCGCCGCCGAGCCCGACCCGGTCGCCTTCCGGTCCCTGCTGGAGGAGCGCGGCGTGGACTACACCACCTGGGAGGGCTGGCAGCGGATCGAGGCCCGCGAGGAGGAGCTGGGCGCCGAGCGCGGCCGCAAGCGCCTCAAGCTGCGCTCCCGCGAGGAACAGACCAGCATCGCACGCCAGGCCTGACAGGGCGTGTGAGCTTCCCCGGCCGGTCCCGCGCCCCTCTGCGGGACCGGCCGCACCCCCTTCCCGCACAGGTCGGGTTCCCACCGTGAGATTGCGCATGTGCGATCGCCGCCCCGTACCGGAACAACGGCGTCGGCTGATGGGTTAGAGTCACTGTTGGTCGGTGTGGTAGCAAGTGTCCCCCGGGCCTCAACTATTGCCTTCGCGGAATACCGCGTCCGGCCCCGCCCTCGGGCGGGTGACCGTACGGCCAGGAGCCCCGTTGTGCCCCGCGCCGAGAGGCGACCGCCATGCCGACCTTCATCCTCGTGCCCCGCTCCCACCGAGGTGGGAGCGGGGCATCGTGGTATCTCCAGGCAACGTAGCGAAGGACGGTCAGGCGTGGACGAACGGTCCCCCCGGCAGCCGGATTCCTCCGGGCCGCCCGAACAGTCGGACGAGACCCCGGTAGGCGATTCGCGCCCCGAGAACCCCTACCGCATCCCCCGGCGGCCCCAACCGCCGAGCCCGGCCGAGAGCGGGGGGTTCGGTTACGAGCACCCCCGTCCGGCGGACCCGGCGTCCTCCGGCGAACCGGAGCCCGCCGCTCCGGCCCAGCCGTGGGAACCGCAGCGGGGACGGCACGGACACCCGGAGGAGGACGACTCCTTCGAGCGTTCGGCATCGACGTGGGACAACCCCTACAGGGAGTCCGCGGACCGGGACTCGCCCCCGGCCGGGGCTGCGTCCTCCGGGTGGGACTCCCCCCGGCACGGCGAACCCTCCGCGCAGCCGTGGAGCGCCGCCGACGCGGACGCGCGCCCCCGCGACCCCTGGGACGCCCCCTCCGCCGAGACCCCCGCCCCGAGCGCACGGGACACCCCCTCCGACCCAGACCGGCCCCGCAGCTGGGACGCCCCCGCCGGCGGCTCCCCCGCCCCGGACGCAGGGGACAACCCCCCGGGCGGGGAGCCCTCCACCGAGTCCTGGAGCGACACCGCCCGGACCTGGAGCGCCGCCGACGCGGACGCGCGCCCCCGCGATTCCTGGGACGCCCCCTCCGGCGAGACCCCCGCCCCGGACGCATGGGACGCCCCCTCGGGGAGGACCCCCTCCGACGAGTCGTGGACCCCCCCCGTCGCGGACGCGAGGCCCGACGACTCCTGGGACACCCCCTACCCCGCCGCCCAGGGCCCCTCCGGCGACTGGAACGCCTCCCGCGAGCCCAGCGGCCCCCAGCCCGCGCACGACTCGTGGCAGGAGCCGCAGGCGGAGTCCGGGCCGGGCCCGGACGGCCGCGGCGGCACGTGGGGCGACGACCCCTACCGGAGCCCCGGCGAGCCGGGGCGGGAGACCCGTCCCGCGGCGCAGGGCGCCCCGGACGACCGGTACGACGGCTGGGACGACGACCCCTACCGGGGGCAGCCCGTCCACCAGGGCGACACCCCCTATCCGGGGAGCGAGCCCCACCGCGACGACGCGGAGAACCGCGCGGCGGCGGGCCCGGCGTCCGGCCAGGGCTTCGAGTACCTGTACAACGGCGGCTCGGGCCCGGGCGGCCCGGAGGGACCCGAGGGGCCCGACGACGCCTACGACCCCGGCCCGCCCCCGCCCCGCAAGTCGCGGCGCGGCCTGCTCATCGGCATCGTCTCCGCGGTGGTGGTGCTGGCGCTCGTCGGCGGCGGCGTGTCCTGGTACGTGCTGACCATGCCCCAGCCCGAGGAGGCCACCGCCGAGTACCAGGCCTCCTGGGAGGCGCAGGACTACGAGCGCCTGGCCGCCGTGACCAGGGGCGACGATGCCGCCGAGATCCTCGGCGGCATCGACGCGGGCCTGGGCGTCGACTCCATCGAGGTGGAGGTCGGCACGCCCACGACCGACGGCGGCACCGGCAGCGCGCCCTACGAGGTCACCATGTCGCTGACCAACGCCGACGACTGGGGGTGGGAGGGGGAGCTCCCCCTCATCCGCGAGGACGGCGCGTGGTGGATCGACTTCTCGCCCGAGGTCGCCTACCCCGGACTCGGCGAGGGCCAGGTCCTGGCCCGCACCGCGGTGTGGGGCGAGCGGGGGCAGGTCCTCGCCGCGGACGGCACCCCCCTGGAGGGCGCCGCGATCTCCGGCTCGCTCCAGATGATCGCGGGCTCCCTGGGGGAGGCCACCGAGGAGGACCTCGAACGCCTCGGCCCCGCCTACAGCGTCGGCGACACGGTGGGCCTCGGCGGCCTCCAGCTCACCTACGAGGAGCAGCTGGCCGGCGAGGCGGCGACCACCATCCTGATGGTGGACGCCGCACAGGCCGAGGACCCCGCCTCGCTGGAGGCGACCGAGGAGAACACGGTCGCCACCCTGGACGGGTCCGACGGACAGGACATCACCACCAGCATCGACATGGGGATCCAGAACGCGGCGTCGAGCGCCATCATCGACTCCGACGACCCCGCGGGCCTGGTCGCGGTCCGGCCCTCGACCGGGGAGATCCTGGCCGCGGTGAACGTGCCCGGCGGGTTCAACCGGGCCTTCGAGGGCCAGTACCCTCCCGGCTCGTCGTTCAAGATCGTCACCTACAGCGCCCTCCTGGACAACGGGATGGGCATGGACGCCTCCCTGGACTGCCCCGAGGAGTACGACCTGGGCGGCTGGCCGTTCCGCAACGCCGGCGGGGCCGAGTACGGCGCCCAGTCGGTGACCGAGGCGTTCGCGACCTCCTGCAACACGGCCCTCGTGGAGCGGGTCGGCGCGCAGCTCAGCGGCGAGACCCTCCAGGCCAGCGCCGAGCAGTTCGGCATGAACGCCCCGCTGGACATCGGCGTCCCCGCCTTCGAGCCGTCCTTCCCGCCGGTGGACAGCAGCACCATGCTGGGCGCGCAGAGCATCGGCCAGGGCCAGATCCTCACCTCGCCGCTGCACATGGCGACGGTGCCCGCCGCCGTCGCCGACGGTTCCTGGCGCCACCCGGTGCTGGTGACCGAGCCCGCCGCCACCGAGCTGCCCGAGCCGCGGCCGATCGCCAACGCGGAGGCGCTGCGGGGGATGATGCGGGCGGTCGTCACCGACGGTACGGCCGAGAACGTCCCGTTCCAGGGCGAGGTGTTCGGCAAGACCGGCACCGCCGAGTACGGGACCGCCGAGGACGCAGACGAGAACGATGAGCTCCCCAGCCACGCGTGGATGGTGGGGTACAAGGGCGACGTGGCGTTCGCCGTGGTGGTCGACGGGGGCGGCGGCGGTTCGGCCGTGGCCGCGCCCCTGGCCGCCGCGTTCACCAACGCCCTCTGACGGGAACGGCAACGGGCGGGCACCCACCGGTCGGTGGGTGCCCGCCCGCCGTCGTCCGCGTGGACGCGGTCGGCGCCGTGCCCGGCCGGGGCCGCCAGGAACCACGGGGGACGGGCCCCCGGGGTTCCTGGCGGCCCGGGTCCTAGCGGCCCGGGTCCTCGTCCACTGCGGGGTCCTCGTCCACGGTTCCGGAACCGGTGCCGGCGGGGTCCTCGTCCGCCGGAGCGACGCCCGCCGGGCCGCTGTCCGGAACGGTGTCCTCCACCGTCTCCGAGGTCCCGGCCGGGACGGGGGGCGGTGGCTGCGGAGCGGTCGGTGTGAGGACGAACAGCAGGACCAGCAGCCCCGCGGTGACCGCGGCGATCAGGCCGCACGCCACCCACGGTTTCCAGCCGTCCAGGCCGGAGTCGGCCATGGCGTCGGGATCGTCCGCCCCGAAGGAGTCCAGGCGCTCGGCAAGGTCCGGTTCGTCCTCGCGGAGCTGCCGCTCGATCTCCTCGAGGATTCTTCGCTCATGCTCTCTCAGGGACATGGCACCCTCCTCAGCCGCTGGGGGAAGGACTGTCGTCGCCGGGTTCCTTAAGTCTCCCCCGGGTGGGCCCCGGATATCCAGGTGTCCGCCGCTTTTCCCGAGCCTGTTTCGGGCAGGCGGGCCGGCGGCGGGCCCGGGGCCCGGATCCCGGGCCCGGCGTGCCGCCGTCTCGGCCCGCCACCGCGATGAACTGGGACGACGCCCTCAGCCGGGGTAGCACTCCACCTCGGCCGCCTTGACGCCCGCCCACACCTCGCTCCCCTGTTCGAGCCCGAGCTCGGCCAGGGCTGCCGGGCTGACGTCGGCGGCCAGGGACAGCCGTCCCGCCAGGTGCACGCGCACCTGGTCGCCGAACCTCTCGATGCCGTCCACGGTCAGCCGCCACACGTTGCGGGGGCTGCCGTGCGGGTGCCGCGGGTACAGGGCGACGGCGCGCGGCGGGAAGGCCACCAGGACCTCCCCCCGGTGCGCTCCGCCCACCTCCACCCGGGCCCCGTCCGCGTCCCCCCGGGGCCCCAGGAGGACCGTGGTCCCCTCGGCCCGCCCCCGGAAGAGGTTGAGCCCCACCAGACGGGCCACGTACGGGGTGCGGGGCCTGCGCGCCACCTCGGCGGGAGGGCCCTGCTGGACGACCCTGCCGTCCTCGACGACCGCGATGCGGTCGGCCAGCACCATGGCGTCCAGGGGGTCGTGGGTGACCAGCACGGTGGCCCCGTCGAACTCCTCCAGGAGGCGGCGCAGCCGGCCGCGCACGTCGATGCGGGTGCTGGCGTCGAGGGCGGCCATGGGCTCGTCGAGGAGCAGCAGGCGGGGACGCACCGCCAGGGCCCGGGCCAGCGCGACCCTCTGGGCCTGGCCTCCGGACAGGTTCCGGGGCCGGACCCCCGCGTGGTCGGACAGGCCCATGTGGGCGAGGAGCCCGGCGGCCCGCTCCCGGGCGGCGGCCCGGGTCGCGCCCTGGCAGCGGGGGCCGAACGCCACGTTGTCCAGGGCGCTCATGTGCTCGAACAGCAGGTAGTCCTGGAAGACCATGCCGATGGGCCGTCGCTCCACCGGCGTGGTGGTCTCGTCGCGGCCGTCCACGCGCACGTGCCCGCCGGTGAGGGGCGCCAGCCCGGCCAGGGCGCGCAGCACCGAGGACTTGCCGGCCCCGTTGGGGCCGAGCAGGGCCAGGATCTCTCCCTGTGCGGCCTCCAGGGCCACGTCGAGGGAGAACCCGCCCCGGCTCAGCCGCAGCTCGGCGTCCAGTGCGGGGGGCCGGGCAGGCGGGGTGCGGGCAGCGCCGTCCGGCCCCATCAGGCGTTCACCCACCTCTCGCGCAGCGTGGCCAGGACGGCCAGGGAGACCAGGAGCAGGACCAGGCTGAGCACGATGGCGGCCTCCGGGTCGCGCTGCATGGCCATGTAGACGGCCAGCGGCATGGTCTGGGTGGTGCCGGGGAAGTTCCCGGCGAAGGTGATGGTGGCGCCGAACTCCCCCAGGGCTCGGGCCCAGCACAGGACGGCGCCCGCACCGATCCCGGGCAGCACCATGGGGAGGGTGACGCGGGTGAAGACGGTGACCCGGCTCGCGCCGAGGGTGGCGGCGGCCTCCTCGTAGCGGCGGTCCGCTCCGCGCAGCGCGCCCTCCACGCTGATCACCAGGAACGGCATGGCGACGAACACCTGGGCGAGGACCACGGCGACGGGTGTGAAGGGAATCGTGATCCCGAACCAGGTGTCGAGGTACCGGCCGAGCAGGCCGTTGCGCCCCAGCACGAGCAGCAGCGCCACGCCGCCGACGACCGGGGGGATGACCAGGGGGACGGTGACCACGGCGCGCAGGACGCGGCGGCCGGGGAAGTCGGTGCGGGCGAGCAGCCAGGCCAGCGGCACCCCGAGGAGCAGGGACACCAGGGTGGCGGCGGTGGCGGTCGACAGGGACAGCCAGAGCGCGGCCAACACCTCGGGTTCGGTGACCCGCTCGCCCATCGTGGACCAGGGCGCGCGGATCAGCAGCCCCGCGAAGGGGAGCACGAGGAAGGCCGCGCCCGCGAGCGCGGGCAGGACCAGGATCCACGGGGGGCGGCCGGACCGGACGCGCGGCGGGCGGTCCCGTCCGCGGCGTGTGTCCCGGTCCGCCCCCGGGCCGCCCGCGGTCACGGCGTACCGAACCCGGCCTCGGCGAGGACCCGCTCCCCCGTCCCGGACAGGACCAGCTCCACCCAGTCGGAGGCGAGTCCGGCGTCGGCGGTACCCGCCAGGACGCCGATGGGGTACTCGTTGACGGCCTCGTCGGCCTCGGGGAAGTCGATGCCGGTCACCCGGTCCCCCGCCGAGGCGACGTCGGTGGCGTAGACGAGCCCGGCGTCGACCTCGCCCAGCTCGACCTTGGTCAGGACGGCGCGCACGTCCCGCTCGTAGGTGTCGGGGGTGACGGCGACCCCGGCGGCCTCCATGGCGGCGGCGGTGGCCGCGCCGCAGGGGACCTCCTCGGCGCACAGGGCGACGGAGACGCCGTCCCCGGCCAGGTCGGCGAAGTCCTCGACGCCTCCGGGGTTGTCGGGCGGCACCGCGATCCGCAGCGTGTTCGTGGCGAAGACGGCGGCGCCGCCGCTGCCGGACGCCCACCCGGCGTCCAGCCCCTCGCCCTCGACGACCTGCCGCATGGTGGCGGTGTCGGCGGCGGCGAAGACGTCGGCGGGGGCGCCGGAGTTGATCTGGGCGGCCAGCTCGCTGCTGCCCGCGAAGTTGAGGACCACCTCGGCCCCGGGGCGGTCCCCCTCGAACTCCTCGGCCAGGGCGGTGAACACGTCGGTGAGCGAGGCGGCGGCGAAGACGTGGAGCTCACCGTCCCCGCTCCCCGCCGGGGAGCCGTCTCCGCCGCCCTGCGCGCCGCAGGCGGTGGCGGCGAGTGCCGCGGCGGCCAGGGCGCAGAGGGTGCGCGGGGCGCGTCGGGGGGCTCTCTCACGCATGGCGTCCCCCGGTGGTCTCGACGACG
Source organism: Nocardiopsis tropica (assembly GCF_042660575.1). NCBI lineage: Bacteria > Bacillati > Actinomycetota > Actinomycetes > Streptosporangiales > Nocardiopsidaceae > Nocardiopsis > Nocardiopsis tropica. The sequence continues at coordinate 247,148 of NZ_JBHSUF010000003.1, forward strand.
ACGGCGGTGGACTTGACGACGGCGGTGGCGGTGCTCCCGACGTCCAGCCCGAGCTCGTCGGCGGCCTCGCGGCTCATCAGGGAGACCACCCGGTGCGGCCCCGCCTGGATCTCCACGGCCGCCATGACCCGGTCGCGGACGACGTTGGTGACCAGTCCGCGGAAGCGGTTGCGGGCGGAGGAGAGCCGGCGGCCGGGGTCCTCGTCCGCGCCCGCGCGCATGAACGCGGCGAGTTCGGCGCCGTCGAGGAGGCGCCGGGCGGAGGTGTCGCGGGTGGCCGCGAGCCGGCCGGAGTCGACCCAGCGGCGGACGGTGTCGGCGCTGACGCCGAGGAGGTCGGCGGCCTCGCTGATCTGGTAGGTCGGCATGCGACGAACCTACCCCTCGCCGATGCCAGGGCAACAGGTGGTTTCGGCTAGCAGATCATAACTTTTTTTCTCGCTCCCGCGGAGGTTGCGCCGACCCCGGGTCAGGGGTCCGCAGGGGCGCGGACGACGGGACCCCCGGCCGACGGTGTTCCGTCGGCCGGGGGTCCCGTGCGGGGCGCTGGCCCCGGGTCAGCCGCGGATGTCGGCGGCCTCGCTCACCGGGCCCTCGGCCCGGTAGTCGTCCAGGGCGGTGACCACGTACCCGGCGCCGTCCTCCAGCGGTGCGTCGTCGGCCAGGGCGGTCCCCCCGGTGAGCCCCACGAGGTTCTCCGGGGCCAGGGCGGCGCACCGCGCCTCCTCCGAGCCGGTGTCCGCGCCCGCGGGCAGGCGGTAGACCGCGTAGAAGCGGGCGGCGTCGGCGGCGTCCCACTCGACCTCGACCCGGTCGCCGTCGGTCCGGGCCTGGACGCCCCCGACCTCGCCGACGAGCGGTCCCTGGTTCTCCGGGGCCTCCGCCTGCGGCGGGAGCGCCGGCCGGCCGTAGTGGGCGTCGGCGAGTTCGGCGTAGGCGTCGGAGGCCTGCTCGCGCAGGTTCTTGATGGAGAAGTAGATGTCCCCTCCGACCTCGGGCAGCTCGCCGGAGTAGTCGAGCTGGGTGCTGAGCGCGTCGTCGCCGCGCCAGCCCTCCTCGCCGACCCGGTAGGCGGCCTGGCCGATGTAGAGGTCCACGCCGGTGCCCTCGACCTCCGAGGCCCACCAGTCGGTCATGGCCTCGTAGTCGGCGGTGGAGAAGCCCCTCTCCCAGTACAGCTGCGGGGCGACGTAGTCGACGGTGCCGTCCTGGATCCAGGTGCGGGTGTCCGCGTACTGGGCGTCGTAGGACTGGAGGCCGGAGCTGGGCGAGCCGCTGGGGTCGGTGCTGTCGTTGCGCCAGATGCCGAACGGGGAGATCCCGAAGCTCACCCAGGGCTTGGTGGCCTCGATCCCCTCGTGGACGTCGGCGATGAGCCGGTTGACGTTGTCGCGCCGCCAGTCGCCCCGGTCGTCGAAGCCGCCGCCGTGCTCCTCCCAGCTGGCGTCGTCGTCGAACTCCTCCCCGTCCTTGGGATAGGGGTAGAAGAAGTCGTCGAAGTGGACCCCGTCGATGTCGTAGCGCTCGACGACGTCCATGATGACGCCGGTGACCCACTCCCGGACCTCCGGGTTGCCCGGGTCCACGTACGCCTCGTCGCCGTAGTCGACCAGCCAGTCCGGGTTCTCCTTGACCGGGTGGTCCTCGGCCATGTCCTCGATGTCGGGGTCCTGGAGGCCCACGCGGTAGGGGTTGAACCAGGCGTGCATCTCCAGCCCGCGCTCGTGCGCCTCGGCCACCGCGTACTCCAGCGGGTCGTAGCCGGGGTCGCCGCCCTGCTCGCCGGTGAGGTAGCGGGCCCACGGCTCCAGCTCGGACTCGTAGACCGCGTCGGCGGTGGGGCGCGCGTGCAGGAAGACGGCGTTGAGGCCCATGTCGACGGCGTCGTCGAGGTAGGCGTCGAGCTCGTCCTTCTGCTCCTGCGCGGACAGGCCGGGCTCGGAGGGCCAGTCGATGTTGCGGACGGTGGTGAGCCACGCCCCGCGCATCTGGCGCTCGGCGCCCCCGCCCTCGCACTGGAGCGGGGCCGCCGACGTCCCGGCCTCTCGCGTGCCGGGGGCGTCGCCGCCGGCCGCCCCGCCGCCGGAGGCGGCGCAGCCCGACAGCAGGAAGGTGGTCGCGGCTGCCGACGCCGCCCACCGCGCTGCGGTGCGCCGCGTGCTCCCGGCCCGTGCCACTGATCCCATGAACGGTTCTCCTCTGAGGTCCTTGGCGCACAGCCGTCCCCCTGGCGTGGCGCCGCGACCAAGGTTAGAGCAGGAAGTCAATTTTTGGACACGATTCGGACAACTTGTGGATAACGTCGCATCAAGGCAGGTGAGGGAACATTGTCGCGGCGCAACGAAACACCGCCGGGCAGGGGGCTTCGCCCCTCCCGCACCCCCGAGGAGGGTCAAATCGGCACCATCCGGGCCGTCCGCCCGGGGAAGCACGAGGGGCGGAGACCGCACCGACCTCGGACGGACCGGGACACAACCGCCCCGGGCGAGGTCCTACACTCGGTGACCGTGAACGTCGCCCTGAGCCCACCCAAACTGTTCGTCCGCACCGTTCCCCTGAGCGATCACACCGCCGGCCTGGTCCGTCTCCTGCCGGACGGCGCCCCCCTGGCCTGGCTGACGGGGGACGAGGGCGTCGTGGGCTGGGGCGAGGCCGCGCGGCTGGACCTGGGCGCCGAGCCCGAGGGGACCGCGCCGACCGACACCACCCGCTTCTCCGAGGCTGCCCGGTGGCTCAACGGGCTCATGGAGCACGCCGAGGTCTCCGACGGGGTCGGTGCGGCGGGGACCGGCCTGGTCGCGTTCGGGACGTTCGCCTTCGCGCCCACCTCCCCCGGATCCGCCCTGGTCGTGCCCCGCGTGCTGGTCGGGCGGCGCGGCGGGCGCAGCTGGCTGACCACGGTCGGCGACGAGCCCGGGGACCGCCCGGGCGAGCTCCCGCCCCCGGCGTCCGCACCGCGCCCCGTGGGCCCGGTCTCCTGGACGCAGGGGTCGCTGTCGGGGGAGGACTGGATGTCCGCCGTGGCCGGCACCGTCGAACGCATCCGCGCGGGGGAGCTCGACAAGGCCGTGCTCGCGCGCGACGCCTTCGCCGAGGCCGCCTCTCCCATCGACGTCCGCACCCTCCTCGAACGCCTGCGCCTGCGCTTCCCGAGCTGTTTCACCTTCTCCGTCGACGGCATGGTCGGGGCGACCCCGGAGCTCCTGCTGCGCCGCGAGGGCGACCGGCTCACCTCGCTGGTCCTGGCCGGGACCCGCCCCCGGGGCGAGGACCCGGACGACGACCGGCGCCTGGCCGACGAACTCCTCGCCTCCGCCAAGGACGTCGACGAGCACCGCATGGCCGTGGACTCCCTGCGGACCGCGCTCGCACCGCTCGCCGAGGAGATGGAGGTCCCGGCACGGCCCAGCCTGCTCCGGCTCGCCAACGTGCAGCACCTGGCGACCCGCGCGCACGCGCGCCTGTCCCCCGGGGTCTCCGCCCTGGACGCCGTCGCCGCCCTGCACCCCACCGCCGCCGTGGGGGGCACGCCCACCGGCACCGCCATGCGGCTGATCGCCGGGGCCGAGGGCATGGACCGCGGCGGCTACGCCGGCCCGGTCGGCTGGGTCGACGGGGCGGGCAACTCCGAGTGGGGCATCGCCCTGCGCTGCGCGCACGTGGACGGCGCCCGGGCCCGGCTGTTCGCGGGGGGCGGGATCGTGGAGGGGTCGGTGCCGGAGGCCGAGCTCGCCGAGACCGAGTCCAAGTTCCGGGTCATGCGCGAGGCCCTCACCGACGGGGCCTGAACGGCCCCGGCCCGCCGCGCGGGCCGTGTCACATCCCGGAAACACGCGGGCGGTACTTTACCGCCCATGCGTATCGACATCGTGAACTGGGACGATCCCGACGCCACCGCCCTGCGCGCGGGGCAGCGGGCGGAGATCGCCGAGCGTTACGGTACCCCCGACTCCGAGCCCGGGGTGGCCCCCTCCGCCGAGGACATCGCGGTCTTCACCGTGGCCCGCGACGGCTCGGGCGCCGCCGTGGGGTGCGGCGGGCTCCGCGACCTCGGCGGCGGGGTGGGCGAGGTCAAGCGGATGTACGTCCTTCCCGCGGCGCGCGGCACCGGCGCGGCGCCCCTGGTCCTCGCCGCGCTGGAGGACTGGGCGCGCGGGCGCGGGTGGACGCACCTGCGGCTGGAGACCGGCGACCGCCAGCCGGACGCCGTGCGCTTCTACACCCGGTCGGGCTACACGCCCATCCCGCGCTTCGGGGCGTACGCGGGGTCGCCGTCCTCCCTGTGCTTCGAGAAGGCGCTCGGGGCCCCGCTCCCGGCGGCCTCCGGGGCCGGAGCCGCGGCGCGCCTCGACTGAGGCGGCCGGGCACGCGGACCGGGCCGGGGCCTCCCGCCGACGGCGGGAGCGGGACCGGCCGTCCCCGCGCAGCGGGTCAGGAGACCGGGGCGTGCTCGTCCCAGTGGCCGTCGTGCTCGCGGTGCAGGTGCCCGTCGTGCACGTAGTCCACATGGTCCCCGTGGGGCACCGCCACGTGGCCGCACCCCTCGCCGTGCCGGTGCCCGTGGTCCTCGTGCACGGTGTGCTCCTCGTTCGCGCACTCGTCCCAGTGGCCGTCGTGCCCGTGGTGCAGGTGCCCGTCGTGCACGTAGTCCACATGGCCCTGGTGGGGCACCGCGACATGGCCGCACCCCTCGCCGTGCCTGTGCCCGTGGTCCTCGTGCACGGGATGCGTCGCCGTCATCTCTCCCCCTCTGGACGGTCCGTCGTCCCGGTGTGGCCGGGACGCGTGCCCGACCAGTCCATCAGAGATCGTCCGCGGTGAAAAGGGCCTGGTCGGCAGTGGTGGACAGCTCCGCCAGGCGCCCGTCCTCCATGCGCAGGACGCGGTCGGCGTGCGCGGCCTCCCGGGCCGAGTGCGTGGCGTGGACCACCGCGACCCCCCGGGCCCTCTCCTCTGCCAGCACCGCCGTGATGCGCTCGCGGGAGTCGGCGTCCAGCCCGGTGGCGGGCTCGTCCAGCAGGAGCAGGTCCGCCCCCTGAGCCAGCCCCTGGGCCAGCAGGACCCGTTGGCGCTGTCCTCCGGACAGGTCCCCCAGGACGCGCCGGGCCAGGTCGGCGACGGCCAGCCGGTCCATGCAGGCCTCGACCACGGCCCGGTCCCCGCGTGTCAGGCGCCGCCAGGGCCCGCGCTCGGCCCACCGCCCCATCTCGACGGTCTCGCGCACCGTGACGGGCAGCGCGTCGGAGACGGCGCTGCGCTGGACGACGAGGGCGGGACGCCGGGCGGCGCCCCGGCGGACCCTTCCCGCCGTCGGGGCCAGGGTCGAGGCCATCACCGCCAGGAGGGTCGACTTCCCCGAGCCGTTGGCGCCGACCAGGGCCGTGACCGTGCCCGCGTGGACCGTGGCGGTGACGCCGTGCAGGACCGCCCGTCCGCCGTAGCCCGCGTACACGTCCTCCAGCGCCACCGCGGCTGTTGCCGCCGCATCGACCGATGTCATGACCACTCCCGATTTGGTATTGAAAACGGTTTTCATTATAGAGTGCCCGACATGGAAGCCCTGTTCGACCCGTTCGAGGTCGTGTTCGTCCAACGCGCCCTGTGGGGAGGCGTCCTCGTCTCGCTCATCTGCGCCCTGGCGGGAACCTGGGTCGTGCTCCGCGGCATGGCCTTCCTCGGCGACGCGATGTCGCACGGGATGCTGCCCGGCGTCGCGGTGGCCTCGCTCCTGGGCGGGAGCCTCTTCGTCGGCGCGGCCCTGGCCGCCGTCGCCATGGCGCTGGGGGTCACCGCCCTGAACCGGTCGCCCCGGCTCTCCCAGGACACGAGCATCGGCCTGCTCTTCGTGGGCATGCTCTCCGCGGGCGTCATCATCGTCTCCCACTCCGGCTCCTTCGCCGTGGACCTGACCGGCTTCCTCTTCGGCGACGTGCTCGCCGTACGGGAGCGGGACCTGCTCCTCCTCGCGCTGGCCCTGTTGGCGGCCCTGGTAATCGCCGTCGGGGGCCACCGCTCCTTCGTGGCCCTGGCCTTCGACCCGCGCAAGGCGACGACGCTGGGGCTGGCGCCCCGGGCCGCCCACGCCGCCATGCTCGGCCTCGTCACCCTGGCGGTGGTGGCCTCGTTCCACGTGGTCGGCACCCTGCTGGTCTTCGGCCTGCTCATCGCCCCTCCGGCCGCCGCCGCGATCTGGGCCCGGAGCATCCCGGCGATCATGGTCGGCGCCGCCCTGCTGGGCTCCGCCTCGACCTTCGTGGGCCTGCTCGTCTCCTGGCACTGGGGGACGGCCGCCGGGGCCAGCATCTCGGCCACCGCCGTCGCCCTCTTCTTCGTCTCGGTCGCCTCCTCCCGCGTCCGCCCCCTGCTCGGGGCGCTGCGCCGGACCCGGGCCGCCGACGCGCCCCCCGCACCGATCCACGCCCACGAAAGGTCGAACGTGTCATGAACCGCCCCCACCGCAGGACCGCGGTCCCCGGGGTGTCCGCCTGGATGCTCGCCGCGGCACTGCTCACCGGATGCGCCTCCGCCCCGGACCCGCAGGAGCCCGAGGACGGGGAGGCCACGCCCCACGGTTACGTCGAGGGGGCCGAGGAGGCCGCCGAACCCCAGTCCCGCCTGGTCGTCGCCGACGCCGAGGGGGCCGTCCAGGTCCTCGACCTCATCACCGGGGAGACCACGCTCCTGGACCCGGTCGGGCCGGTCGACGGGATCACCGGCGACGGAAGGTTCGCGTACCTCTTTTCATCCGATGAGCGGATGACAACCGTGATCGACAGCGGAACCTGGACCGTGGACCACGGGGACCACATGCACTACTACCGGGCCGACATCCGCCCGGCCGGAACCGCCGAGGGGATCGCCGCCGCCAACGCGGCGACCGACACCGCCCTCACCGCGCTGACCGACGGCGGCGGCGGGGTGTCCCTGCTGGACCGCCCCTCCCTGGAGGACGGGGCGGTCGAACCGGTCGGCATCGCCACCACCGGGGACGCCCCGGCCGTCGTCGCCCCCCACGGCGGGGCGGTCGTCACCGCGGGTGCGGACGGGGTCCACGTCGACGACCGGTCCGGCGAACCGGTCCTGACCCTGGACGAGGAGTGCACCGACCCCCGGGGCCAGGCCACGACCCGGCGCGGCCTGGTCATCGGGTGCGAGGAGGGCGCCCTCCTGGTCACCGAGGACGACGGGGAGTTCGCCGGCGAGACGCTCCCGTACCCCGACGGCCTGCCCGACGACGCACGGGCCGAGGAGTTCCACCACCGGCCGGGCGCCGGAGCCCTGGCCGCGGTGCCCGCCCCGGACACGGTCCTCGCCCTCGACCTCGCCGAACAGCGGTGGGACCACTGGGAGCTGCCCGGCGTGGTCTCCGTCGCGGCCGTCGGCGAGGGCGCCTCCGTCCTGGCGCTCACCGAGGACGGCGTCCTGCGCTCCTTCGACCCCGGAACGGGAGAGGAGCGGGCCCGGACCGAGCTCCTGGACGAGGTCGACACCGAGCACCCGCCCTCCATCCGGGTGGACACCTCCCGGGCCTACGTCAACGACGTGCGGGGCGGCCTGGTCCACGAGATCGACTACAACGACGACCTGCGCGTGGCGCGCACCTTCGAGACCGGGGTCGCGCCGCAGTACATGGTCGAGACCGGACGGTGAACCGATGACCGACCCCCGAACCACGAACCCGCGCCGCACCGGCACCGCCCTGGCGCTCGCCCTGGCCGTACCGCTCGGCCTCACCGCCTGCACCCCGGGCGGGGAGACCCGCGGCGGCGTGGTCGTCACCACCAACATCCTCGGCGACATCACCCGCGCGGTGGTCGGCGACGAGGCGGAGGTGACCGTGCTGATGAAACCGGACGCCGACCCCCACTCCTTCGGCGTCTCCGCCCAGGAGGCCGCGACCATCGAGGAGGCCTCCCTGCTCGTCCACAACGGCCTCGGCCTGGAGGAGGGGGTACTGCGCAACGTGGAGTCCGCCGAGGAGGCGGGCGTGCCCACCCTCGCGGTCGGCGAGCACGTCGATCCCCTCGCCTACACCTCCGACGAGAGCGAGGGCGAGCCCGACCCGCACTTCTGGACCGACCCGCAGCGGGTGGCCACCGCCGTCGGCCTCATCACCGAGAACGTGGTCGCGGAGGTGGACGGCGTCGACGCCGACGCCGTGCGGGCCAACGCCGCCGCCTACGAGGCCGAACTGACCGCCCTCCACGACTGGATGGGCGGGGAGTTCGACGCCATCCCGCCCGGGGACCGCAAGCTCGTCACCAACCACCACGTCTTCGGCTACCTCGCCGACCGCTACGGGTTCGAGGTCGTGGGCGCGGTGATCCCCAGCGGCACGACCCTGGCCTCGCCCAGCGCCTCGGACCTGAGCTCGCTCGCGGAGACCGTGGAGGAGGCCGGGGTCCGCGCGGTCTTCGCCGACTCCTCCCAGCCCGACCGCCTGGCCACCGTGATGGCGGAGGAGGCCGGGGTGGAGATCGACGTCATCCCCCTCTTCTCCGAGTCGCTGACGGCCGAGGACGGGGACGCGGCCACCTACCTGGACATGATGCGCGCCAACACCACCGCGATCACCGCGGGCCTGGCCGCACCCTAGACCCCGCCCCGCCCCCGCGCGGCCGGGCGCGACCCCCTCCGCCCTCCCCGGGGAGGGCGGCCGCGCCAGGCCGCCCCAAGGGGCCGGCCGGACCCCCCGGACACCGGCGCCGCCGCCCGGCGCGTGCCGCGCACGAGAACACGACCCCTGACACGAGGACCGAGACACCATGAGAACACCGCACACCGCGACCAGGGCGGCCCTGCCCGCCGTCCTGTCGGCGGGACTGCTGCTGACCGCCTGCTCCACCGGGGCCGACAGCGCCCCCGAGGAGGAGGCCCCGGCCGCCGACACCGCCGCCGCTTCCGTCGCCGAGCCGATCGCGGTCACCTACGACGGCGGCGTCCTCGTCCTGGACGGCACCACCCTGGAGGTCGCCGGGAACATCGAGCTGGAGGGCTTCAACCGGCTCAACCCCGCCGGCGACGACCGCCACCTGTTCGTGTCGACCTCCGACGGGTTCCAGGTCCTGGACGCCGCCGCGGGCGAGCTGACCGACACCGTGTTCCCCGCCGACACCCCCGGCCACGTGGTCCGCCACGGCGGTCGCACGGTGCTGTTCGCCGACGGCAGCGGCGAGGTGACGTCCTTCGACACCGACGCCCTGGGCGACGGCACGCCCGAGGACCTGGACGTGTACACCACCGAGGAGGCCCACCACGGGGTGGCCGTGGAACTGGGGAACGGCGAACTCCTCGTGACCCTCGGCGACGAGGAGGAGCGCGTGGGCGCCGTCGTCCTGGACGCCGACCGGGAGGAGATCGCCCGCAGCGAGGACTGCCCCGGCGTCCACGGGGAGACCACCGCCGGGGGCGAGACCGTCGTCATCGGCTGCGAGGACGGCGCCCTGATGTACCAGGACGGCGAGTTCACCAAGGTCGAGGCCGAGCACGACTACGGGCGCATCGGCAACCAGGCCGGGTCGGAGGACTCGCCCATCGTCCTGGGCGACTACAAGACCGACCCGGACGCCGAGCTGGAGCGCCCCGAGCGCGTCGCCCTGGTCGACACCTCCGACGCCTCGCTGTCCCTGGTGGACCTGCCCTCCAGCTACACCTTCCGCTCCCTGGGCCGCGGCCCGCAGGGCGAGGCGCTGGTCCTGGGCACCGACGGGTCGCTGCACGTCATCGACCAGGAGGAGGGCGAGATCACCGACTCCGTCGAGCTGATGGACCCCTGGGAGGAGCCCCTGGAGTGGCAGCAGCCCCGCCCGGCCCTGTTCGTCCGGGGGGAGACCGCCTACGTCACCGACACGGCCACGCGCCAGATCCACGCGGTGGACCTCGGGACCGGTGAGGTCACCGCCTCGACCACCCTGGAGGAGACCCCCAACGAGCTCAGCGGCGTGAGCTCCTGACACCGGGGCCGGCGGGCGCAGCGGCGCCCGCCGGCCCCCCGTGCGTACGGCCCCCGCCCCGCGAAGTGCGGGGCGGGGGCCGTGGGCGCACCCGGTGCGCGGCCGCCGGCGCGGGCGGCCGTGCGCGGGAGCGACCGGCCCGGCAACCCCCACGACGGAGCCGGGGCCGGCCTCCCGCGCCCTCCCTCGGGGAGGGGGTCTACCTGCCGACGTCGCGCCCGGCGGTGTGCCAGATGCACACCACGGACGGGCGCGGGAAGTCGCCGTCGGGCCACGTGCTGGTGGGCTCCGCCAGGGTGCCCCCGTCGCCGGGGTGCTGCGGGGCGAGGAACACCGTCTTGTTGTCCTTCGAGATGAGCGGGCCGCAGGCCTCCGCGCCGACCGGGACGGTGGCGAAGGTCCTCAGCTCACCCCGGAAGCGGCCCTCGACGGGGACCACGTGCAGGGCGTCGTTGATGCCCAGCGCGCCGGGCTGGCCGTCCGTGGAGATCCAGAGGTTGCCGTCCTTGTCGAAGGTCAGGTTGTCCGGCGCCGAGATCGGCATGACCTTGGACTTGTCGAAGCCCGCGTAGTAGGTGTCCTCGTCCTCGGGGTTGCCGCAGACGATGGGCACGTTCCAGGCGAACTCCGTGGCCCCGGCGTCCGAGCCCGCCTCCACGATCTCCAGGATGTGGCCGTGCTTGTTGGGGCCGCGCGGGTTGGGCTCGTCGGCCTGGCCGGGCTCGCGGGCGGAGTTGTTGGTCAGCGCGCAGTAGACCTTGCCGGTGACGGGGCTCGGCTCGAAGTCCTCGGGCCGGTCCATCTTGGTGGCGCCCACGGTGTCGGCGGCGAGCCGCGTGCGCACCAGGACCTCGGCGACGCTGAACCCGGGCACGAAGCTCTCGGTGTCGGTGCACAGGGCGATCCACTCGCCGCTGCCGTCGAACTCGCCGTCCTCGGGGAGCGCCCCGGAGCCGTCGAACTCCTCGGCCGGGCTGTTGCCGGTCAGGCGGGCCACGTAGAGGGTCCCGGTGTCCAGCAGGGTGAGGTTGTGGCGGCGCGAGCCCTCGACGTACTTCTTCGCGCTCACGAACTTGTACATGTAGTCGAAGCGCTCGTCGTCGCCCATGTACGCGGCCACGCGGCCGTCGTCGGTGATCCGGATCGTGGCGCCCTCGTGCTTGAAGCGGCCGAGCATGGTGCGCTTGAGCGGCTCCGACCCCGGGTCCAGCGGGTCGATCTCGACGATGTAGCCGAACCGGTTGGCCTCGTTGGGGTGCTTGGCCAGGTCGAAGCGCTCCTCGAACCGGTCCCAGCGGCGGCCGGCGAGGCCGGTCCCCATGCCGTACCGGGCGTTGGGGGCGTCGGCGGGGGCGTTGCTGAAGTACTGGTTGAAGTTCTCCTCCGCGCTGAGGAAGGTGCCCCAGGGGGTCATCCCGCCCGCGCAGTTGTTGAGCATGCCCTTGACCAGGGTGCCGTCCGGGTCGTCCTGGGTTCTGAGCAGCTCGTGCCCCGCGGCGGGGCCGGTCAGGCGCATCGGGGTGGAGGCGGTGAGCCGCCGGTTGAAGGCGCGCTCCCCGTCGGCCAGGCGCCACTCGCCGGTGCCGGCGTGGCGCTTCAGCTCCACGATGGACCCGCCGTGGGCGGCCATGGCGATCCTGACGTGCTCCTCGTCCGCGGTCGCGCCGTCCGTGTACCCGGGGAACATCAGTTCCTCGTTGGTGTACTCGTGGTTGACCCACAGCAGGCCGTTGTCGTCGTCGAGCTGGTGGAAGCCCACGTAGTCGCAGTTGTAGCCGAACTGCTGTTCCTGGGCCTCGGCCGTCTGGGCGTCGACGTCGAACTCGGGGGCCCCGGGCAGGACGGGGTCTCCCCAGCGGATGATGACGTGCTGGTCGTAGCCCCGGGGGATGGTGACCTTGTCGTCGGTGTTGGGCTGCACGCTCGTGAAGGTCGGCCGGGGCGCGGGGTGGGGGCGTCCGGGCCCGCGGTCGGCGGCCGCGGTGCCCAGGGCGGAGAGGCCGAGGGCGGAGACGCCCGCGCCGACCGCTCCGGCGCGCAGGGCGCTGCGGCGCGAGAGGGCCTTCTGGAAGATGTCGCCGAAGTAGGGGTTGGCGCTGGTGTTGGGGGCGGGGTGGAAGCAGGCGTCGCCACAGCGCAGGGCGCATGTCGCGCGGGAGCGACCGCCCCCTACCTGGCCGAGCAGCGGCAGCGGGCGGCGGGGCGCGGATTCGGGCACACCTTCTCCTTGGGGATCGTCTCTGCTCCCGTGCGCTCCGCCAACGTGCGGGGGCGGGTCGGAGCGCGCGGGTCGTTCTCGTCCGGCGGGCCTCCCGCCGGACGCTCTCGACCTTGGCCGAGGTTCCACTCGCACAGGTGAAACCGAGGTGAACGCCCCTACAACTCCACCGCATCCCTGGGTCGGTCACGCTCCACGGTCGTCAGGGCACCCACCGTCGACTTACGCCGCGATCCTCACACGTCGGACGCCCCGTGTCCTACGTGCCACGCCCGGTCACCTGTCCGTGTGGATCCTCACCGGAACCGGTCCCCCTCCCGCCTTCGGGGCCCTTACGTCGACGAGGGCGTTCCCGGCGCGGGTGCCGGAAGCCCCTTCCCGCCCGGAGGGACCGGCACGTCCCGGCGGGGGCGTCCCCCGCGCGTGGGCGTGCGCCGCGGCCGGCAGGGGCCCGAGACGCGTCCGCCCCCGCCGGGGTCCCGGCGGGGGCGGACGCGGCGCGGACCGGCGCGCCGCCGGCCGTACGGGCCGGGGCGCGCCGAGGCGGGTCACAGCAGGAAGAGGGCCAGCACCTGGATCGCGGCGAAGGCGGCGACGCCCTCGACGGCGGTCGCCACCGTGAGGGTGCGGTAGGCCGTCGCCACCGGGATGCGGCTGAGCTGGGAGACCACCCAGAAGTAGGAGTCGTTGGCGTGCGAGACCACCATCGCGCCCGCGCCCACGGCGAGCACGGTCAGGACCATCCCCTCGGGGGAGGCGAGCCCGAGCGAGCCGAGCATCGGCGCGATCAGCGCGGAGGTGCTCACGATCGACACGGTGGACGAGCCCTGGGCGGTCTTGAGCGCCGCGGCGATCAGGAACGGCACGGCCAGGCCGATGCCGAGCCCGGCCAGGTTCTCGGACAGGAAGCCGGTCAGCGGGGAGGCCGCCAGCACGGCGCCGAAGGAGGCGCCCGCGCCGGTGATGAGCAGGATCGGTGCGGCGACGCGGATCGACTCGTGCATCTGCTCGTTGAACCGGGTCAGCTTGCCCGAGCCGCGCAGGAGGGTCGTCGCGGCCAGGAGGCCGATGACGAGCGCGATGACCGGGGTGCCCAGGAACGTGAGGACGTCGAAGGCGGTCCCCTCGCCGATCGGCCGGCCGGGGAGGTTGACCACCGAGGAGGTGCAGATGAGCGCCAGCGGCAGCAGGATCGGCAGGAACGCGGCGAAGGCGTTGGGCAGGCGGCCGTAGCTCTCGCGCAGCTCCTCGTAGGTCTGCGTGGAGATGTCGTCGTCGCTCTCGGCGGGCAGCGGCGTGAAGTCGCGGCGGGAGAACACGGTCGCGTAGGCCAGCCCCGCGAGCGCGGCCACGGCCGAGACCGGCAGGCCGAAGGCGATGACCATCCCCAGGTTGTCGGCGATGCCGATGTTCTCGGCGGCGGCGAGCGGGCCCGGGGTCGGCGGCACCAGCGTGTGCGTGGCGTACAGGCCGGTCATGAGCGCGATGGCGGTGGCGAGCGAGGACACGCCGGTGCGCAGGGTGACCGCCTTGCGCAGCGAGTTGAGGACGACGTACCCCGAGTCGCAGAACACGGGGATGGAGACGATGTAGCCGATCAGCGTCATCGTCAGGTTCGGGAACCGGGTCCCGATCACCCGGATCAGCGCCTCGGCCATCGCGATCGCGGCGCCGGAGCGCTCCAGGATCACACCGATCATGGTGCCGAAGAGGATCACCAGGCCGATGTTGCCCAGGGTGCTTCCGAAGGCCGTCGTCACGGTGGTGACGATCTCGCCGAGCGGAAGGCGGAAGGCGAAGGCGCCGAGGATGGCGGCGCCCATGAGCGCGAGGAAGGGGTTGACCTTCCAGCGCGCTGTGGCGAGCACGATGCCCGCCACGAGGACGATGAGGATCAGGAGCGCGGTCACGTGCGGTTTTCCTTAGGGATGTACGGGTCGGGTGAAGCTGTTCGCGAGGAGCCGGCAGCAGTTGTAGGCGGCCCAGGTGATGCCGGGGATCGCCTCTTCCTGCATCTGTTCCAGGGAGCCGGGGCCCCGCGCGATGGAGAAGGCGGCGGTGATGCCCGAGCGGCGGAGCTCCTCGGCGGAGACCGCGACCCTGCCGGCGATCACCACGACGGGGCGGTCGGCGGGGGTGAGGCGGCGCACCGCGTCGACGACCTTCCCGGCCAGGGACTGGCCGTCGAAGGACCCCTCCCCGGTGAGGACGAGGTCGGCCCGGGATAGGAGCTCCTCGGCGCCCAGGACGTCGGCGACCATGCGGGAGCCGGGGACGACCTCGGCGCCCAGGAGCGCGGTCAGCCCCGCGGGCAGGCCGCCGGCGGCCCCCATCCCGGGGAGGTCGCGGACGTCGGTCCCGGAGGCCTTGGCGAGCACGTCGGCCAGGCGGCGCAGTCCGGCGTCCAGGGTTCGCACGTCCTCGGGGGAGGCGCCCTTCTGCGGGCCGAAGACGGCGGCCGCGCCCTCGTCGCCGAGCAGGGGGTTGGTGACGTCGCAGGCGATGCGCCAGCGCACGCGGCGGGCGCGGGGGTCGAGCCCGTCGAGGTCGACGCGGTCCAGGCCGGTGAGGGCCCCTCCCCCGTCGGGGAGCTCGGAGCCGTCCGCGTCGAGGAAGCGCGCCCCCAGCGCGGCGAGGAGGCCGGTGCCCCCGTCGGTGGTGGCGGAGCCGCCGATGCACAGGAGGATCTCCTCCACACCCGCGTCCAGCAGCGACGACACCAGGGGGCCGATGCCCCGTGTGGTCGCGGTCAGCGGCCGGAGGGGGACGTCGGAGACCGCGGGCAGCCCGTTGGCCTCGGCGGCCTCGATGACGCCCGTCAGGTGGTCGGGGGAGAGCCCGTACCTGGCCCGGACGGGCCTGCCGAGGGCGTCGGTGGTGTCCGCGGTCAGCGCGGTCGTGCCCCAGGCGCCGAGCAGGGCGTCGAGGGTGCCCTCGCCGCCGTCGGCGAAGGGCAGGGTCCGGACCTCCACCGGCGTGCCCTGCTCGTCGAAGGCGTCCTGGACGCCCCGGGCCATCGCCGCCGCCACGTCCACCGCCCCGGCACTCCCCTTGAAGGAGTCCGGGATGATGGCGACGCGGAGGGGGGATGCCTCGTCATGTGTGCGAAACGCTGTGGACATGCAGGAGAGCCTAAGCACATCACCGGTGCGTTTCGACGGTGATTCGCCCAGTCTTCCTGGGACTTTATGTGAACCCTGTGTGCGATTCGCCCAGAGCGTCACACGCGTACAGGGCCATCTGGAGCGTGGTCAGGTGGTCGGCCCGGCGGATGTCCAGACCCGTCACGGACCGGATCCGCTCCACCCGCTGGAGCAGGGTGTTGCGGTGGACGTACACCGAGTCCGCCGCGGCCTGCATCGAGGTCGTCGAGGCCACCGCCACGACCGTGCGGCGCAGCGCGCCGTTGAGCTCCGCGACCCTTCCCGCCAGGTTCTCCAGGGTGCGCGGGGGCAGGTGGGCGACGGCCACGGCGATCGTCCGCGACCACGGCACGCCGCTCTCCGCGGCGGGGATCAGCCCGGCGTAGCGGCACAGGGCGCGCGCCTCCTCCGCGTGGGCGAGCAGGACGCCGACGTCGTCGGTGGGCGCGGTGGCGGTGTGGCGGCTCTCCGGCGGCAGGCCCGGGGCGCGCGGCGCGGGGGCGGCACCGGAACCGACCAGCCAGAGGGCCCCGTGCAGGACGGCGGCCCGGTGCCCGGCGTCGGCGTTGATGCGGACCACGGCCGTCTCGGCCAGGCCGGGAGGGGCGGCGGAGCCGTCCGGGCGCGGGGCGGCGGCCGCCCACAGGGCCAGCGACCAGGGCGGGGCGAGCCCGGCGGCGGCCAGCCGGGCCCGGGCCGCCGCAGGGCGGGCGGTGCCCGAGCTGAGGGCGGCGATGAGGTCGCGGGCCTCGGTGTGGCGCCGGGTGACCGCGTCCTGCTCGTACTCCTGGGCGAGGAGGAGCTGGACGGTCAGCGCGACGACCCGGGCCAGCGGCGCGACCTCGTGCGGGTCCCCCGTCACCCCGACCACACCGCGCAGCTCACCGTCCACCACCAGGGGCTCGTTGGCCCCGGGCCGGTCGGAGGTGCCCGGCTCGGGGGACGTGACGAGCACCCCGCGCCCCTCGGCGATCACCCTCTGGGCGCCGCGGTGGAGGGTGCCGCGCCGGTCGGGGTCCAGGCAGGCGATGATGGTGCCGTGCTCGTCCATCACGTTGATGTTGTGGCTGATCGTCGGGGCGATCAGGTCGACCACGCGCTGGGCGAGGTCGCCGCTCAACGGTGGCCTCGCGTGTTCGGCCATGGCCCACAGGATAGGCGCAGGTGGGAGGGCGGCGGGCCGGGCGGGGGCGTCCCGGTCCCGGCGGTCGGCGCGGCCGGGGCGGGTCCGCTCCCCGGCGCCGTGGGCGGCGCGGTGTCGGAGCCGTGGCCTATCGTCGGAGCATGGCAGAGCAGACCACCCGCCCCGGGGTCCACCGGGCCGGTCCGGCCGACTGGCGATGGCTGCTGGGAGCGTTGCGCGCCCGGTTCGAGACCGCCTCGTTCGGAGCGGGGGCCGCGTTCGTCGCCGCCGTGGGACTACTCGCCCAGGAGGCCGACCGTCCGCCCGACGCCGACCTGCGGGCGGGGCACGTCCAGCTCGCCCTGCGCGGCCGGGACGCCGGCGGCGTGACCGCACAGGATGTCCGGTTGGCCGAGCGCATCAGCGCGCTCGCGTCCGACCGGGGGCTGTCCGCGCGACCGGACCGGGTACAGGTGCTGGAACTGGCCCTGGACACGCCTGCGCCGGAGGCGGTCCTGCCGTTCTGGTCGGCCGTTCTCGGCGGACGCGGAGCGGACGGCAGCGTGGTCGACCCGGCGGGGGGTCTCCCGCCGCTGTGGTTCCAGGCGACCGGCTCGACCGCACCCGACCGGCAGCGCTTCCACCTCGACGTCACCGTCCCCCCGGAAGCCGCCGACCGGCGGATCGCCGCAGCGGTCGCCGCAGGCGGACGCGTCGTCGACGACAGCCGCGCACCGGCCTTCGTCGTGCTGGCCGACCCCGACGGGAACAGGGTCTGTGTCTGCACCGAGCTGGGACGGGACTGAACACCGACCGCACGGGGCGTGCGCATCGGACCCGCCGCGGTTCCGGCCGACCGCCCTGACCACCGGGGGCGCGATCGGCGCCGTGCCGGCGCACGCGGGCGGCCGTGGAGCCGATCGGCGTCTTCCGGCCCGGAGCACCGTCCCCGCACCCTGCCCGGGGTCCGGCCCCGGACACCGGGGCGGGCCCCCGGCCGGCGCCGCTGTGGACCGTGGTCCGGACGGTGCCCGCGAGGGCTCCGTCAACGCGCCCCTCCGCGATCGCACCGCGGCCGTCCCCGCCCCGGAGGGGGCACGGGACGGGGCCCGTGTCACGGTCGCGCCCGCACGGCCGGCGCCGGTCGCGTGCGACGGCTCCGGCAGGTCCTCACAGGGCCGCTTCGACCGCCGCGTCCACCGCCGACTGCAGCCTGCGGCGCAGCGCGGCGCTCTCCGGTCTCTTCGTGCACACCTCGATGACCCGCAGGCCCTCCCCCAGGAGCGCCTTGGGCAGGTCGGTGGCCCACTCCAGCCGGGTGTAGGGCAGGTCGGCCACGGCCGCCACACGCTCCATCGACACCCCGTGCGGCGTGCCGAAGACCCGCTCGAAGTCGGGGTGCCCCGCCTGCTCCAGGCCGGAGAAGATCCCGCCCCCGTCGTTGTTGACCACCACGACGGCCAGGTCGGGCCGGGGCTCCCCCGGGCCGATGATCAGGCCGTTCTGGTCGTGCAGCAGCGCCAGGTCGCCCAGCAGCGCGTAGGCCTGGCCGCCGTCCGCGCCCTGGTGGGCGAGCGCGGCGCCCACGGCGGTGGACACGGTGCCGTCGATCCCGCTCACGCCCCGGTTGCCGACCAGGCGCACGCCGCAGCGCGCCCGCATGGTGGCGTCCAGGTCGCGGATGGGCATGCTCGACCCGGCGAACAGCAGCGAGCCCGCGGACAGGTGGGAGGCCAGGTCGCGGGCGAGCCTGGGCTCGCTCAGCACCTCGTCCCCGTCCAGGACCGCGTCCAGCGCGCCGCGCGCGGCGGCCTCGGCGAGCCGCCACCTCTCGGACCACGCCGTGCGCGGCGGGGAGGCCGGGTCCAGGCCCGCCGGCGGCGCGACCGCCGCGACCACGTCGGTGGCGGTGCGGGCCGGGTCGGAGAACGCGTTGGCCAGGCTGCCCGCGGGGTCGCCCACCGCTCCGGCGGTCACCGCGACGTGCCGCTCGGCCCTGCGCAGGAACGCCAGGATCTGGCGGGACAGGTTCGGGCGCCCCACGCTCACCACCAGTTCCGGGGCCTGCCCGGAGACGAAGCGGGGCGAGGCCAGGAGCTGGCGGTAGGTGGAGACGGCGTCCCCCCTGCGCGCGTTGGAGGTGGGCTCGGCCAGGAGCGGCCACCCGGTCAGCTCGGCCAGCGCCAGGAACGGCACCGGGTCGTAGTCGCCGTCTCCGCACACGATCACGCCGCGCTCCGCGGCGGGCAGGACGAAGGGTTCGGGAGGGGAGGGCGGTCCGGGGCGGTTGATCCACGGCCGGCGGTCCGGACGCCCCTCCAGGGGCTCGGGCCACGCGTCGGCGGAGTCGTCGGGGGTCAGGGGGTCGCGGAAGGCCACGTTGAGGTGGACCGGCCCGGGTCTGCCCCCCACCGCCGCGCCCCAGGCGCGGCAGGCCAGGGAGCGCCAGTAGGCGACCATCCCCGGCACCGGATCGGGGGTGCCCACCTCGGCGAACATGCGCACGGCGCCGCCGTACAGGCCGATCTGGTCCACCGTCTGGTTGGCGCCGGTGCCCCGCAGCTCCGGAGGCCGGTCGGCGGTCAGCACCAGCAGGGGCACCGCGCTCTCGTCGGCCTCCATCACGGCCGGGTGGAGGTTGGCGGCCGCCGTACCGGAGGTGCACACCACCGCCACCGGGCGCCGGGCCGCGCGGGCCAGGCCGAGTGCCAGGAACGAGGCGGAGCGCTCGTCGACGCGCACGTGGACGCGGATCTCGGGGTGGGCGACGAGGGCCAGGGCGAGCGGTGTCGAGCGCGACCCCGGCGCGACCACGGCCTCGACCAGGCCGCCTCGGGCCAGCTCGTCGACGAGGACCCGCGCCAGGGCGGTAGACGGATTCATCAACTCTCTCGATCGTCTCAAGGTGTACCAAGTATCGCCGCGTGGACTCGTCCCCTCCAGTCAACCCCCACCCAGGGCGGAGGTCGAACGAATCCCGCTGTTGTTCCCGGCACATCCGCGCCGGGCGCACCGGTGCCCGACGCGTCGGCGCCCGCGGCCCCGGCGCCGGTCCGCCGGGCCGGGGCTAGCCGGTTCCGGAGACCTCGTCCGCAGCGGCGCGGGCCGCCTCGGCCCGGGCACGCCACCCGGCGGGGTCCACCTCCACCGCGCGCAGGCTCTCCTCGTCCACCGCCACCGGCCGGACCGGCAGGAACCCGTCCAGGGGCAGCAGCGGGTCCGCGGTGACGTCGGCGGTGAGCATCTGCCCGGTGGCGAGCCCGCACGCGTGGGGCAGGTCCGGCAGCGCGGCGGCCAGGGCCACCCCGGCCGCGAGCCCGACGGAGGTCTCCACGGCGCTGGAGACCACCACGGGGAGCCCGCACGCCTCGGCGACCCGCAGCGCGGCCCGCACCCCGCCCAGGGGCTGGACCTTGAGGACCACGATGTCGGCCGCGCCCGCGGCCCTGACCCTGAGGGGGTCCTCGGCCCGGCGGATCGACTCGTCGGCGGCCACCGGGACGTCGACGCGGCGGCGCACCTCGGCCAGCTCCTCCAGGGTCGCACACGGCTGTTCGACGTACTCCAGGCCGAACCGGTCCAGGGACCGGACCATGCGCACCGCGGTGTCCACGTCCCAGCCGCCGTTGGCGTCCACGCGCACCTTCCCGGAGGGGCCGAGGGCGTCGCGGACGGCCTCGACGCGGGCCAGGTCCTGCGCCGGGTCCTGCCCCCTCTCCGCGACCTTGACCTTGGCGGTCGCGCAACCGCCCGCGGCGACGATCGCGCGGGCCCGCTCCGGGCTTAGCGCGGGGACCGTCACGTTGACCGGCACCCGGTCGCGGACCGGTTCGGGCCACCCGAGGAAGGCGGCCTCGTGACAGGCCGCCCACCAGCGGGAGGACTCGCGCGGACCGTACTCGGCGAAGGGCGAGAACTCGCCCCAGCCGGCGGGCCCGCGCACGAGCATCCCCTCCCGGACGGTGACGCCGCGGAAGCGGTCGCGCAGGCCGACCGCGAAGGCGCGCCCCCCGGCGGGGGCGCCCTCCGGGCCGGACCCGACGGGGGGCGTCACGGGCGGCGCGGGAACTTGTCGAACTCCGGACGCCGCTTCTCCTTGAACGCGTCCCGGCCCTCCTGGGCCTCCTCGCTCATGTAGTAGAGCATCGTGGCGTCACCGGCGAACTGCTGCATCCCGGCGGCGCCGTCGCTGACCGCGTTGATGGCGCCCTTGAGCATGCGCAGCGCCAGGGGGGACTTCTCCAGGAGCTCGCGCGCCCAGGCGACGGTCTCCTTCTCCAGGTCCTCCAGCGGGACCACGGTGTTGATCATGCCCATGTCCAGCGCCTCCTGCGCGCTGTACTGGCGGCACAGGTACCAGATCTCGCGGGCCTTCTTCAGGCCGACGGTCTCGGCGAGCAGCCAGGAACCGTAACCGCCGTCGAACGAGCCGACCTTGGGCCCGGTCTGGCCGAACTTGGCGTTGTCGGCGGCGATGGTCAGGTCGCAGCAGACCTGGAGGACGTTGCCGCCGCCGATGGACCAGCCCGCGACCATGCAGATGACGGGCTTGGGCAGGCGGCGGATCTGCACCTGCAGGTCGAGGACGTTGAGCCGGCCGATGCCCTGGCGGGCCACGGCGTCGTCGCCGATGTACCCGTCGTCGCCGCGGATCTTCTGGTCGCCGCCGGAGCAGAACGCCTGGTCGCCGGCGCCGGTGAAGATGATCACGCCGACCCCGGAGTCGTCGCGGGCGATGTTGAACGCCTGCTGGAGCTCGAACAGGGTCTGGGGCCGGAAGGCGTTGTGCCGCTCCGGGCGGTTGATCGTGATCTTGGCGATGCCCTCCGCGGTCTCGTAGATGATGTCGGAATACTCGCCCGACCGCTGCCAGTCGATCACGCTGCTCACGGCTACTACTTCTCCTCACGGGGACACTGGGGACGACGCGGACGCGCCTTCGTCGGCCGCGTCCAAGCGTCAACCCTACGCATTCTGCCAGGCGAGCCGGGACGAACAGGCACGCACCCGGCCGCCCGGCGCCCCCGGGCGCTCCGCGCCCCGGTCGCCGCCCGGGGCGCGGGGCCCCCGGCCCGGGGTTCGCGGAGCCCGCGGGCGCGGTGGCGGCGGACGGGCGTACCCTGGCGGGCGTGGCACGCGAGAATCAGGTCGAAACCCAGGTCGAGGTCCCCCCGTCCGAGGGGGGCCGCCCCCTCCAGGCCGTCCTCGGGCTGGCGCCGGAGCGGTTCGGGGACCTGCTCGCCCGCGCCCTGGACGGCGAGGGCCCCGCCCTGCTGCCCGTCCCCGCGGGCACCCCCGACGCGCGGGTGCGCGACCTGCTCGCCGCGATGCGGCCCTCGTCCCTGCGCGGCCCGGACGGCGTGACCGCACTCGGGGACTCCGCGCCGGCGGGCGCCGACACCGCCCTGGTCGTCACCACGTCGGGCTCCACCGGCGCCCCCAAGGGGGTGGAGCTGTCCGCGGAGGCCCTGCGCTCCTCCGCCCGCGCCTCGGTCGCGCGGATCGGCGCCGCCCCGGGCGACCCGTGGCTGTGCGTGCTGCCCGCCGGGCACATCTCCGGCATCCAGGTGATGATGCGCGCCCTGGTGACGGGGACCCGGGCGGTGCACGCCCTCTTCGACGTGGACACGGTGCGGGAGGCCGCCGAGCGGCTGCGGCCGCACGTGTCCCTGGTACCCACGCAGCTGCGGCGGCTCACGGCCGCCGGGGTGGACCCGTCCCTGTTCGGGTCGGTCCTGCTCGGCGGGGCCGCCGCCGAACCCGCGCTGGTCGGGGCGGCCCGCGCGGCGGGCGCGCGGGTGGCGACCACCTACGGCATGAGCGAGACCTGCGGCGGATGCGTCTACGACGGCGTCCCCCTGGACGGCGTCCGGGTGCGGATCGACGCCGAGGCCCCCGGCGGGCCCGGGCGGATCCTGCTGTCGGGACCGGTGCTCCTGAGCGGGTACCGGCTGCCCCCGGGCAGCCCCGCCGATCCGGGAGCGCCGTCCGCCGACGGCGACGGGCGGCTCTGGCTGCGCACCAACGACCTGGGCCGCCTGGACGCGGACGGCCGCCTGACCGTGCTGGGCCGTATGGACGAGGTCGTCAACACCGGCGGCCACAAGGTGGTGCCCGGCCAGGTCAACGCCCTGCTGATGGAGCACCCGGCGGTGGCCGAGTCGGTGGTCGTGGGCCGCCCCGACCCGGAGTGGGGCGAGCGGGTGAGCGCGGTGGTGGTGCCCGCCGACCCGGACGCGCCCCCGACGCTGGAGCAGCTGCGCGCGTGGGTGCGCGAGCGCCTGCCCTCCTACGCGGCGCCGCGGGAGCTGGACCTGCGCGGGTCCCTGCCGATGCTCGCCTCGGGCAAGCCGGACCTGGTGGCGCTGCGGGGCGCCGCCTCCTGAGGCCGGGCCCCGACCGGGGCCCGCCCGCCCCGCCGTTACCGCCGCACTCCGCACGCGTGGGACCCTGGGCCCGCCGGGTACCGCGCTCCGCTCCGCGGAGAGGGGCGCTGACCTGGGGGTCGTCGGCGCCGTCCGCCGGCGGCGCCGCCACGGCCGACGACAGCCGGGCCCGGGCGGCGGGGAACTTCCCGGAGGTCCCCCGCGTCTACCTGAGTATCCGGTCCCTTCGGCCCCTCTCCCAAGGAGGTCCGCAGTTGGCGCCAGCCATCGGTCCACCCGTTCGTGTCCCTGCGCCCTCCTCGCGGCCCGGCCGGGCGACCGGGCCGGGGCGCGGCCGCACCCGAGCGGGCTCCTTTACCCGCTCGCGCACACGCTTCGCCACTCTCCGCCCAGTGATCTGTACCACTCTCGACGATATCCAATCGAGACAGGGAACATTTGACTCCCCGACACGTTGGACATATTGGCGCGTCCAGTCGGCGGGAACCCTCCGCCACGTGCCATACGTCTTGGAAGGGAGGGAGGTGCCCAGATGACGAGCACTGCCCTAGCCGCTTCGGCACACACCGCCGAGGCCCCCGACGGCCCCGCTCAGAACGAGGACGCGGCCGCCGACGCGGCCCTGGCCGACCTGATCACCCGCGGACGCGCCCAGGGACACCTGTCCCTCTCCGAACTGCGTACCGCTTTCACCGCGGCCGGGGTCTCCTCCGGAGACGGCCGATCCATCCTGCGTGAACTCACCGAGAACGGGGTCCGGCTCGCCAACGGGGGCGACGACTCCGCGCTGGTGTCCGATCCTGACGCCGAGGACGACGTGCTGGAAAACACTCTCATCGCCACGGTGCCCGACACCGACGAGGCACCCAAGGCCGCATCCGGCAAGGCAGGGGCGCGCAAGGGCCCCGCCACCCGGAGGAAGGCCCGCACCACGCGGCGCACCAAGAAGACCGAGACCACCCAGGCCACCACCGATCCGGAGACCGGTGAGGCCGACCTCGACGACCAGTCGCCCGCCATGGGCGACTCGGTCCACACCTACCTCAAGGCCATCGGCCGCCGCCAGCTCCTCACCGCGGAGCAGGAGGTCGACCTGGCCAAGCGCGTCGAGGCCGGGCTCTACGCCGAGTACCGGCTGGGCCTGCACGGCGACGTCGACGGCTCCGTCACGATGTCCGAGGCCGAGGTCGACGAGCTGGAGTGGGTGGCCGAGGACGGCCGCAAGGCCAAGTCCCACATGCTGGAGGCCAACCTGCGCCTGGTGGTGTCGGTGGCCAAGAAGTACAGCGACCGGGGGATGTCGCTGCTGGACGTGGTCCAGGAGGGCAACCTCGGCCTGATCCGCGCTGTGGAGAAGTTCGACTACAGCAAGGGCTTCAAGTTCTCCACCTACGCCATGTGGTGGATCCGCCAGGCCATCCAGCGCGGCTTCGCCGACTCCGCCCGCACCATCCGCCTTCCCGTGCACGTCCTGGAGCTCCTCAGCAAGGTGAGCCGGCTGGAGCGCGACATGCACCAGGCGCTGGGCCGCGAGCCCACCCCCGAGGAACTGGCACTGGAGCTGGACAAGACCCCGGCCCAGATCGAGGAGCTGCTGCGGGTCACCCGCCAGCCGATCAGCCTCGACTCGACCATCGGCGAGGACGGCGAGACCCGTATCGGCGACCTCATCGAGGACATCGACGCCTCGGAGGCCTCCGAGGTGGTCGACCGCCAGCTCATGGCCGACCAGCTGCGCAACGCGCTCTCCGACCTGGAGCCGCGCGAGGCGACCATCATGTCCCTGCGGTTCGGGCTGATGGACGGCCGCCCGCGCACCCTGGACGAGATCGGCAAGCACCTCGGGCTGACCCGCGAGCGCATCCGGCAGCTGGAGAAGCAGTCGCTGTCCAAGCTGCGCCACCCCAGCCGCGCCCAGCAGCTGCTGGACTTCGCGAGCTAGACGCGGTCCGACACGCGAACGGGGCCGCCTCCCGCACGGGGGGCGGCCCCGACGCGTGTCCGGCCTCAGGGATCTCCCCCATTCGCCCCTGGTATGGGGCCCACGCCCCTGACAGAGGGTCCCCGCGGTGGCACGATGGCGCACATGACGAACAGTGCCCACCGCGGCGACGAGATCGCCGCGGCCCTCAAGGCGAGCCGCGAACTCGGACCCGAGTACGACGAGGCCCTGGCCGCCTCCCTCGTCGAACGCATCGACGACACCATCGAGGACCGGGTCCGCCACCACGTGGTGCGTCAGACCACCGAAGCCTCCGCCCGGGCCGGGATGCCCTCCAACACCGTGCGCTTCGTGCTCTCGCTGGTGTGCCTGGGCGTCAGCATCCCCGTCAGCGCCGTCACCGCGACCCTGGGGTCCCCGGGAATGCTGCCGCTGGTGTGGCTGGGCCTGATCGCGTTCTACGTGGTGTCCGTGGTCGGCCTGCGTCGCTGAGGACGCACGTCCGCTCCGCGCCGGGCCCTCAGCGCCTCAGCGCCGCGCGCAGGATCTCCACGGCCTCGTCGTGGTCCAGGCCCACGCGGGAGATCACCTCGGCGTAGTCGCGCGCGGCCGCCAGCGCCTCCGCGCGCTGGTCGTCGCCGCCCGCGGCGACGAAGGTCCCCGAACGCCCGCGGGTCTCGACCACCCCCGCCTGCTCCAGCTCCCGGTACGCCCGCGCGACCGTGTTCACCGCCACCGAGAGCTCGCCCGCCAGGGCGCGCACCGTCGGCAGCCGGTGGCCGACCGCGAGTTCGCCGTTGGCGGCCGCGATCGCCACGATCGACCTGATCTGCTCGTAGGGCGGTACCTTCGACGTCGGATCTA
Organism: Nocardiopsis tropica; assembly: GCF_042660575.1. Taxonomy (NCBI): domain Bacteria; kingdom Bacillati; phylum Actinomycetota; class Actinomycetes; order Streptosporangiales; family Nocardiopsidaceae; genus Nocardiopsis; species Nocardiopsis tropica. The sequence goes on from NZ_JBHSUF010000003.1 coordinate 272,777, forward strand.
TGCGGATGAAATCCGCCATCTCCTACTGCGCTCCCCACGGTCGCCTGCTGCGGTGTCCGGTCCCCGGAGGGACCGAACACCAAACTACCGTGCGCGCCCCGGCCGCCGGCGGCGAACCGGCGGAACCGGCCTCATCCCGGAAGGCGCGGCACCCGCTGGATCCCGTGCATCCGGTGGGCCTCCCGGGCGGTGAGCAGCGTCTCCGCCGTCTGCGTCGCCTCCCGCACCTGCGGCCGGGCCAACCCCTTACGGCGGTGGATCCGGTCCTGGTACCCCTTGAGCCCCACCAGTGTGCGCTCCTTGGCGTAGGCGGCCCGCATGGCCTCGGTGAGCGCCTCGTCCAGCGCCACGCCCCGCTCGTGGACCTCGACCACGGAGGCCCCCGAGCCCCTCACCGCGTCCAGGGCCTCCTGCGCCTCGGCCACTCCCCGCAGGAGCTCGGGCAGGCGCGCGGCCCGCTCCCGGTCGGCCTCCAGGCTCTCGCGCGCCTGTGTCGTGCTCTGCTTGGCAAGTCCCATGTGTGCGCTCCGTACCCGCGTACCGTCGGTCGAGGCCACTCTAGAGGTGACGAAGATCATCCGACGACCCGGGCCGCGCGTCGGTGGTGGCCCCCGTCCCCGGGATCTGCCACCTTGGCGTCCCACACCCCCGAGAGGAACACCGTGAGCAGGAACTACGCCGGACTCAGCCGCGAGCGCATCATCGTCGAGGCGCTCCACATCATCTCCGGGCGCGGGTTGGGCGGCCTGTCGATGCGCCGGCTGGGCGACGCCCTGGAGGTGGAGGCCATGGCCATCTACCACCACTTCCCCCTGGGCAAGGAACAGCTGTTCAACGCCATCGCCGCCTACGTGGCCTCGCCCTCCCCCACCGGAACCGCCCCCGCGGACGGGGAGGACGGCGCCGAGGAGACGGAGGAGGAGGCCGTCGACACCCGGCCCTGGGACGTCCGCCTGACCGACTGGGCCGACACCCACCGCGCGCGCATGCTCGCCTACTCCGGCGCGCTCTCCCTGCTGGTGCACCGCGCCCCGCACACCCCCGACAGCGACGCCACCCGCGCCCTCATGCACCGCGCCTTCACCGACGCCGGCCTGACCGGCGAGGACGTGGTCCGCGCCGCCGACGCCCTCCACTCCTACTGCGTCGGCGCGGTCGTCCACCAGGTCCGCCACGCCGACGACGAGGACGCCCCCGACGAGGCCGAGGCCGAGGCCCGCTTCCACCTCGGGCTGCGCGCCCTCCTGCGGGGCCTCACCTGAGCCGAACAGGACACACACGGTGACCGGGAACCCCGGACGCCTCCCCCGCGTCTCTTCCCCGGGTGCCGAAACCCGTTCCCCTCATCTGCACGCCGCCCGGCCACGGCACCACCGGCGCGGTACGGAGATCACGCCATGGTCCTCAAACGCCTGCTCGCCGGAATCGGATTCGGCGGAGCCTCCGTCGAAACCGTCCTGGACTCCGCCGGAACCCAACCGGGCGGCGTCCTGCGGGGCGTCGTCCACGTCGAGGCGGGAAGCGTCGAGCAGAGGGTCGAACGGCTCACCGTCGGCCTCCAGGCCAGGGTCGAGACCGAGGTCGGCGACCACGAGGTCAACAGCGACATGGAGTTCCACCGGGTCAGCCTGGGCGAGGGCACCGTCCTGGCGCCCGGGCAGCGCTTCCAGGTGCCCTTCGAGCTCCCCGTCCCCTGGGAGACGCCCATCACCGTCCACCAGGGCCGCCACCTGCACCGGATGCACGTCGGGGTGAACACCCGGCTGCACGTGGCGGGCGCCGTGGACCCCGGAGACCTCGACCCCGTGGCCATCGCCCCGCTCCCCTCCCAGGCGGCGGTCCTCGACTCGCTGGTCGGCCTCGGGTTCGCCTTCAAGCAGGCGGACCTCGAACGGGGGCGCATCCCCCACACCCGCCAGAGGCTCCCCTTCTACCAGGAGATCGAGTTCCGGGCGCCGAGCCGCTACCGGGGGTTGAACGAGCTCGAACTGTCCCTGGTCACCGACGGGCAGGGGTTCGACGCGGTGCTGGAGCTGGACAAGAAGCCCGGCCTGCTCTTCTCCGAGGGCCGCGACAGCTTCCACCGCTTCAGCGCCGACCACGCCCCCGGACGCGACTGGAGGGACCACCTGCACCAGTGGATCGACTCCCTGGCGGGCAGGCGCAGACTGCTCTGAGCGGCGGGGGCCGGGAGCGCGTCCGCCCGGCCCCGCCGGGGCGGCCCCCGGAGCGACTGCGGCGCGGGAGGGCCCGGGGCGGTCGGCGGGGGCCTCCCTCCGCGAAGGGCTCAGGCGTCCGCCGCCCGCTGCCGGACGCGCTCCGCCCGCAGGCGGCGGGCCTCCTCCGGGTCCAGCACGGGCGCAGCCGTGAGCAGCTGGCGCGTGTACTCGCTCCGCGGATCCCCGTAGATGCCGTCGCTGGTCCCCAGTTCCACGACCTCCCCCTTGCGCATGACGGCGACGCGGTCGCTGACCTGGCGCACCACCGCCAGATCGTGCGCCACGAAGATGTACGTCAGACCGAAGTCGTCCTGCAGCTCCGACAGCAGCCGCAACACCTGGTCCTGCGTCGACACGTCCAGCGCCGACACCGGCTCGTCGCAGATGATCAGCTTCGGCTTGAGGATCAGCGCCCGCGCGATCGCGATCCGCTGGCGCTGACCGCCCGAGAACGCGTGCGGGAACCGGTTGTAGTGGTTGGGCTCCAGCCCCACCCGCTCCAACAGCTCCTGCACCTGCCGGCGCACCTTCTTGCCGTCCTTCTCCCCCTGCACCCTCAGCGCCGTACCGATCGCGTCCCCCACCGTCAGACGCGGATTGAGCGAGGAGTACGGGTTCTGGAACACCATCTGCACATCACGGCGCAGCGGACGCAGCGCCCGCTCCGACATGTGCGTGATGTCGCGCCCCTCGAACTCCACCCGGCCCCGGGTGGGCTCCAGCAGACGCATCACCATCCGCGACAACGTGCTCTTACCCGACCCCGACTCCCCCACGATCCCCAGCGTCTCCCCCTGGTGCAGATCGAAGGACACCCCCTTGACCGCCCAGAAGTCCGTGGAGCGTCCCCAGAGCCCTCCCCGCACCCTGAAGCTCTGCGACACCTCCTCCACCCGCAGCAGGACCTCGCCCCGCTCCGGCCCCCGGGCCGGGGCGAACGCGTCGAAGGCCTCCTCCCCGCCCTCACCCGCCGCCGTCGCCCCCGACGGCTGCCTGCGCTGCTCGGCGCGCGCCTTCGCGGCCCGGTCGGAGCGGTCGCGCGCCCGCCGCCGGGCACGGGAGACCTCCACGCGCGGCACCGCGTCCAGCAGCTCCTGCGTGTAGGGGTGTTCGGGTGCGGACAGGACCCGGCGCACGTCGCCGCGCTCCACGGCCACGCCGTGGCGCATGACCACGACCTCGTCCACCGACCCCGCGACCACGGCCAGGTCGTGGGAGACCAGGATCAGGCCCATGTCCAGGTCGCGGCGCAGCTCGTCCAGCAGGTCCAGGATCTGCGCCTGCACCGTCACGTCCAGGGCCGTGGTCGGCTCGTCCGCCAGCAGCACCTTGGGATCGCACATCAGCCCCATCGCGATCAGGACGCGCTGGCGCATGCCGCCCGAGAACTCGTGCGGGTAGGAGTTGATCCGCTTGCGCGCCTGCGGGATGCCCACCCGGTCCAGCGACTCCACGGCACGGTCGCGCGCCTGCGCACGCGACACCTGCGGCCGGTGCACGCGCAGCGCCTCCACCAGCTGGTTGCCGATCGTGTACTGCGGGTGCAGCGACTGCATCGGGTCCTGGAACACCATCGCGATGTCGTTGCCGCGCATCCGCCGCAACTGCTTGTCCGACGCCGACACCACGTCCTTGCCCACGACCTCGATGGCACCGCTGATCCGCGCCCGGCTGCCCCGGTGCAGGCCCATCAGAGCCAGCGACGTCACACTCTTGCCCGAGCCGGACTCGCCCACGATGCCGAGCCCACCTCCCGCGGGCAGCTCGAACGACAACCCGTCCACCGCCCGGACCTCGCCGTCCATGGTCGGGAACACCACCCGCAGGTCGTCCACCCGGACGACGGCCTCGGCGGAGGACGGTGCGGACTCACTCATAGGGGACGCCTCTACTCTCTCGGTCCGGCGGGTCTGTGGACTGCTCCTCGGCGGGCGCCGGTCGGCACCCCGTGCGCGCCCGGCGCAGGGCGGCACGTCCCGCGCGTCCGGCACTAGCCGTGGATGCGCACGCGCGGGTCGATCAGCGGGTACACCAGGTCGACGATCAGGTTGCAGACGACGATGAAGAACGCCCCGAACAGGGTCACCCCCAGAATCACCGGCAGGTCGCTCTGCGTGATCGCGTTGACGGCGTACCGGCCGATCCCGTTCAGCGAGAACACCTGCTCCGTCAGGACCGCGCCGCCCAGCACCAGGCCCAGGTCCAGGCCGAAGATCGTCACGATGGGGGTCAGGGTCGGGCGCAGCGCGTGCTTGAGCACCACCTTCCCCTCGCTCAGCCCCTTGGCGCGGGCGGTGCGGATGTAGTCCTCGCCCAGGGTCTCCAGCATCCCCGCGCGGGTCTGCCGCGCGTACATGGCGGCGTGCAGGAACGCCAGCGTCAGCCACGGAAGGAACAGCCCCTCCGCCCACCCCAGCGGGTCCTCGGTGAAGGGCACGTAGCCCGGCGTGGCGAACAGGCCCCACGCGTGCACGAGGAAGGCCAGCGCCAGCAGGCCGGTGAAGAAGATGGGCAGCGACACCCCCGCCAGGGCGACGGCCATCGCCAGGCGGTCGAACAGGCTGCCCTTCCACACCGCCGACACCACCCCGACCAGGATCCCGCCGACCAGCCAGATGACACCCGCGCCCAGCGCCAGCGACGCCGTCACCGGCAGGCGGGCCACGATCTCGGGGAACACCTCCTGGTAGCTCTGGAAGGAGTAGCCGAAGCACGGCGCCGAGCACTCGATGGTGTCGCGGCCGAACCGGTACTCGGCGCCGAAGAAGATCCCCCGGACGAACTCCCCGAACTGCACGAACACGGGCTTGTCCAGTCCCAGCCGCTCGATGGTGGCCTGGATCGCCTCGGGGGTCGGAGCGCGGCCCACGTACATGGTCGCCAGCTGCTCGGTGGTCCGTCCCGCCCACCGGGGCACCACGTAGAAGATGGCGAAGGTGACCAGGGTGACCACGGCCAGCAGCAGGAGGCCGGCGCCCAGACGGCGCAGGATGTAGGTCAGCAACGCGCGTGCTCTCCGTTCAGGGGCTCGGACGGGGCAGGTCGCGGCGGGCCGCCGGGATCACGGTGACCGCCCAGGACGTGCCCGCACCGGCAACAGTAACCGAGCGTGTTCGATTGATCACGCTTATCCGTGCCGGTGTGTGCCCTGCCCCGGGGAGCCCTCCGCGGCCCCGGGCGCGGCCACGGCAGCACCGGGGCTGGACGAGAACAGGCCCCCCGATCACCCGGAGTTGACCACGTCCGGCCCTTCCCCGTGCTAGTTCTGTTTCCAGGGATGCGCCACCGCCCGGGCCACGGCCCCGGCGTCGGAGCGCACAGGTCGTACGGCGCGCGGGGCGAGAGCACGGCGCGCCCGGGAGACACCGTTTCGAGGAGGACGTCCATGCCGAACCTGTTCAGCGCGTCGGACCGCGCAAGGGTCGCCCGGAGCGTGGCGGACGCCCACGGCGTGGACTACCCGGAGGCGATGCGCATGGTGCAGGACGCGCTCTCGGGCCGGGGGGACCCGGAGCACGACCGGCTGGTGGCGCCCTTCCTGTGGGGGCTGCTCGGACCGGCGGCGGAGAGGCTCCACCGGACCCGCGTGGACGCGCAGGAGGCGCTGGCGGCCTCGGCGGCCGTGCCCCGGGAGGTCGCCCTGTCACGGTGGGCGGGGGCGGTGTTCGGCGAGCACCCGGACCTGGCGCGCCTGGACCGGCAGCTGGAGCACTTCTACGGCGACGCCTGAGGACGGGACGGCCGCACGAGGTCGCCGGCCCGGTGTCAGGGGAACGGAACGCCGTGGAGTTCGTCCAGGCGGCGCAGCCGGGCGCGCAGCTCACGTGCCGGCCGGTTCCGCATGGCGTGGACCAGGAGGTCGAGAAACTCCTTGGCCATCATCGGGCTGCCGCAGCACTCCCAGCAGCAGTACCACGAGCCGGGATAGAGGTGGTCGTCCCAGGGAGGGCGCCGGGGATCCCGGGCGTACCTCTCCCACTTGGGGAATGCCTCGCCGATGATGCCCGGCCACAACTGCGGGTGGCGGTGTTCGACCCGCCGGATCTCGGCCATCGTCTTGGACGACAGGCCGTCGATCCCCGACCGCTTCTTCTGTCCTGGACGCGCACGGGGATGGTTCTCGGCGCGCAGGCTCCCCGGCCGTCTACGCGGCACGGGCCTTTCTGTCGTTGAACATGCGACGCATCATGCCACAACGCCTGCGACGCGGCCAGGCCGGATCTGCGGGTCCTGTACGGCCGGGACCACAGGACCCCGTCGAAGTGACGGGAAGAATCCTGCCAGGACAGGCAGGGCCCTCCCCCACCAGAAGCGAGGTCAGTCCCCGGAGGAGGACGCGTCCATCATCTCGATACCGATGGCGACCACACCCAGGGCCTCACGATCCGGCGGGTAGATCTCCCGGATGTTGCGGAGTTGGTCCTCACGGGTGGCGGTCGGGTCGACCGAGGAGACCGGTTCGTGGTCGAACATCTCCTCGAAGTCGGTGTACCGGGCCAGGCGGGTGATGCGGGCCAGGACCTCCGCCTCGCGGCACCGGAACCGCTCTTCCTGACGGACAACCTGCTACGGCAGAGCCATGTCCGGATCAAAGAAGCCCGAAGGCCCCGACCATTTCCAGGCCAGGGCCTTTATTGCAAGGTTGTCCGCTCTGCCTCAGGCTCACATCAACAGCTGGCCCCGGAGTTTGGGCTAAATCCAGAACCCGGTGCAGCGGGTGTCACTCCGGTTGTGCGCCTTTCCGCAGGCTGCGTAGTAGACACTGGGGTACACGGATGGGGTGGCGACTCCAGTTGCCCCGGCGGGGATGCTCCTCTGGTGAAGCCGTGTGCTGGAGTGCTCCGTGCGCAACCACACCAGGTCTCCAGGGCTCCCATAGCGGATCCCAGCGTGCAGAGTCGGATTGCTGCCGGGATTGACAGTGCGCCACAGACTGATCCTCCGCCCGTGAAGCGTGACAGAACCCATCTCCCAGGTTGCCGCAGCGCCGACCTCCCCCTGGGTGCTGCTGGTGACGCGCACTCCCTCCGTGCTCTCAGCAGCAGCCGGTCCCGCCATCGCCAGCCCACCGCTCAACAACACCCCGGTCGCGGCGAGGGTCGCCAATGTCTTCTTGATCGCGCCCATGAGTCTCCTCGAAGAGAACCTTCGCGCCAAGTAGCGCGTTGGAAGGATCCTTACAAAGTCGACTTTGGCTCGGTGTCCTCTGTCGGTCCGCTGAATCGGGCCACATGGAGGACTTCCTGTCGCCCCACTGTCCGACGTAAGGCCACCAGTTTCCGTCCAGCGTGCGGGAACCGGACACAGCCGAAACGCCAGGTAGCGACAATGCGGTCGATCATCGACCCAGTTCAGACCCGCCCGGCAGGAAGCATCCACCCCGTGATGCGTCCCCGACTGCCGGGCGCCCAACATCCCGCCCTGCTCCGCGCCCCTGAGGGGGAGGCGCGTCGAGCGGGGCGGGCGACTACTTCCCCGCCGGGTCCCGCTTCTTGCCGACCGACGGGTCCATGATCAGCGCACCGAAGGCCAGCACGGCGCCCGGGACAATCGACCCCCACACAAGCAGAGTTCGGTTCGACCAAGCGGCCGCACACTCCGGGCCTCCGAGGTAGCTGCTCTCGCGATCGAACACCTTCCCGCACTCGCCTATGAACAGGGGCCCGGACTGGCCGGGGTCGATGGGCTCGATGGGTAGGAGCCCCGCGACGACACCGGTCACCACGAGGGCGACGCCGACCAGGATGAACAGCTTCGTGGAGTGCCGCATGGCGGCCCTCACCGGTAGTAGGTCTTCGTGACGCGCCTCTTCGGCACGATCACCCGGAAGATCCACCACGGGATCCAGATCATCAGCCACATGCCGCAGGAGAAGATCGTCAGCAGCAGGTGCGTCGAGTTCGCCAGCCCGCCGAGCCCGCGCCGCTTCTCCACGCTCTTGGAGTACCGGGGCATCGGCGGAGGCGGAGGAAGCTGCTGAGGCGGCGGATAGTACGGCTGTTGGTGGTGCGGCTGCTGATAATGGCCATAGGGGTCCTGGCCCGGGAGCGGGGGGTACGACACAGGCGTCTCCGAAGGCAGCGCAGGGATATGCCGCCACAGTAGACGGGCGCCAAAACCCCCTCAGGACGTTTGGCCACAGGCGGCCACCAGGGCGACCGCCCATCACCTGGGGCGTCTGGAGGTGCCCGTTGTCCGGAGGGTGGAGAGGCAGCACCCGCAGGGCCGAACTGCCCTCCGACTGGTACAGCCGCGGGCGCCCGCGCATCCTGCGCCGCGACCGCCATGTCTGCCAGTGGCGAATGGCTGTCGGGGAATCTGCGGTGAGCCCGCAAACCAGGTCGACCACATCGGCGACTGCCACGACCACCGCTACGAGAACCTCCAAGCGCTGCGCGAAAGACACCACAAGCACAAGAGCGCGGCCAAGGGCAACGTCTCCCATCGGCCGCTCCCGAACCACTTCCGCAGGCCTGAACGCCACCCCGAAACCTCATAGTCAGCTGAACTGGCAAAACAGGTGATACCCCCTCTCCCGCACCACGGTGTGGGCCCCGCCCTGTGGGGATCCAGGTGGAGCCCACGCGTGTGCTGGATCCGGGTGCGGCACGGGGTGCGAAGACAGGCGTCGCGGGCCGGAAGACCCCTCCCCCGACCCGCGACGCGTCCTGCCCGCCGCCCCTATTCCCGGGTGGTGCCCAAGGCCATGTAGTCGTACATCGAGTAGCCCGCGTGGTAGTAGACGTTGGTCAGGTGCGGCGGCCGGTACAGGACGGTCCGCTCGAACACGGCCGGGACGATCACGGCCTGCTGCATGGCCCGCTCGTCGATCCGCGTGTAGATCGACGCGCGCTCCTCCTGGTCGTCGACGGTGACCACCTCGTCGAACCAGTCGTTGATCCGGCTGTCGTCCAGCTCCGCGATGTTGGTGTTGCCCGCGTCCTGGATGGCGTCGCCGTCCAGCACCTTGCTCATGAACCCGTAGCCGCTGGGCCAGTCCGGCGCCCACCCGTACACGGTCAGGCCGAGGTCGTTCTCGTGCACGAAGTCCGGGGACCCGGCCTGGGTGTTGGTGTAGCTGTCCGACGGGTACTGCTTGATCTCCACGTCGATGCCCACACGGGCCAGGGCCTGCTGGAGGGCCTCGGCCGTGCTCACGTCGGTGGGACGGTCCGCGCGGGCGCCGATCGCCGTGGAGAACCCGTCGGGCTCACCGCACTCCTCCAGCTTCTCGCGGGCCTTGTCCAGGTCCCCCTTGTTGTCCTGGGAGGGGTACAGGTCGATGCTCGGATCGGCGCCCGGGAGCGCGGCGGGCATCAGCTGCGTCGCGATGTCGCCGCCGGTGTCGCCGCCCCACGCCCGCTGGAGGGCGTCGCGGTCCGCGGCGAACATGACCGCCTCCCGGCAGGCGGGGTCGTCCAGGGGCTCGATGACGGTGTTGATGTTGACGTAGCGCAGCGTGTTGGTCTGCGGGTTGTCGACGCTGTGCCGCTGGTTGTCGTCGGTGATCAGCGTGCCCTTCATGGCAGGGCCCACCCCCGCGCCGGCGAGGTCGACGTCGACCTCGCCGTTGACCAGGCGCTGGTCGATCTCGTTCTGGTCGACCCCGAGCTGGACCTCGATCCGGTCGGGCAGGGCCTTGCGGGTGGGGTCCGTGGCCGCGTCCCACTGGTCGTTGCGCACCAGGTTCAGGGAGACGCCGGGCCGGTAGTCGCCGTCGAACTTGTAGGGCCCGGACGACATGACGTGGCTCTGGTACTGCTCGCCCCGGTCGGCCTCGGCCGGGACCGGAGCCGTCTGGGGCTGCACCAGGACGTACGGGAACTCGGAGAAGCTCGTGTTCAGGTGGAAGACGAGGGTGTGGTCGTCCGGGGTCTCGATGCCGTCGAACCCGGCCAGGGGGTCGGCCTCGTCCGCGTAGGGCCCCTCGTAGTCGTCGCTGTCGGCCAGCAGCTCCTGGAAGTACTTGGGCCCGTTGGGCAGCGCCTGGTCGCCGAAGTTGCTGCGCGCGATGGCGTACTTGACGTCCTCGGCGGTGATCTCGGACCCGTCCTCGTATTTGAGGCCGGGCTTGAGCTCGACGGTCCACTCGGTGGAGTCCTCGTTGCCCTGCGGCATCCCCTCCGCCAGGTCGGGCTGGAGCTCGGTACCGCCCTCCCCCGGCGCCTCGGTGTAGGTGAGCAGGGTGCGCGCGTAGTAGCGGGTGAAGTTCCAGCTGAACGCGTAGTAGGTGTTGCCGGGGTCGGGCGAGTCGAAGTCCGAGGAGATGGCGTACCTCAGGGTGCCGCCGGTCTGGTCGGAGGGGTTGACGATCTCCGTCTCCCCCTGGTTGAACTCCGCGTCGACCGCGCCTTCCCCACCTCCGCCGCGGCCGTCCCCGCAGGCGCTCAGCAGCAGTGCCACGGCCGCCGCCGCGGCCGTGCACGCGGTGGCCAGGCCGCTCCCGCGGCGCCGCCTGGACGGCCCCGCGTGTGTGAAGTGATGGGTACTCACCTTGCCTCCTGGTCGGATTCGATGGTGGGACCGCGCCCCGCACGGTCCGGTGAACGGTCCGGCCCGGGCCGGACCCGGTGCGTCAGTCGGAGGAGCGGGGGTCGAACGCGTCGCGCAACCCGTCCCCGAAGAGGTTGAAGGCCAGGACGGTGACGAAGATGGCCAGGCCCGGGATGATCACGAAGTGCGGCGAGGTCGTGTAGAAGCGCAGGGCGCCCTCCAGCATCCCGCCCCAGGTGGCGGTGGGCGGGTTGATGCCCACCCCCAGGAAGCTCAGGGCCGCCTCGAAGAGGATGTTCGTGGGGATGAGCAGGGTGGAGTAGACGAGGATCGGCGTGACCAGGTTGGGCAGGATCTCGCGGAAGACGATGTGCGCGCTGCCCGCGCCGAGGCTGCGCGAGGCCTCCACGAACTCGCGCTCCTTGAGGGTGAGGGTCTGTCCGCGCACGATGCGGCCGATGTAGGGCCAGTTGAAGAACCCGATGATGAACACCAGCACGCCGATGCGCAGGTTGTTGCCGGAGAGGCCGAAGGCGCCGTCGGGGATGACCCCGACGAGGGCGATGGCGAACAGCAGCAGCGGGAAGGCCAGGAAGATGTCCATGGCCCGGCTGATGACGGTGTCGATCCAGCCGCCGAAGTACCCGGCCACGATGCCGAGGACGGTGCCGATGAGGACGCACACCACGGTGGCGACGGTGGCGACCAGCAGGGAGGTGCGCGCGCCGTAGACGATGCGGCTGAACAGGTCGCGTCCGTTGACGGGTTCGACGCCCAGGAGGTGCTGGGCGCTGATGCCGCCCCACGGGTCGAGCCCCTGGGCGGGGTCGTCGGGGTCGCGCAGGACCCCGCCGGTGAGCGGGTCGACCAGGTCCTGGTCGAACTGGTTGGGCGGGTGGCCGAACCAGGCGGTGAGGAGGGGCGCGAACAGGGCCACGAGGATGAGGAGGACGACGATGATCCCGCCGGCCATGCCGACCTTGTCCCTGCGGAACCTCTGCCAGGCGATCTGGCGCAGGGACCTGTTCGCCGCGTTCGCCGCGCCCGCGATCACCGCCTCGGGGTCGGCGTGTCGGGACGACTCGGGCACGTCCATCGGCGCGGTCATGTGGCCCTGCCCCCGTCATTACTTTGAGTAGTTTATCGACTACGCAAAGATTGCACGACTGACATGGGCGTTTCCAGCGTCCGCGCCGGTCGCCGACCGGCATGTCCAGCGCAGGACAGAAGGCGACAAACCGCAATGAAGCGGGGCGTCGATCCACTCCGGAGGCATGGCCCGCCCCCGGCTCGGGAGAACGCAGGCGCGACAGCGTGTCCCCGGTCGCCCACCCGGGGCTCGCCCCGGGCTCAGGGGAACGCAGAAGTCCTCCACGCCCGCCCGGCCCGCGCGTGGACCGGCCTCCGGTGCGGTAGGACCACGGAATGAGCAGAGAACGGCCGGCCCCCGTCCCCACGGTCATCGACCTCTCCCGCCGCCTGTTCCCCGAGGCCCTGGCGGTGGTCCTCGGCGGCAGCTCGGCCGCCGGGCGCCTCACCCCGACCTCCGACCTGGACGTGGTCGTGGTGACCCCGCCCAGGCCCGCCCCCTACCGCAGCTCCCTGCACTGGCTCGGCTGGCCGGTCGAGGTCCTGGTCCACGACCCGCAGACCCTGGCCGCCTACTGCGAGGACAACCTGGCCCGGCGCTGGCCGGGGATCCCGCGCCTGCTCGCGGAGGGGGTGGTGGTGACCGACACGGGCGGCCTCGGCGCCGGGTTCCGGGAGCGGATGCGGGCCCGGCTGGCGGCCGGTCCCGCGCCCCTGTCCCCGGCGGAACTCGACGAGCACCGCTTCGTCCTCACCGACCTGCTCGACGACCTCTCCGGGGCGACCGACCCCGGGGAGAGGGCCTTCGTCGCCTGGCGGGCGCTGACCGAGGCCTCACGGCTGGCCCTGGCCGCCGCGCGCCACTGGCAGGGATCCGGCAAGTGGCTGCTGCGCGAGCTCCGCGACCTGGACCCCGGCCTGGCCGACCGGGTCGTGCGGGCCATGGGCGAACCGGATCGGGCACACGGGGTCGTCCGCGAGGTGCTCGACCGCACCGGAGGGCCGCTGTGGGCGGGCCACACCGTGGTGTGCCCCCGCCGGCCGGGGCGGTGAACCCGGGGAGGTCGGTACTCCTTGTGTTCGGGTTCCTTGTCGAACTCGAAAACCCTCACCTTTATGTCGTAGATTCGTCTGTTTTTCCCGTTTCGCGCCGGTCGCTTCCTCCGCCGCTTTCTCGTACCTCCAGCGCGTTCGGGCGTCGAAGCCGCCCAGAAGTACACGTTCCACCGGCCCACCACAGCGGTGGCGGGGAGGGTTCCGACGGGAACCCCCTCCCACCACACCGGCGACGTGCACGGCCCGGACCTAGGACCCGGCCTGCGCCTCCGCGGCGCCGCCGTCGACCAGCCGCAGCTCGTCCCAGGACCAGTTGCGGCGCAGCCAGCGGTCGTGCGAGGCCACCACCACGGCCCCCGGCGCCGTGCCCAGCGCCTCCTCCAGCTCCTCCGCCAGGGACAGCGACAGGTGGTTGGTCGGCTCGTCCAGCAACAGCACGTCCGGGGAGTGGCCGACCAGCATCGCGAGCGCGAGCCGTCGGCGCTGCCCCACGCTCAGCTCCCCCACCGGCCGGTCCAGGTCGCGCGGCGCCACCAGGCCCAGGTCCGTCAGGCGCGGAGCGTCGGACAGCGACGCGTTCAACCCGTCGTAGAGCCCGCGCGGGGTCCGCTGCGGGTCGCGGAACACCACGTCCTGCTCCAGCAGCGCCACCGACACGCCCCTCCGCCACAGCACCTCACCGGACTCCGGCCGCAGCCGGCGCCCCAGGGCGTACAGCAGTGTGGACTTGCCTGCCCCGTTCGGGCCCGTCACCAGGAGCCGGCCGTCCGAAGGCACGTCCAGGCGGTCCAGGCGCAACCGCCCCGGCACCACCGCGTTCCGCAGCGTGATCGCGTTCGCGCCGGCCTCCCCGGGGTCACGGGTCAGTGCGGCGCCGAACACCAGCGGCCTCGGCGGCCTGCGCACCTGGTCGCGCTCCAGGTCCTCCAGACGCCCCCGCGCGTTGCGCACGCGGCGCGACACCTGCTTGTCCACGCGCCCGCCCGAGTAGTCGTACGCCATCTTGGCGTTGTCCCGGGGCGCCCGGTCCGGCGCGACCTGCCGCGACGTGGTGCGCACCGCCTCGCGCAGCCCCTTCAGGTCGTTCTGCTCCCGCTGGTAGCGCTGCTCCCAGCGCTCCCGCTCCACCCTCTTCTCCTCCAGGTAGAACGAGTACGCGCCGCCGTAGTACACAGGCCCCTCCACGGCCGGGTCCAGGTCCAGCAGACCCGTGCAGACCGCGTCCAGGAACACCCGGTCGTGGCTGGCCAGCACCACCACCCCCGGCAGCCCTCTCAGGTACCCCTCCAGGAACTCCAGCGCCCGGTCGTCCAGGTGGTTGGTCGGCTCGTCCAGCAGCAGGGCGCGCGGACGGCGGACCAGCAGCGCGGCCAGGCCCAGGCGGCCTCGCTGACCGCCCGACAGCCGTCCCACCGGACGGCCCGGGGAGACCCCGTCCAGTCCGAGCCCGGCCACCACCAGTTCCGCGCGGCGGTCGGCATCCCACACCTCCCCGCGCTCGGCGTCGGCCAGCGCCTCCGCGTACGCCGCCAGCAGCCCCGCGTCCTCGGGGGCGCCGTCGAGAGCGGCCGCGGTCTGCGTGAGCCGCCGCTCCACACGCCTGGCGGGCGTCAGGGCCTCCTCCAGGACCTGGGCCAGTGTCGTCTCCGGCCCATAGGGAAGTTCCTGGTACAGGAACCCGGTGTCGGCGGGTCGTTCCACCCTGCCGGCGTCGGGCTCCTCCTCCCCCGACAGCAGGCGCAGCAGGGTGGACTTGCCCGCGCCGTTCTCGCCCACGAGCCCCAGCCTCTGGCCCGGGGCGGCGTCGAGGCCGACACCGTCGAGCACCACGCGGTCGCCGTAGACGCGGGCCAGGTCGCGGGCGCGCAGCAGCGGTGGACCGCCCGTGCCGGGAGCCGCCGGGAGGGGCGGCCTCGGGGCCTTCGCCGACGCGGCCGGTGCGGATGTGGATTCACGGGTCACGGAGTGGGACCGCCCTTCGTCTGGGGGCGGGCCTCGACGCCTGACCGGTGCCGTCCCCTCCCGGTGCGCCTCGAAGGCGGATCCGTGGAGCGGCCCGGGACGACGGACAGGGGTCCGTCGCCGACATCGAGACCGCACCACGGGTCCGCGGGTCCGGGGGACGCCGCGAACGGGAAACAGGGAACGTGGGTCCGCCGTGCGGGACAGCGGGCTCGAGCCCTGGACGGGCGAGCCCCGCGCACGCGGCGGATCGGTCTCGATGTCAGTTCAGCATGTCCCCGCCAGGCTAACCGGACCGGCGCGGAACGCGCAAAGGGTTTTCCGGCGCGGCGCGGCCCCGTCCCCGCGCGGGAGGGCTGGGGCCCTCCCGCAGGCGGAGACAGGATCCGCTCCCCGGGGCCTACCTGCCGCGCAGGGACCGGTAGCGCTCCACCAGGGACGCGGTGGAGGCGTCGAGGCCGGGCACGTCGGCGCCCTCGCTCAACGCGGGTTCGACCCGCTTGGCCAGGACCTTGCCGAGCTGCACGCCCCACTGGTCGAAGGAGTTGATGTTCCAGACCGCCCCCTGCACGAACACCTTGTGCTCGTAGAGGGCGACGAGCTGGCCCAGGACGGACGGGCTGAGCCGGTCGGCCAGGATCGTCGTGGTGGGGCGGTTGCCCTCGAAGGTGCGGTGCGGGACCAGCTCAGCGGCGACGCCCTCCTCGGCGACCTCCTCGGCCGTCCTGCCGAAGGCCAGCGCCTGCCCCTGCGCGAACAGGTTGGCCATGAGCAGGTCGTGCTGGGGCGCCAGGGACTCGGGCAGGTCGGGGGCCGGGTTGGCGAATCCGATGAGGTCCGCCGGCACGAACCGGGTCCCCTGGTGCAGGAGCTGGAAGTAGGCGTGCTGGCCGTTGGTGCCGGGGGTGCCCCACACGACGGGGCCGGTCTGCCAGGCGACGGGGCGCCCGTCCCGCTGCACGGACTTGCCGTTGGACTCCATGTCGAGCTGCTGGAGGTAGGCGGTGAACTTGGACATGTGGTGGCTGTAGGGCAGGACCGCGTGGCTCTGCGCGTCGTGGAAGCCGCCGTACCAGACGCCCAGCAGCCCGAGCAGGAACGGCAGGTTGCGCTCCACCGGGGCGGTCGCGAAGTGGGTGTCCATCAGGTGGAACCCGGAGAGCATCTCCTGGAACCGCTCGCGCCCCAGGGCCACCATCAGGGACAGGCCGATGGCCGAGTCGTAGGAGTAGCGGCCCCCCACCCAGTCCCAGAACTCGAACATGTTGCGTGTGTCGATGCCGAAGGCCTCGACCTCGGGGGCGTTGGTGGACACCGCGACGAAGTGCTTGGCGATCGCGTCCCCGCCGGGCTTCTCCCCCAGCCCGTCCAGCAGCCAGCCGCGCGCCGCGGTGGCGTTGGCGATGGTCTCGACGGTGGTGAAGGTCTTGGACGCGACCACGAACAGCGTGGTGGCCGGGTCCGCGTCGATCAGCGCCTCGTGCAGGTCGGTGCCGTCCACGTTGGACACGAAACGGAACTCCAGGCCCCGGTCGGTGTAGGGGCGCAGCGCCTCGTAGGCCATGGCGGGGCCCAGGTCCGAGCCGCCGATGCCGATGTTGACGATCCGGCGCACGGGCAGGCCGGTGTGGCCGCGCCACTCGCGCGAGCGGACGCGGTCGGCGAAGGCGCCCATGCGCTCCAGGACCCGGTGCACGTCCGGCACCACGTCGTGGCCGTCGTCCTCGATGACCGCCCCGCGGGGCGCGCGCAGGGCCGTGTGCAGGACGGCGCGGCCCTCGGTGACGTTGATGTGGTCGCCGCGCAGCATGGCGTCGCGCAGGTCGGCGACGCGGGTGGCGGCGGCCAGTGCGCCGAGGAGGCCGAGGGTCTCGTCGGTGACCAGGTTCTTGGAGTAGTCGACGTGCAGGTCGCCGACGTCGAGCGTGTACCTTTCGGCCCGGGAGGGGTCGTCGGCGAACAGCTCGCGCAGGTGGGCGGGGCCGAGCCGCGCGCGGTGCTCTCCCAGCGCGGTCCACTCCCCCCTGCGGTCCAGGGGGAGGCCCGGGGCGGCCCCCTCTCCGGTGTCCCCGGTGCGAGGGAGGGGTGTGCTGGCAGACATCCGGTCGCTCCTCGTCGTCCGTGCGGTCAGGTGCGGGCGGCGGCGCACGGATGCCGGGTCCGCGTGCCGCTCCCACCGTGCGGCTGTGCCGCCGAACCGTCCGAAGGCGTCCGGCGCACAGCCCTAGCCTGCCACGAACACCACCGCTTCCGGGGCTTTCCACAGCCCCGGCCGGAAGACGGCGCGCCGCGGGGACCGGCCCCCGCGGGCGGTCACACCTCCTGGCGCTCCCGGCGCAGCTCGGCCACCTCGGCGCGCAGCATCCGGAGCTCCGCCATGATCATCGCGTGTCCCGGGTCGGGGCCGCCGTCGTCCGGGTCGGGCACCGCGCGGCCGCCCCGCCCGTCCCCGGGGCCGTCCCCGCTCTCCTCGCCGTCGTCCTTCTCCAGCGCCTCCACGGCGACGGCGATGAACAGGTTCAGGGCGACGAGGGTGGACACCAGGACGAAGACCACGAAGAACACCCAGGCCATCGGCGTGTGCTCCATCACGTCCTTGGCGATGGTGCCCCAGCCGTCGGCGGTGGCGATCTGGAAGAGGGTGAACAGCGAGGTGGGGAGGTCCCGGAAGTACTCCGGGGAGTCGTCCGCGAAGAGCCGCGTGGCCATGACCGCCGACACGTAGAGCAGCAGCATCACCAGGAAGAGGATGGACATCATGCCGGGCAGGGCCCGGAACAGGCCGGACACGACGTGCCGCAGGGACGGGATCACCGAGAGCAGCCGCAGCACCCTGAGGACGCGCAGCACCCGGAGCACGGAGAACGGCCCGGAGGTGGGCAGCAGGGCGATCCCGACGATCACCATGTCGAACCAGCTCCAGGGGTCGCGGAAGAACTCCGCCCGGTGGGCGTAGACCCGCAGCCCCAGTTCGAGGACGAACAGGGCGAGGATCACGATGTCGATACCGCGGAGGAGTTCGCCGTGGGCCGCCATCGCCCGGGGGGAGGTCTCCACGCCGAGGATGACGGCGTTGATCAGGATGAGGGTGACGACACTCGCCTGGAACCAGGAGGCGTCGACGATCGTTCGGACCCGGTCGCGCACGGTCACGGGAGAGGGGACTCCGTTCGTCATCTCGGACAACAGCGCCAAATCCTACCGTCCGTGACCACGCGGCGTTCCGGCCCTGGTGACCGCTTCGTCCCCGCCGGGTCCCCGGTCCGCACGCCCCTCTGGCATCCCCTGCCCTGACCAGGCATGATCAGGGGTAGGGACCACGAGAGCGAGGGGGACGCCGGTGACAGGACGACCCGACGGGTCCGGCGTGGGGCCCTTCGACCCCGCGCCCGGACACGAGAGCGACATCGACGACGTGGACGCGGACATGGACGTGGGCGCGGCGGACCAGGACACGGCGGTGGCCGAGTACCTGTCGGACCACCCGCACGGCCTCCGGATCGAGGAGCTCGAGGACCACGACGCCCTCGGCATCGGCGCGGAACTGCGCCAGGAGGTCCCCGAGCAGGCCCCCGAACCGGCGGAGGAGCGGGACCGGGCGCCGGACGGGGAGGACCTGACGCGCGTGCTCGGGGCGGAGGAGTTCGCGGACGGGATCCGCGACGGGGACGGCTGAGCCCCCGGCGCCGGCGGTGGTCCCCTCACCGTCCCGGCGCCCGCGTTCGGGTTCCGGCCCCGTCCCCCTGCGCGAGGTCGGCCCGGAGCCAGCGCTCCACCCGCAGGACGTGCACGGTCGCGGCGGCCCTGGCCGCGTCGGGGTCGCGCGCGACCAGGGCCTCGTGGATGCGCTCGTGGTCCTCGTGGAGCGCGGCGCTCAGACCGGCCTCACGGTGCCCGGCCCACACGCGGGCGTTGAAGGTGCGGGAGGACAGGCCCTCCCCGATCGCCGCCAGCGTGGCGTTGCCGGTGCTGGCCACGATGGCCTGGTGGAAGCCGAGGTCCGCGCCGGCCGTGTCGAGCACGCCCCCGTCGGGGGACTCCCGGCGGGGACGTGTGCCGCCCTCCGGTGCCGCGCCCCCCGGAGCCCCCGCGCAGTCCATGGCGTCGGAGCCGTCCATGCGCTCCAGCAGCGCGCCGATGCGTTCCAGGTCGCGCGCGTCGGCCCGCGCCGCCGCCAGGGCCGTGGCGGCGGGTTCGAG
This sequence comes from Nocardiopsis tropica, assembly GCF_042660575.1. Taxonomy (NCBI): domain Bacteria; kingdom Bacillati; phylum Actinomycetota; class Actinomycetes; order Streptosporangiales; family Nocardiopsidaceae; genus Nocardiopsis; species Nocardiopsis tropica. The sequence continues at coordinate 291,795 of NZ_JBHSUF010000003.1, forward strand.
CATCCGGCGCACCTGGAGGACCTCCAGGAGGGTCTGCCCCTGGGACACCTCGGCGAGCACCGAGAAGGTCTCCAGCAGGTCCGCGGGGCGCAGCGCCGTGACGTAGACACCCGCCCCGTGGCGGGCCTCCAGGACACCGAGCGTGGTGAGGGCGCGGATGGCCTCGCGCATGGAACTGCGGGAGACCCCGAGCTGGACCGCCAGGTCGCGTTCGGTGGGCAGGCGCTCGCCGGGGCCGACCTCGCCCCCCGCGATCATCGCCTTGATCCGCTCGACGGCCCTCTGGGTGACGGGCGTGCGCTCTCCGCCGGGATCGTGGGGCACGGGTCTCTCCAAGTCGTCGGGCCGTGGCGCACCGCCCTCGCGGGGCGCCCCTCGCTGTGTTCCGGGCGGCGTCCGGGTCCGGTCCGGACTCCGAGAGGCTGCTGCACCGTTCCCTTTGACGGGCGATTCATCATACCAATTTTCTGATACATCATTGCTCTCCGCCGAAAAACCAGCTTATTTCCTCGGCTTGCCTCTCCCCACGACAGAGTGGTCCGACCATTAGGCGCTCGTCGGAACGGAGCAGTGAGTCCTGTCGCGGCCGGGGCACCGGGGCGGATACCGTGCTCCCCGCCGGGGCGAACCTCGGGCACCGGGCCGCGGGGCGCCGCCGCGGGCGCCGGGCCGGGCTCTCCTGGAACGACGGCCGGGGACCCGTCCAGCGACGCGGTACATCCGGCGGACTCCCCCGCGACGTGCGAACCGGGTTCCGCGAAACCCCTCACACGACGGATCCGGATCTGCTCAACTGGGAGCAGTTGTCGCCAAGGATGCTTGGAGCCGACCGTGATCCCTCACCTGTGCCGGGTGCGCGCCGCTCGTACCGCCGATGATGCGGCCCGGCGCACCCATGGCCCGGCCCGCCGCCCGGACGAGAGCGGCGACGGTCCCACGGCGGGCCCGCGCAGGCCCGCGTCGAGAACGTGGGCCGGCTCCCTCCTGCGGACCCCGCACCGGGAGACGGTCCTGCCGTCCTGAGACGGCCCCGGTCCACCTGCCCCCGAGCCCCGGGCCCGCCCGTCGCCACGGGTGGTGACACACCGTGTCCGACCCGACGGCCTGCCCGCGGACCCCCGCGGCAGGCGTCCGCGGGCTCCCCCGCCGCCACCGGGCCGGCCCCCGTGCCGGACGCCGGCCCCGGGACCTCCGTCCGCCGGACCCCGGGCGGCGGACAGAGCCGGGCGGCACACCGCCGAGGCCCCGCACGAGGAGTGCCGGGGCGGCCCCACGGGACTCCCCCTCTCACCGTTGAACCCGCACCGACGAAGGCAACCGAAAGGGAGATCTGCAATGAGCGACCTGGTACTGCTGTCCGGCGGCATGGACTCCGCCACCGCCCTGGCCCTCTCCGCCCAGGAGGGACGCGCCGGCGCGGTCCTCAACATCAACTACTCCCAGCGCAACGCGGCCGAGATCCAGTCGGCGAGGAGCCTGGCCGAGCACTACGGCGTGGACTACCACTTCATCGACCTCTCCTCCTGGGGGGCCAAGCTCCGCTCCTCCTTCACCGACCCCACCATCGACGTGCCGAGCGGCCCCTACTCCAACGGCGTGTACGGGGACGGCGGCGCCGACTCCACCGGCGTCACCGTGGTGCCGTCCAGGAACGGCACGTTCGTCTTCGCGGCCCTGGGCATCGCGCAGACCCTGGGGCACGACCGCGTCGTCACCGCGGTCCACGCCGACGACCACGACGTCTACCCCGACACCAGGCCGGAGTTCATCGCCGCGGTCAACACGGCCGCGCTGCTGTCCACCAGCGGCACCGTCACCGTCCACACCCCCTTCTCCCGCACGAGCAAGGCGGGCATCGGGAAGATCGGCCGGAGCCTGGGGGTGCCGTACGAGCTGACGTGGTCGTGCTACTCCGCCGGCCCCTCGCACTGCGGCACCTGCGGGACGTGCATCCTGCGCCACGACGCCCTGACCGCCGGGGGCCACACCGACCCGACCGTGTACGCCGTGGTCCCGGAGCTGGTGTAGCCCGTACGCGCCGCGGTCCGCACCCGTGGCCCGCCGGGGCCGCCCGGCCCCTCCCCCGGAAGGGGCCGGGCGCGGGCCCTCCCGGCCGGACCGGCGGGGCCCGGGAAGCACCGGTGGCCCGGAACGGATCCGCCCGGCCCCGACACGTGCCCCAGGCCACATAACCGAAAAGTGATCGTACCAATCCCGCCCGAGGCTCTCCCTCAACACCGACAAACCCCCCTGTTCTTGCCGCTCTTCCTCCAATGTGCAAAAGTGGTCGGACCACTGGAAGGCTCGTGGCGAGCGGGACGCCGACCCCTGGGGGACGGCTCGAGGGAGGCCCATGCGGATCGCACTCTTCATCACCTGTGTCAACGACACACTCTTCCCCGACACCGGGCGGGCGGTGGTGCGGCTCCTGGAGCGGCTGGGCCACGAGGTCGTCTTCCCGGAGGACCAGACGTGCTGCGGCCAGATGCACTACAACACGGGGTACCGCAGACCGGCGACACGGCTGGCCGTGCGCTTCGTCAAGACCTTCGAGGGCGCCGACGCCGTCGTCGTCCCCTCCGGCTCCTGCGCGGCGATGATCCGCGACAACTACCCGCGCCTGGGCGCGGGCGGCAGCCGCCTGTCCCGCAAGGTGGCCGGCCTCGCCCCGCGCGTGTACGACCTCACCGAGTTCCTGGTGGACGTGCTCGGGGTGACCGACGTGGGCGCCTACTACCCGCACAAGGTCGCCTACCACCCGACCTGCCACGGGCTGCGCATGCTCGGCCTGGGCGACCGCCCCTACCGGCTCCTGCGCGCCGTGCGCGGCCTGGAGCTGGTGGAGCTGGAGGGCGCCACCGAGTGCTGCGGCTTCGGCGGCACGTTCGCGGTCAAGAACGGCGACGTCTCCTCCGCCATGGGCGCAGACAAGGCACGGCACGCCGTCGAGACCGGCGCCGAGGTCCTGTGCGCGGTGGACAACTCCTGCCTGATGCACATCGGCGGCATCCTGTCCCGGCAGCGGTCGGGCATGCGGGTGGCGCACATCGCCGAGATCCTGGCCAGTACCGAGAAGGGCGGCTCGGCCGGGCCCGCCCCCGACCACGCACCCGCCGCGAAGGAGGCCGCCACCCGATGAGCGCCACGTTCCTGGGCATACCGCCCTTCCCCGAGGCCGCGAGAGCGGCCGTCGACGACTCCCGGACCCGCCACAACCTGCGCAGGGCGACGCACACGATCCGCGACAAGCGCGCGTCCGTGGTCGACGAGCTGCACGACGACTGGCAGCTGCTGCGCGCGGAGGGCGCGGCGGTCAAGGAGCACACGCTCCGCCACCTGGACCGCTACCTGGAGCAGTTGGAGGAGTCGGTGACCCGCGCGGGCGGCCGGGTGCACTGGGCCGCCGACGCCGAGGAGGCCAACGCGATCGTCACCCGGCTGGTGAAGGCCACCGGCGAGACGGACGTGGTCAAGGTCAAGTCGATGGCCACCCAGGAGATCGAGCTCAACAACGCGCTGGCCGAGGCGGGGATCACCGCCTACGAGACGGACCTCGCGGAGCTGATCGTGCAGCTGGGCGACGACCTCCCGTCGCACATCCTGGTGCCCGCCATCCACCTGGGGCGCGCCCAGATCCGGGAGATCTTCCTGGACCAGATGGCGGAGTGGGGTACCCCGGCCCCGCCCGGGCTGACCGACGACCCGCGCGCCCTGGCGGAGGCGGCCCGGCTGCACCTGCGCGAGCGCTTCCTGCGCACCAGGACCGCGATCTCGGGCGCCAACTTCGCGGTGGCCGACTCCGGAACGCTGGTGGTGCTGGAGTCGGAGGGCAACGGGCGCATGTGCCTGACCCTCCCCCAGACCCTCATCTCCGTGGTGGGCATCGAGAAGATCGTGCCGACCTGGTCGGACCTGGAGGTGTTCATGCAGCTCCTGCCGCGCTCGTCCACCGGCGAGCGGATGAACCCCTACACCTCGACCTGGACCGGGGTGACCCCGGGCGACGGCCCCCAGGAGTTCCACCTGGTGCTGCTGGACAACGGCCGCACGGACGTGCTGGCCGACACGGTGGGCCGCCAGGCCCTGCGCTGCATCCGCTGCTCCGCGTGCCTGAACACCTGCCCGGTGTACGAGCGCACGGGGGGCCACGCCTACGGGTCGGTGTACCCGGGGCCGATCGGCGCGATCCTCACGCCGCAGCTGCGCGGGATGTCCTCGGCGGTGGACGAGGCGCTGCCGTACGCGTCGTCGCTGTGCGGCGCCTGCTACGAGGTCTGCCCGGTGGCGATCGACATCCCGGAGGTGCTGGTGCACCTGCGCGAGGAGGTCTCCGCGGGCAAGGGCCACCTGGGCGAGAAGGCGTTGATGGCGGGCGCCGAGGCGGTCTTCTCGTCCTCGCGCGCCCTGGGGGCCGCCCAGCGCGCGGCGGGGCTGGGCCGCAGCCTGGTGCCGGGACACCTGCCGGGCACGGCCGGGGAGTGGACGGACACCCGGGACGTCCCGGACGTCCCCGCGGAGTCCTTCCGCTCGTGGTGGGACAAGCGTGGGAAGGGGCAGCGGTGAGCGCATCGCGGACGGGACGGACCCCGGGACGGGGAGGGGCCGCCGGAGGCGGGCCGCGGGGCCCCGTTCCGAGCAGCAGGGAGCGGATCCTCGGCCGGGTCAGGGCGGCGCTCGCCGACGTGCCCCCCGACGAGCCCGCGGTGCGGGCGCCGGGGCGCGGCTTCGCGGACAGCCACGCCGCGGGCCCGACCCTGGACGTGTTCGAGGACCGGTTGCTCGACTACAAGGCGCAGGTGCGCCGGGTCCCCGCCGACCGGGTGGCGGCGGAGGTGGCGGCGGCCCTGGACCGTCGCGGAGCACAGCGGGTGGTGGCCCCGCCGGGGGTGCCGGACGCGTGGTTCGACGGGGCCGCGGCCGAGCGGCTGCCCGACTCCCGGGAGGAGCCCCTGTCCGTGGGGGACCTGAACGGGGTGGACGGCGTGGTCACGGGGTGCTCCGTGGCGATCGCGGAGACCGGCACCATCGTCCTGGACGGGAGCCCCGACCAGGGACGGCGCGCGATCACCCTGGTGCCCGACTACCACCTGTGCGTGGTGCGCGCCGAGCAGGTAGTGGACGGCGTCCCGCAGGCCGTGCGGCTGCTGGACCCGGCCCGGCCGCTCACGTGGATCAGCGGCCCCTCGGCCACCAGCGACATCGAGCTCAACAGGGTGGAGGGGGTGCACGGCCCGCGCACCCTGGAGGTGCTGCTGGTCGAGGCCGCGCCCTGACCCGGTACGGCCGGCGGGGGTGGGGCCTGCCCCACCCCCGCCGGTCGTGCGGGCCCCCGGGGGAGGGGACGGCCCGCCGTATGGTCCGGCGGACCGGGGCTTCCTAGGGTCGGAGACGACAAGGACCCCACCGAACGACGGGACGCGCATGCCCCACGTACGACGCAACGCCGACCCCCTCCCCCGCGCCGCCCGCGCGCGGCGACGGAAATCCCCCTCCCGCCTGCGCACCGGGGCGGTGCTCGCCGCGGCCCTGGTCCTGGCCTCGCCGGCGGGCGCGCTCGCCGGCCCGGCGTCCCCACCCGCCCCGGCGGAGGCTCCGCGCGCCTCCCTCCCGGCCCCCACAGGGGAACGCCCGGTCGGCCGCACGACCCTGCACCTGGTGGACGAGGGCCGCGAGGACATGTGGGTCGGCGGTCCCCGCGAGCTGATGGCGACCCTGTGGTACCCGGCCCGGTCGGACGCGGGACGGCGCGCGCCCTACATGACCGAGGCCGAGTCGGCGGCGACGCTCGAAGCGCGCGGGGTGACCGGCCTGCCCGCGGACACCCTGCACCGGGTGCGCACCCACTCCCGTCTCGACGTCGCCCCCGCCCGCACGGGGGACGGCCTGCCCCTGGTCGTCCTGTCCCCCGGCGCGGGGCACAACAGGATCTGGTTCTCCTCCCTCGCCGAGGAGCTGGCCAGCCACGGGTTCGTCGTGGCCGCCGTCGACCACGCCCACGAGTCCGCTCCCGTCGAGTACCCACACGGGCTGGTGACCGGTTGTGCCGGGTGCGGCAGCGGGGAGTGGGCCCGGGGCGCGGTCAACCGCGCCGGGGACGTCTCCTTCCTCCTCGACCGGCTCACCGGCCCCGACCCGGCCTGGCGGTGGTCGCACGTGATCGACGCCTCCCGGATCGGGATGGCGGGGCACTCCTGGGGCGGCTCGGCCACCGCCGAGACCCTGCGCCTGGAGGAGAGGGTGGACGCCGGGATCAACCTGGACGGCCCCTACTACGCCACGGCGCTGGAGGAGGACCTGGACAAGCCCCTGGCCCTGCTCGGGAACGACCGGGGCATCGTCTGGGAGGGCCACGAGGAGATGTGGCCGCGCCTGACGGGGTGGCGCCAGTGGATCAGGGTCACCGGCTCCGGGCACTCCAACGGCATCGACCAGGGACTGGTCACCGAGCAGCTGGGGCTCCGCGACATGTATCCGGCCGAGGAGTGGCGCAACCTGTACGGCGACATCCCGGTCGGACACGGCCTGGACCTCGTGCGCGCCTACGGCCTGGCGTTCTTCGACCACCACCTGCGCGGGGGCGACCAGCCCCTCCTGGACGATCCGGAGCGCGTCCACCCGGAGCTGGTCGTGGTGGATCCCGGGTAGCCGCGTCAGGCGCAGGTCAGCCCCCGGGGCGCCAGGCGGCCAGCAGCACCTCCAGGGGGTCCGGCCGGGTCTCCTCCTCGGCGAACGGGGCCTGGTACCGGGCCCCGGCCCCCTGGGGCGGACGGCGCGGCCGGGGCCCGGGTCCCGCCGCCGGGACCCGGGCGGCCCGTTCACCCGGGTCCTCCTCCCGGGCCAGCGGCGCCTGGTAGCGGGCGCCCTGGGAGGCGGGCCTGCGCTTCTTGCGGATCCACCTGCGCACGGGCGTCTCCGGCTCCTCCTCGGCGGGCTCGGCCCGTTCGCCGGTGGCCGCGAACCACACCGGGAGCTCCACCAGGCCGTGGACGGACGGCCCGCCGCGGCGGCGCAGCTCGTGCGGCTCGACCGCCAGGACCATGCCGCGCATCCGGTCCACGGCCATGTCGATGGCGGTGCGCACCAGCTCGCGCGTGAACCCGGTGGCGGGGCAGCGGTGCGCCCCCGCTCCCCACAGCAGGTGGGAGCGGTTGCCCGCCATCGCCATCGCGTCGTCCCCGCCGTGGAACACGGACGGGTCGGTGTGGGCGGAGGCGAACCCGAACAGCATCGGCTCGCCCCGCCGGAGGCGGGCGCCCGCGAAGCCCGCGTCCGCCGTGGCGTAGCGCCCGGCGAGCATCCGGATCGGCGGGTCGGTCCACATGACGTAGTCGACGAAGTCCTCGGGGGTGAGGGTGCCGCCCAGGTAGGCGGTCCACATCCTCGGGTCCTCCAGCAGACTGAGCAGGGCGTTGCCGATGAGGTGGGTGGTCGGCTCGTGCCCGGTCTCCCACAGCAGGGACAGGGACGCGACCGCCTCCTCGTCGGTGAGCCCGTGGGGGTGGGCCAGCAGCCGACTGGCGAGGTCCTCGCCGGGGTCGGCGCGCTTGCGGGCGACCAGGCCCGCGAAGTAGGCGCGGACGGCCCGGGCCGCGGGTTCGGCGCGGTCCGGCTCGCCGCTCCACAGTCGCGCCGTGAGGTCGGCCAGCAGGCGTCCGTAGGCGTCCGGCAGTCCGAAGAGCTCGTTGAGGACGAGCGCCGGGAGCGGGGCCGCGTACTGGCCGATGAGGTCGGCGCTCCCCTCGGCGGCGACCCGGCCGAGCAGGTGCACGGCCGCGCGCTCGACCACCGGCACCAGCTGGGGCGTGCCCACCTGTGCCAGGGCCTCCACGAGGGGCACCCTCAGCCGCTGGTGCTCCTCTCCGTCGCGGGCCAGGGCCCCGCTGCGCGCCGGGGCCGTGCCTGCGGGGCTCCACGGGCGCGGGTCCGCGGAGAAGAGGTCGCGGTCGCGCAGGACCTGGAGGTTCTCCTTGTACCCGAGCAGGAGCCAGCCGCGCTCCCCGGGTCCGACCTCGACGGGGACCAGCCCTCCGTGACGGGCGCGCAGCAGGTCCCAGGGCACCTCGTCCCCGGGGCCCCCGTGGAGCCGCAGGGCCCGGTCCGCGCCGCGGGGGCAGCCGGCGGCGTCCGCCCCGCCCGGCGGCAGGCCGTCCCGGTCGTCGGCCCCGGTTCCCTGGCGCATGGCGGCTCCTCGGTGGGTGCGGATGGGAGCCGACGGTATTCCCCCCGTGTTTCCGGTGTGCTTCGGGGAGGAAAGCACTGCCTTTCCTTCCGGGGCACCGGGCTCCACGGCGGGGCAAGGCGGGATTTCACGACACCGCGCCCAACGGCGGCGTTGTCGTCGCACAGGCGCCGAATCCCCCTTCGGCCGCCCGGATCCGGCAGGGGGCCGCCGAACTGCCCCTTCGCCGGCGGAGGGCGCCCGAGGGCGCCGCCCGGTCCGCCTCCGCGGGGGAATACGGGCGGCGGGACGCGCAGGGGGCGAAAAGCGCTCCCCGGGCGCGCGACCGGCCCTTTTCCCGGAGGTTTCGGCTCTCTCACCGCGAATCCGGCCGACGGGGATCGGTAGGATTGTCCGTCGGCTCCACCGCCGAACGACGACACGACCGGGGAGAAGCACCGTGGGCAAGAAGGGTCGTGGCCGGCAGCGTCGCGCCGCCGGGGCGCCGACCGCCGCCTGGGCCGGGCCGGAGGCCGGGGCCTCCCCCGCGGAGGCGGTGTCCGGGGCGGTGGACGCGCTCGTGTCCGGCGGGGAGGGCGAGGGCGTCGACCTCGCCGCGGCCCGGCTCGCCGACACCGAGGACCGGGAGTGGGCGGACGCGGCGGGGCGCGCCCTCCTGGCGGCCCTCCTGGACGCCGCGGCCTCCGCGTGGACCCGCGGCTGGCAGCCCGCCGAGACGGTCCGCCAGGTCGAACGCGTGCTCGGACCCGTGGCCGCGGCGGTGTGCGCCGACGCCGTGACGGCCGACCTGGAGCGCCACTCCCCGGCGACGGTGGACCCGCGCTGGGCCGAGCAGGTGCGCGGGTTCGGCGTGAAGGCGTCGTGGGGCCGCGGCGAGGGGTACCCGGCCCACGTCGGCGCGGAGCACGGGCTGCTGAGGTTCGAGGCCGTGGACGCCGTGCTGCGGGTGCTGGCGGCCCTGCGGGTGCTCCCGCCCCTGCGGCGGCTGTGCCCGCCGCCGGGTGCGTACCGGCCGGGCCGTCCGGGCGCGGCGCGACGGCCCGAGCAGGTGGACGCGGGCAAGCTCGCCCGGGTGCGAGCGCTGCTGGCCAAGGCCGAGTCGACGGAGTTCCCGCAGGAGGCGGAGGCGCTGAGCGCCCGTGCCCAGGAGATGATGGCGCGGCACAGCATCGACCGGGCCCTGCTGGCCGAGGGCCCCGGGGAGTCGGAGGCCGCCTCCGGGCGCCGCCTGCCGGTGGACGCCCCCTACGACGAGCACAAGGCGGTGCTGCTGCACGAGGTGGCCGAGGCCAACCACTGCCGCGCCGTGTGGCACCAGGAGCTGGGGCTGTGCACCGTCATGGGGTTCCCGGGGGACGTGGAGGCCGTGGACCTGATGTTCACCTCGCTGCTGGTCCAGGCCGAGACGGCGATGCGGGCCAGCGGCTCGGTGCGGGACCGCTCGGGGCGCGCGGCGGGCAAGGCGTTCCGCGCCTCGTTCATGTCGGCGTTCTCGGTGCGGGTGGGAGAGCGGCTGGTCGAGACGGCGCGCGCCGCCGAGAGGGCGGCCCAGGCCGAGACCGGCACGGACCTCGTACCGGTCTTCGCGGCGCGCGAGCGCGAGGTGGAGGCGGCCGTCGCGGAGGCGTTCGGCGAGCTGACCTACTCGCGTGTGCGGGGCCCCTACAGCGAGGACGGCTGGGTCGAGGGGCGCGCCGCGGCGGACGCCGCCTCCCTGGGCTCGCGCCGCCACCTGCCCTGAGCCCCGGCCCCGGGGTGCCAACGCGGGCCGCCGCCGGGGGAAAACGGGTGGCGGCGCGGCGGCGCCGGCGTGTAGAACCGCACCCATGCGCAAGTACCCCCGGACCCGGCACATCCGCGGCTCCCGCCTCCAGGCGGGCGACCACGACCTGGCCGCCGTGCCCTTCGGGGAGCTGGCGGGCCGGCACCTGGTCGTGGAGGAGAAGCTCGACGGCGCCAACGCCGGCATCAGCTTCGGCCCCGGGGGCGCGCTCCTGCTGCAGAGCCGCGGCCACTACCTGGCGGGCGGGCCCCGCGAGCGGCAGTTCGCCCCGTTCAAGGCGTGGGCCGCCGCCGTCGCCCACCTGCTGTGGCCGCGGCTCGGTGAGCGGTACGTGCTCTACGGCGAGTGGATGTACGCCAGGCACACGGTCTTCTACGACGCGCTTCCCCATTACTTCTGCGAGTTCGACGTGCTGGACACCCGGGAGGACGCGTTCCTGTCCACCCCGCGCCGCAGGGAGCTCCTGGAGGGGACCCCCGTGGTTTCGGTGCCCGTGCTGCGCTCCGGCCCCCTGGACCGCCTGGAGGACCTGGTCTCCCTGGTGGGGGCCTCCACCTGCCGGACGGCCGGCTGGCGCGAGGCCCTGGCCCGGGCGGCGGTGGCGGGCGGCGCCGACCCGGAGCGGGCGCTGGCGGAGGGGGACGGCTCCGACCTGATGGAGGGCCTGTACGTCAAGGTCGAGGAGGACGGCCGCACGGTCGACCGGTACAAGTGGGTGCGCCCCGGGTTCACGGCCGCCGTCCTGGACTCGGGCTCGCACTGGCTGGACCGGCCGGTGATCGCGAACGGCCTCGCCGACCCGGAGGTGCTCCATGCGGGTCTTCGCTGAGCTGTGCCCCGCTCCCCCGTACTGGGAGCTGGACTGGGACCGGGTCAGGGAGGCGTTCCCGTGGGTGCGCGACCTGGCGGGGGTGGAACAGGACCCGGTGCACCACGCCGAGGGCGACGTGGAGGTGCACACCCGGATGGCCTGCGAGGCCCTGTCCGGGCTGCCCGGCTGGCGGGCCAGGCCCGCGCCGGAGAGGGTGCGGCTGTTCGCCGCGGTCCTGCTCCACGACGTCGCCAAGCCCTACTGCACGCGCCGGGACGCGGACGGCCGGGTGACGGCGCACGGGCACTCGCGGCGCGGCGACCTGATGGTGCGCCGCCTGCTGTGGGAGGCGGGGCCGGACGGTACGGCCCGGGCGGGCCGGGCCACGGAGGCCGACAGCCTCGCTGCGGCCCGGTGGCGCGAGCACGTGGCGGCGCTGGTCCGCCACCACCAGGTGCCGTTCTGGGCGCTCGAACGCCCCGACCTGCGCCACATCGCCTTCCGGGTGAGCCTGCTCGCACGCAACGACGACCTGGTGCTGCTGGCCACGGCGGACATCCTCGGCCGGCACTGCGGCGACACCGCCGAGGTCCTGGACAGCATCGGCCTGTACGGCGAGTACTGCGCCGAGCAGCGCTGCCTGGACCGGCCGCGCGAGTTCCCCTCCGACCACGCGCGGTTCTGGTTCTTCCGCAAGCCCGACCGCGATCCGGACTACGCGGCCCACGACGACACCCGGTCGTCGGTGACCGTCATGTCGGGGCTGCCCGGGGCGGGCAAGGACACCTGGATCGCGCGCCACCTCCCGGACACACCGGTCGTGAGCCTGGACGCGCTGCGCACCGAACTGGGCGTGCGCCCGACCGCCGACCAGCGGCCGGTGGCCGCCGCCGCCCACGAGCGGGCCCGCGAGCACCTGCGCGCGGGGCGCCCGTTCGTGTGGAACGCCACCAACGTCTCCCGCCAGCTGCGCGACCAGTGCGTCGGCCTGGCCGCCGACTACCGGGCCCGGGTGGAGATCGTGTCCGTGGAGGCCCCGCCGGGGGTGCTGCGGGCGCGCCTGGACCGCAGGGAGTCCCCCGTCCCGGCCGCCGCGGTCGAACGGCTGGTCCGCCGCTGGGAGTGCCCCGACCCCACCGAGGCGCACCGCCTCACCCTCGTCGCCTCCGGCGGGTAGCCGGGGCGCCGCGCACGCAGTGGCCGGGGCGCCGGCGATCGCGCGGGGCGCCTCCGCCCCGGCCCGGCAGCGGGCCGGGAGGGGCCGGCCCGCAGAGGCGTGGGGGCCGGTCGGGGCCGCCTCCCCGCGGTCAGGGGACGGTCCGGCGTCCGTTCGCGGGAAGGTCGGGGCGCAATGCCCCCGGACGGCGTGCGGCAGGTCCGGTGAAGAGGGAGCGCGGCTTCCCCGGGTCCTCCAGGAGCCCGATGCGCTGGCCCTGGAGCATCTGGAGCGCGGGGAAGCAGCCCTTCTCGAACAGGAGGATGTTCAGCGAACCGCCGTACTTGAAGCATCCGACCTCCTCCCCCTTGGCGATCGCGACCGGGTTCTCCGGCCTGACGCGGGAGAGTTCGGGACGGAACTCGACGGAGGCGATCGAGTTGAGGCCGACGGGCACCATCCCGACGTGTCCGCGCGCCGCGTTCCCCGTGTCGATGACGAGGTAGCCCCGCCGGAACCTCTCGAACATGCTGTAGTCGTGGCCGTAGCCCACGTTCCCGTCGTTGAGCAGTCCGGGGAGGTCGCGCATGCCGTAGTAGACGCCGCCGATCCCGGAGTTGGACTCCACGACCTGTCCCGCGACCGGGGAGTGGTACCGGTGGTAGCCGTCGGGCATCAGGATGCAGGACACCGCGGTGCCCCCGACGAATCTGCCCGCGTACGCGGAGCCGTCGAGCAGTTCCCTGACGTTCATGGTGACCGTCTTGACCGGGATGCGCGTCTCCTCGGTCAGCTCGTTCACGATCATGTTGATGACGCAGTCGGCGGGGGCGACCACGACGGTTTCGTCCGCGGGTGCGTCGATCGGGCGCTTTCCGTCCTTCACCTTCCGGACGAAGAAGTCGTTGAAGTTCCTGAACCCGCCCGGCGGCACGACATAGTCGTCCATCCTCGGCCCGAGCTGCCTCTTCCACTTCTCCACGAGCCCGAGCGATTTCTCGGAGTCCATGTAACGCCCTTGGAACTCGGTGAACAGGGCGGTCATCTCACATCCGGGACCGGAGGTGACGAAGACCATCCCGTAGTCGTTCTCGTAGTTGAGCCAGCTGAACTTCTCGATGAAGACGAGCCCGCTGTCGACCCCCGGCTCCCATTTGTCCCAGGCGCGAAAGAAGTCGCACAGGTCGTCGATCGTACTATTTCGCCAGTCGTGCCGGACCTCGGGCCCGATCCCCTCCGGGATCGGCTTCACGTTCTTGACCGCCGCGTCGAACATGGTGGCGAAACCCTCGTGGTCCGCCGCATACCAGCGCTGGAGCAGGTCGGTGAAGTCGTCGATGGTCTCGATGCGGTATTCTTTCATTTTTCCTCCCATGCAGCCAATTGTCTGATTCGCGCATTTCGCACGACCGGAGGTCGGATGGGACGGCTGCGCGAATTACACCTCCCGACCGGGGAAACAACCCGAACACACGGAGAGGTGTTCGATTCTTCCGCCAATCGCCCCGGGAGAGTCCGCGGCACTCGGAATCGAGATATCCCCGCACTCCGGGACGCCCAACCGCCTCTTACCCAGCCCCTTTGCGCGCAATAAACACACCGCTCCCGCAGGGGTCCTAATGGGGAAAAAGCGACTCTCTCCCGACAGAACGACACCCGTACTTCCGGAGGAGCCCGCCTTGCGGCCGCATCAGGACCTTGTGCACAAAACGCCCCCGAAACAGAACTCCGCGTGAATTGCCGACAAAGAAAACAGGGCGGCTGCGCCGGTCGACGCGCCCCGGAGCCGGCCCCTGCCGGGAGGGGCCGCGCAGCGCACCGCTCGGGCGCACACGCACCCGCCCGGCCCCGGGACGGGCCCGACCGCGTCCCGCGCGCCGTTCCGCCGCATCCGCCCCGGCCCGTGGGCGATTTCGGCGTTCTCCCGCGCCACGACGCGCGGCACGGTTAGCCTGAGGCCCTTTCGGCGACTCACACCACTCCGGGTGATAGGGCAATGACTGATCGCATCTACTCCGCCGTGCGCGCGTGTCTGGAGTGGGCCGGGGGCGTCGACCCCCGCCCCGTCCTGGACCCCGACACCCTTCTCTTCCTCCTGACCGCGCACCTGGAGGCCGGTGCGCCCGACCCCGGCGACTGGTCCACCGCCGACGTGCACGACATCGCCCGCACCGTCCGGCACTGGGACCGGACGCCCGTCGGTCTCAGGGACACCTGGCTGACGTGGTGCGACTTCCTGGTGGAGAAGGGGGATCTGCTGTCCGCGGAGAGCCCCCGCAGGCTCCGCCGGGCCATCGCCTCGGTCGACCTCTCCCCGGGCGGGTCCTCCGGCGCCCGCGACCCGGCGGACGGGGCGGAGGCGGACCAGGACGTGCTGCCGCTCCTGGACCGGTTCGGCGTGGGGGAGGGCGGGAGTTCCGGACCGCCGCGCCCGGTCGTGCCCGGGCGCCCGGAGGAGCTGGACGCGGCCGCGCGCCTGTGCCGCCCGCTGTCCGACGCCGTCCGCCTCGCCGCCTGGGTGGGCGGCGGCAGGGACCTCCGTTCGGACGGGGACGACGATCTCACCCGGTCCGACACCGCCGGGGCCGCCGCCGCGCTGGGCCGGACGCCCGTCGAGGTGCGGTCGCTGTTCGCCGTCGCCCGCCACTGCGGCCTGCTGCGCACGACGTACACGCGCGTCCTGCCCGGACGGGCCGCCCGGGCGGTCGCGGAGGAGGTCCCGGGCGCCCTCGCCGACGCCTGGTCGGACGCCCTGCTCACCATGGTCGGCGGGCCCGGGATGACGGCGTTCCTGCTGCTCGCGGACCTGTTCTCGCACGGTGAGCCCCGCACGCCCGCCCAGCTGGCCGGGGTCCTCGTCCCCGGGGCCGCGCCCGGGGGCGAGGACCCCGGGCGCCGTGCCGCCCGGGTGCTCGACACCCTGGCAGCCCTGGGGGCCGTGGCCCCCGCCGCCGGAGGACGGTTCCGCGTGACCCGGCTCGGCGACCACTTCACGGTGCGCCAGCTGCGGCAGTCGGGGGCCGACGTCGCGGTCGCCCCGCCCCTCGACGGGATGGGCGCCGAGGACGTGCTCGCGCTCGCGGACGGGGGGCGCCCCGTGGACGCCGAGGGGCTGGTGGAGGGGTGGCTGGCCGCCCGCGACACCGAGAGCGCCGTGTGCGACCTGCTCGAGGCCTGCGACGCGCCCGGCGACTGGCACCGCAGGCAGCGGGTGGCCGACGTCCTGTCGGCCCTGGACGAGGACCTCTCCCCCGTCCTCCGGCTGTACGTGCACCACCCCGTGCTGGGCGGGTGGGCGCGGGGGCTGCGCGGAGGTACGGACACCGACCCCCTGTCGCACCAGGCGGTGTGGGCCGTGCTCGACCGCTACGCGATCCGGCTCGACGCGGGCCGGCCGCTGCCGGAGTCGGACCGGGAGCGGTACGCGCGGTGCCCGGAGGAGTTCGCCCGGGCCGTGTGGCTGACCGGGCACCCGGTCTCCGACACGGTGCTGGACCGGATCTGCGGAGGGGCGCTGGGCGCGTCCCTGGCCGATGCGGCGCGCCGGGTCCGTCCCGCCCCGGCCGTCCCCTGAGGTGCCCGCCCCGCGCCTCCCCCGACGGCGGGGTCCGGGCGTCCGGTCCCCCGGCGGGACCGGACGCCCGGACAGGCGGTCAGTCCTTGACCACGAGCTCGTAGGTCAGGAGCTCCACGTCCGGCAGCGGGGACAGGTCGCGGTCGGGCGCCCGCCGGAAGCCGCGCGCCCGGTAGACGTACTGCGCGGCGACCATCTCGGGCAGCGCCGACACCAGCAGCCGGGAGACCCCCTCCTCGCGCGCCCTGTCGACGAGGGCGTTCACCAGCGCCCGGCCGACCCCGAGCCCCCGGGCCCCGGGCGACACCGCGAACGCGCGCATCTCCGCCTCGTCCGCGTTGCGGGCGATCTCGCTCTCCGGTGACCACGGCTCGAACATGACCGTCCCCAGGAGCCGTTCGTCGTCCGCCGCCACCAGGACCTCGCCGCGGCCGTCCGCCCCCAGGAGCCGCAGCGCCTCGACGTGGGCCGGGTTCACGTTCACAAGGCCGTCGGCCGTGTAGGCCATCACGCGCAGTTCGCTGACGGCGTTCATCTCATCGGGAAGTACTCGACGCACGATCATGCACGTCATTCAACATGATGAGGGGGTGCCGGACGGGTCTTCGCCGCACCGCCCGGGGAGGGGAAAACGTCACCGTGAGTGACTTTTTACGGAGGTTTATCCCCAGCTTCCCCGGACGTGGAGCGGTGTTCCCCGTCCGGGGCGCCCGTCGCGCTCAGGTACCGCGGATGGCGGCGCACCCGTCGTCGCCGTCGCGGTGGGCCTCCAGGTCGTAGGCGTCCTCGACCGGACCCCGGGGTTGCTCCCCCTCGGCGAGCTCGTCCGGATAGGCGGGGACGACGTTGTACCCGTCCACGCAGTGCGCCGGTCCGGTCCCGCGCCACCAGTTCGGCCACGCCTCCAGGGCCCCGTCCCCGGTGTCGAAGAAGGACACCTCGCCGTAGTGCGTGGTGACCAGCCGCACCGACACGGGATCGCCCGGGCGCGCGACGGGGTGGACGATCGTGTACTCGGTGTTGACCGCCAGGTGGTCGGGGCCGCCTTCGGAGGACTCCTCCGCCCACATACGGCCGTCCACCTTGACCACGTCGCCGATGGGCTCGGCGGTCCCGGGGGCGAGGTTGAAGACCACGTGCCGGCTGTCCAGGTCGCCGTTCTCGTGGCCGAGGTGGTTCATGTACCACTTCAGCGCCTGTTCGCCCAGCAGCCCGGTGAACTCGCTGTTGTCCTCGTCGAAGACCGCGTCGGGGTTCAGGTACACGGCGTCCAGGAGGTCCTGGGTGAGGCCGTAGGCCTCCTCCACCTGGGCGGCGGAGAAGGAGCCGACGGGCTCGGCCGGGGGCGGTTCGAATCCCTCGGCGTAGTCCTCGGCGGGGGTTCCCCCGAAGGGGTCGTCGCGGTCGACCTCGTCGTAGGAGCCCAGTCCGGAGACCGTCGGCGCGGGGGAGACGAACCACTCCAGGGCGTCCTGGACCTGGGCGCAGCCGGTGGCGGTGAGCAGGGCGAGCAGCGCGACCCAGCGGGTGGCGGCGGCGCGTCGTGACATGGGGGATGCCTGCGTTCTCTCTGGGTTCTGTGCGAACGATGTCCGCTTCGAGTGTTCTATACCACCGCGCCCGGACAGTTCGTCCACAGGCCGTTCGGCCCTGCGCCGACAGCCGGGAGCACGGCGCCTCCGAGGGCCCGGAGCGTTTGTCCACAGGCCTCCGGCGGGACGGTCCAGATCGTGCCACCCTTCTCCCAGGGAGGACACCGTGACCGACCGGACCCGTGGCAGCGACGGCCAGGCAGCCGTCATCCGACTCTTCAGCAGTTCCGCGACCCTCGCCGCGGGCGGCTGCCCCACCTTCCGCCGCACGGAGGCCGACCACGCCGCGCGGCGGGACCCCGCCCCCCGCCCGCCACCCCTCGCCGACTCCGCGCCCGCCGTCCTCGGCGCCGTCCTGGACCTGGTCGAACACCGGGGGCTGTCGCTCGGGGACGCGTGCTCGATGCTGCCCGCCCCCGGCGGGCGGTGCGCCGACGTGCTGGGCGAACGGGTGGCGCCGCCGCACCCGGGCCTGCTGGCCTGGGCGCGCCACGCCGCGCGGTCCTACCTCGACGGCCTGGCCGGGGACCGCGCGAGGGACGGCCTCGACCGCACTCCTGTGGCCGACTTCTGGGTGCGGCAGTACATGCCCGACCGGGGTGCCTCCCACGCCAGGCCCTACGAGGTGTGCGCGCAGGGGCGCGGGTACGCGTACCTGGACGGCGGGCAGCGGGTGCGGGAGCTGCGCGTCCCGGTCACGGGCCCGGCGGACGGCGGGAGCCTCCCCGACGCGGAGGTGGCCGTGGCCGCGTTCGTGCTGGCCACCGGCTCCGGGGTGGACCGCGACGCCTACGCGGGCCGCCCCGGACGCTACCGGGGCGGGGTCCCCTACCCCATGCGGGGGCGCCACGGCGGCCCGGCCGGTCCCCCCGACCGGGTGCGGGTGGTCCGGGCGTCGTGCCTGGACTCCTCCACCGCCGTGCTCTACGACGCCCCGGCCCGCGAGGCCGAGGGGTTCTTCTCCTCCTCCGGCAGGGAGCCCCTGCGCTCGGCCCTGGTCGGCGGGGCCCGGTCCCCGGGGGCCGACTGCCTGTCGTGCGGGGTGCGGACCGGCTGCGGACGCCTGCCCTCCGCCCCCGGGATCCTCGGCGTCCACGACCGCTCACGCCCCCGCAGGTCCTGGAGCGCAGCCGGGGGCCTGCGCTTCCGGGGCTGCCCGGCACGCGAACACTTCCACTCCCTCGGCCTCCCGGGGGACCCGCCGGAGGGCGCGCCGCCCGGGGCGGCCGGCGCCTCGGCCCGGGACCGCGCCGTCCGCGCCCGGCTGGAGCGGCTGCACGGGCGCCGACCGCGGAGGGCGTGCGGACCCGGCGACATCCCCGACGGTCCCGGGGACTGGGGCGCGGAGGGGTGGGTTCCCAGCGGCGGGGAGGCCCGCGCGGGCGCCGCCATGATCGCCGCCCACGTCGAGGTCTGCCCGCTGGACGGGCTCCGGTCCGGGAGCCATGTCCGGGTCGGGCGCACCGTGGCCGCCGACGACCCCCGGGCCGACGTCCTCGTCCTGGCCAGGCCCGACCTGCTGCTCCACCGGGACGGCGCCTGGAGCTGGCGGGACGTCGCGCCGACGACCGCGGGCCCGCCCCCGGACGAGCGCGGGCTCATGGCACGCGAGCCCGCGCTGGCCCTGGCCGTCCTGCTCTTCGCGTCCGGGGTGCTCCCCCTGGAGCCGGGGTCCGCGGTCGAACTGGAGGTCCTCACCCCCGACGGCGCCGACCTGCGCACCGTCGATCCCGGCGCCGCCCGGGTGAGGACCGAGGCGCGGGAGGTGGTCCACGGGCTCGCCGGTCCCTGGCACCGCGACCTGGAGCACGCCCCGACCCCGGGCAGGGTGTGCCGGGACTGCCCCTACCTCCGCTGGTGTCCGGCCTGGTCGGGGCGCCGGCCTCCCGAACGGGTCCCGGGGGCGCGCCCCGGGGACCGCGGGCGGGAGGGGCGGTGACGGGCACGGCGCCACCGCCCCCGGGGTCAGGCGCTGTGGCGGCTCTCCGGAACGGACCACCGGTAGGCGGCGGCCTGGAGGTCCCACAGTTCCCGGTAGAGCCCGTCGGCCTCCACCAGGTCGGCGTGGGCGCCCTCCTCCACCACGCGGCCCTTGCTGAGGACGACGATGTGGTCGGCCATCCGCACGGACGCGAGGCGGTGCGTGATCAGGACGACGGCCGCCCCGGTGCGTCCGGCGTGGGCGTGCAGGGAGGCGAAGAAGGCGTGCTCGGCCCGGGCGTCGAGCGCCGCCGTGGGCTCGTCGGCGATGAGCAGGGGCGTGGCGTCGCCGTCGTCGCCCCGGTAGAAGCCCCTGGCCGCCGCCAGTCGCTGCCACTGGCCCCCGGACGGTTCGGCGCCGTCCACGAAGCGCTTGTCCAGCAGGGTGTCCCACCCGTGGGCGAGCTCCGCAACGACCGTGTCGGCGCGCGCGGCGCGGGCCGCGCGCTCCAGGCGCCCGGGGTCGTCGCCGGGGCTGCTCATCACGACGTTGCGCCGGGCCGTCAGCGGCCAGTGGGTGTGGTCCTGGGCGATGACGGAGATGCGCCGCCGCAGACCGGTCCCGTCCACCCCGGCCAGGTCGGTGTCGTCCCAGCGGATCCTTCCGCTCTCCGGTGCGTACAGGCCGGACAGGAGCTTGGCCAGGGTGGTCTTGCCCGAGCCGTTCTCCCCCACGAGCGCCACGGTCCGGCCGCGCCGGAGGGTGAGGCTGACGTCGTCCAGGGCCGGCGCGTCCCCCTTGCCCCCGCTCGGGTAGGTGAAGGTGACGTTCTCGACCCGGATCTCCTCGAACCCCTCGGGGGCCGGTTCCGGTTCGGCCGGGGGCAGCCGCAGCGCGGCCTCCTCCTCGAAGGCGACGAAGTCGGAGAAGTACAGTCCGGACTCGTACACGTGCGTGAGGGAGGACAGGGCGTTGCCCAGCGCCCCCTGCGCGACCCGGATGGCGACCACGGCCGCGCCCGCGACGGCGATCTCCACGGTCCCGCCGACCAGCATCAGCCCCAGCACCGCGAACACGGCTCCGGAGGCGAGCCCGCCGGCGGCGCTGCCCGCCAGCCGGATCAGGGCCTGGCGGGTGGCCAGGCCGAGCTGGATGTCCAGCTCCCTGTCGGCGACCCTGTCGAACTCGGCGAGCAGGCGCCCCTCCATGGTGAACGAGCGGATCTCGGCCGCGTTGTCCCGGTTCACCATGATCTGTTCGAGCAGGAATTTGCGGCGGTGCCCGTCGGTGAAGGCCACGATCATCCGGTAGCGCATGCGCGCCGCCGCCGAGGAGCCCCACCACTGGGGCGCCATGGCCAGGAGCAGCAGCGGGAGGAGTGCGGGGTGCAGCACGCCCAGGACTCCGACGGCGGCGGCGACCCCCACGGTCCCGGTGAGCACGTCGGCGGTGTGGCGGACCAGCGCGCCCGCCTCGTCGCTGCCGCGCGCGTAGCACCGGTAGAGGTGGTCGTGGAAGCCGCTGTCGTCGAAGGCCCGCAGCTCGACGGCGGTGCACCGGCTCAGCAGCCGCCTCTCCGCGGTGAGCACGACCTTGGGCTCCAGGCGGGCCTGGGCGCGCCCGGCGGCGGCCGAGCAGATCCCGCGCAGGGCCAGGGCCGCGGCGAGCACCAGCAGGGAGGGCAGCGCGGCCGCGAGCCGGTCGGGGGTGGGCGCCGCCGCGAACAGCTCGCCGAGCACGCCGGTGGTGGCGACGAGCGCCCACGCGGTGGCCGCTCCCATGCCGATGTTGAGCGCGGTCGTCGCGAGGAGGTCCCGCGGGCTGCTCTGCCAGGCCAGCGCGGCGGCCTGGGCGGCCAGGGCCGGCATGCGGCGGGCGATCCGGGCCCAGGTGGCCTCGGCCGCCTGGGAGCCGAAGTGGCGCCAGACCGGGGTGGCCAGTTCGGGCAGGGACAGTCCCCCGCCGGTCTCGTCGTCGGTGACGGGTGGTTCCGTGGTTCGTGTCATGGAGTCCTCTGGTGGTCGGGAGCCGGTGCGCGCCCGTGTCCGGGCGCGCGGGAACGGCGGTCGCGCCGGGTGTGCGTCGCGACCTCCTCGGTGACCGGCGTCGAAGTGCTGCCGATCATGGACCCGCCGTGGGACGGTCGGAAGGGGATTTCGCGGTTGCGGTCGGACCGGATCCGGGCCCCCGCGAAGGCCCGGCGCGCACTCGCCCCGGGGGGTGGGAGACCCGGCCCGGGCACGCGAATCGAAAACCTGTCGGAGGGTGCGGCCCGGATCGGCACCGGATACGGACCGCCCCGAAGCGGGCCGGTCCGTCACCGATCCAAGGCCCGCCGGTGCCCGGAACCCCGGGGGGCTCGCCGTCGGGGGCCGGCCCGCGCCCGGAACCAGGGGTCCCGGGCGTCCGGGCGGTCGCCCGGCCGGGGCGCACGGTTCCGCCGGGACCCGGCCACGGGACGCGGCGCACGCGGGAGAGCCGTCACGGTGCCGCCGGGACCGGCGTGGGTTCCGCGCAGAAGGCCGGGGCAGCCCGCCGGGGGCGCGCGCCGAACGGCCGCACCCGCGCCCGGAGGGCGCTCGGTACGGCCGTTCGCATGGCTGTCGCGGTGCTCGTGGGGCCCGGGGGCAGGCCGGGGCCGGTGGGGTGGCGCTCGGCGCCCGTTCGCCGGGCGGGGGCCGTGCGCGGCGCCCGCTCCCCGGCGAGCCGGCCCGGTCGGAGGACCCGCGCCCCGTCTCCGGGGCAGTTCCGGGACCCCTCCGGGTCAGCCCACCGGCTCCGCCGCGGGCTCCCGCTCCCGCTCGACCTCGTCGAGCCAGGCCCGCACCGCGTCGTTGTGCTCGCCCAGGGCGGGGGGCGGCAGGTAGCCGCGTCCGAACTCCTCCGACTCACCGGGGTCGCGGGGGTCGAAGCGCAGGGCCGACCCGGGCAGCTCGACCTCGCCCAGCACCGGGTGCTCGACCGACACCACCAGCCCCTGGGACCGCGTCTGGTCCCACTCGTAGACCTGGTCGACGGTGCGCACCGCGCCGCAGGGCACCCCGGCCCCGCCGATCCGGCTCAGCCACTCGTCGCGGGTCCCCTGGCCGAGGACCGCCTCGATCTCCGCGATCAGGGCCTCGCGGTGGGCGACGCGGGAGGCGTTGTCCCGGAACCTGGGGTCCTCGGCGTCCAGCCCGAGCAGCCCCGCGAACCGGGTCCACTGCGCCTCGCCGCCCACCGCCACCTGGAGCATCCCGTCCATGCAGGCGAAGGCGCCGTAGGGGGCGATGGAGGGGTGCTGGTTCCCCAGCGCCGAGGGCACCTCGCGCGCGACGGTCCAGCGCGTCCCCTGGAAGGCGTGCACGCCCACGATGGAGGAGAGCAGGGAGGTGCGCACCACCCGTCCGCGCCCGGTGCGGCCCCGCTCCACCAGGGCCGCGAGCACGCCCTGCGCCCCGTTCATCCCGGCCAGCACGTCGCCGATGGCCACGCCCGTCTTGGTCGGCTCCTTGGAGGAGGGGCCGGTCAGGCTCATCAGGCCGGCCTCCCCCTGGGCGATCTGGTCGTAGCCCGCCCGGCCGCCCTCGGGCCCGTCGTGCCCGAACCCGCTGATGGAGCAGACCACCAGGCGGGGGTTGAGCTCCTCCAGGCGGCCGACGGAGAAGCCGAGCCGGTCCAGGACGCCCGGCCGGAAGTTCTCCACCAGGACGTCGGCGGCGCGCACGAGCCGGGTGAGCTGCTCGACGCCGTCGTCGGACTTCAGGTCGAGTTCGATGGACTCCTTGTTGCGGTTGCAGGAGAGGAAGTAGGTGCTGATCCGCTCCTCCTCCGGTCCGACGAACGGCGGACCCCAGCCGCGGGTCTCGTCGCCCGTGCCCGGCTGCTCGACCTTGATCACCCTGGCCCCGAGGTCGCCGAGCAGCATCGCGGTGTGCGGCCCCGCGAGGGCCCGCGACAGATCCACGACCACGGTTCCCTTGAGCGGGCCTTCCGAGCGGTCCATGTTCCACCTCCGGTGTCGTTCTTCCTGTCCTGTGTCCGGCCGGTCCCGGCGGAGGGCGGGCCTGCCCGCCGGCGCCGGCCGGACACGCGTGTCGTGGGGGACGCCCCCGCGGGAGGGCGTCCCCGGCGGCCGGTCCACGCGGTCCGGCCGTCCGGTCCCGGGTCAGACACCCGCGCCGAGCAGCCGGTAGCGCCCGGTGCGCCCGGTGCGTCCGGTGCCCGGGCCCTCCCCGGCGCGCGACCGCAGGGTCGAGAGTTCGTGGGCGACCGCGGCGCCGACCCGGACGCAGAGGGCCTCGCCGTCCTGGGCGGCGTCTCCCGCCTCGGCGATCACCCGGTCCACCACCCCCGTCGCCAGCAGGTCCGCGGAGCCGATGCCCTGGCTCTCGGCCAGCTCCTCAGCGCGGTCGACGGTGCGGTGCACGATCGCGCTCGCGCCCTCGGGCGGGAGGGGCGAGAGCCAGGCGTGCTGGGCGCACAGGACGCGGTCGGCGGGGAGCAGCGCGATCGCGCCCCCGCCGGTCCCCTCCCCCAGCAGCACCGACACGGTGGGGGTGGCGAGGGTGGCCATGTCCGCGAGGCAGTGGGCGATCTGGGCCGCCATGCCCCGTTCCTCGGCCGCGGCGGACAGCTCGGCGCCGGCGGTGTCGATGACGGTGACGAGCGGGAGCCGGAGCCCGGCCGCGAGGCGCATGCCCCTGCGTGCCTGGAGGAGGGCGGCCGGCCCCATCGGGGTCCGGGGGCCCTGCCTGCTGCGGTCCTGGCCGACCAGGACGCAGGGGCGTCCGCCGAACCGGGCCAGGGCCACCAGGAGGGTGGGGTCCTCGTCCCCCTCCCCGGTGCCGCGCAGGCGCACGACGTCGGTGGCGGCGTGGCGCAGCAGGTCGCGCACCCCCGGGCGCTCCTCGCGCCGGGACCGCAGGACGGAGTCCCAGGCGGGGACGCGGGAGGCGGGCGCGGCGGGCGGCGCGGCGGGGGGCCGCGCCTCGTCGGCGGTCCGGTCGAGCAGGACGTCGAGGGCCAGGACGGCGGCCCCGCGCAGCTCCTCCGGGGCCAGGACGGCGTCGACGAGGCCGTGTCGGCGGAGGTTCTCCGCGCGCTGGACCCCCTCGGGGAAGGCCTCGCCGTGGAGGGCCTCGTAGACGCGGGGGCCGAGGAAGCCGATGAGGGCGCCGGGCTCGGCCGCGGTCAGGTGCCCCAGGGAGCCCCAGGAGGCGAGTGCGCCGCCCGTGGTCGGATGGCGCAGGTAGACGAGGTAGGGGAGCCCGGCGGCCTTGTGCGCGGTGATGGCGGCGGCGATCGGCGCCATGGACACGAAGGCGCGGGCCCCCTCCTGCATGCGGGTGCCGCCCGAGGCGGGTGCGGCCAGCAGGGGGATCCCCTCGGCGGTGGCGCGTTCGACGGCGTCCAGGAGCCGTTCGGCCGCGGCGAGCCCGACGGAGCCGGCGAGGAATCCGAACTCGCTGGCCACGACGGCGACGCGGTGCCCGCCCAGGCGCCCCTCCCCGGTGAGGACGGCCTCGTCGCACCCGCTCGCGGTGTGCGCGTCGACCAGTGCTGCGGCGTAGGCCGGGTCGGGGCGCACGTCGGCGGGCACGGTGTCCCAGGAGGCGAACGAGCCCGTGTCGAGGACGAGGTCGAGGAGTTCGTGAGCGGTGCGTCGGGTCCCCACAGCAACCTCCAAATGGTTCAGTGGCTAGGCCACTAGGCCTTAAAGCCAGGGTGGCACGCCCACCCCCCGTTTGTGAAGCCCTCCGCGCCCCCGATCGCCCTCCCGCGCGTCCGCCGCCACAGGCTGGTTCCCGGGGGCGCGGGGGCGGGATGCTCTAGCCTGGAAGGCCTCTGACACAGCCGGATGCGAAGACAGGAGCCACCGAGCGTGCCTGCCAAATCCCGACCCCGACCGCCGGCCCGACCCCGTCTGTACGAGCAGCTCGTGGAGCGGCTCGTCGAACACATGCGGGAGGCCGGACTGGGCGTCGGCGACCGGCTGCCGCCCGAGCGCGAGCTGGCCTCCGCACTGGAGGTCAGCCGGGCCTCGGTGAGCCAGGCCCTGGTGGCCCTGGAGGTCCAGGGGGTCATCGAGGTCCGCCACGGCGACGGGGCGATCATCCGTCAGACCGTCTCCGAGCAGGGGGTTCTCGCCCTGCTGCGCGACCGGGCCAACCGGCGCGCGGAGATCATCGAGGCCCGCCAGGCGCTGGAGGTCAAGCTGGCCGAGCTGGCCGCCGAGCGCCGCACCCCCGAGGACCTGGCCTCCATCGACGCGGCCCTGGAGCTCATGCGCCAGGAGGTCGAGAACGGGGACCGGGGCGTCACCGGCGACGAGCGGTTCCACGCCGCGATCACCGCGGCGGCGCGTTCGCGCCTCCTGGCGCGGATGATGAACGAGCTGGCGCCGATGATCAGGGAGACCCGCCTGGAGTCCCTGTCCCAGCCCGACCGCCCCCAGGCCTCGCTCGACGGCCACGAGCGGATCGGCGCCGCCATCCACGCGGGGGACCCCAAGGCCGCCGCGGACGCGATGCGCGACCACCTCGTGCTGGTCTCCCGGGTGGTCGCACCGGTCACCCCGTGAGACTTCACCGGACCACAGGCCGAGCCTGTGGTCCGGTGGTCGGCCGCGGTGCGGCCCCGCACCGCGCCTCCGCCGGCGCGGGCCCGGTCACAGCAGGCCGGGCACGACCAGCACTCCCCAGGCGATCATCGGTCCCACCAGCACCACGATGGCGCTGTAGACGAGGATCTGCCGGTAGAACTTGTCCGGGTCCACCCCGGAGGCGTTGGCCAGCACCAGGGCGCCGTTGGTCGAGAAGGGGCTGACGTCGACGATGGTGGAGGAGACCGCCAGCGCCACGATCACGCCGGTCGCGCTGATCTCGCCCATCATGAGGAACGGGATCGCCAGCGGGATGGTCGCCCCCAGGATCGCGGTCGAGGACGCGAACGCCGACACGACGGCGCCGATGTAGCAGAGCACGAGCGCGACCAGGAGCGGCGCTCCCAGACTCGCCGCGGCGTCGCCGACGTAGTCGATGGTCCCGGCGCTCTCCATGACGCCGACGAACGTGAGCATGCCGGTGATCAGCAGCACCGTGGGCCAGCTGATCTGGGACAGCGCGTTCTTCTGGGCCTTGGGCGAGATCAGCGCCAGCACGACCGTCACGGACAGCGCGACGAAACCGACGTCGAGGCCGAAGCCCAGGGCGAGCACGCCGAGGACGACGATGCCGGCGATGGTGGCGAGCTGGTCGAACCGCACGGGCCCGCCCGCCGGACCGTCCGCGGACGCTTCGGCGGGGCCGTCCGCAGGCGGGTCCGCGGGTGCGCCGGCGGCAGAGGTCCCGGAGGGGCCGCCGGTGGCCACGGCGACGGAGCCGCCGACCGCGTCCGCGCCGGAGGCGGGGACCGCGGCGGCGCCCGTGCGCGCCGCGGCGTGCCCGGCGGCCTCGAACTCCTGCGCCCGCGCGCCGACCAGGCGGTTGCCGCCCAGGGAGACGAAGAGGACCAGCGCGATGCACAGGTTGAAGACGAGGTTGCCGAGGAAGAGGGTGAGCGGCGAGACCGCGAGCCCGCTGTCGGCGACGATGCCGTTGACCGTCGCGCCGTAGACGCTGACCGGGGAGAACCCGCCCCCCTGCGCGCCGTGGATCACCATCATGCCCATGAGCAGGGGGTTGATCCGGTACTTGACGGCGAAGCCCAGGGCGATGGGTGCGACGATGGCCACCGCCGCGGGGCTGAGGGCGCCCACGCCGGTCAGCAGGGCGCTGATGCCGAACATGATCCACGGGATGGCGACGACCCTGCCGCCGACCAGCCGCGTGGCGGCGCGTACGAGGAGGTCGATCGTCCCGTTGTTCTTGGCGATGGCGAAGAGGTAGGTGACGCCGACCAGTGTGAGGAAGAGGTCGGCGGGGAAACCGCCCAGGATGGCGTCGGTGTCCATGCCCAGGGCGAGGACGCCGACGAGGAAGGCCCCGACGAAGGCGAGGGCGCCGATGTTGATCGGCAGGACCGTGGCGATGACGAACATCGCCAGGAGGGCGAGGATGGTGAGGAGTTGCGGGGTCATGTCGTGTACCGATCAGACGAAAAGCAGGGCTGTGATCTGGCTCATACGGCTCAGTGGCCTAGCCAATATGCCTTTTGCCGACATGTCAACCCCCCGGTGGGACACTCCCGGGCCCGGGCGCCCCGTCCTCCCCGCGCGCGAAAGGTACGGTTGTTCCCCAGGTGGCGGCGGAACGTCCCCGGTGTCCACGCCATCGGACCCGCCGAATGTGGAACCGGTGACCCCAGGGACACGTCGTAACCCATGCCTGGTTCCCGCGACATGAGCGGGGCCAGATCCGGTCCGTCGAGCCCCGAGTTTCCCCTGCTCAACCCTCAATGACGGGACCGTCCCCCTCGCGGGGGAACAGCGTCGGCGCTGGTCGGCCACGCGCCGCACCGACCCGGTCCTGCCGCCGGTGGGAGAACCGTCCCTCCCCCCGTCCCGGCCGGACCCGTGCCACGGGCCGCGGGTCCGGCGACCGCCCCGGTCCGCTCACGAGGGCCGCGGCGTCCCGGCTCCGACCGGTGCCCCGCGCCTGGCGTTCCCGCCGCCGTTGTTCCCCGAAACGCCCCACGGGGCGACCGCGGAACGGTAGAAGGGGAAGGTCGGACAGCACGAGAGAGAACCGGGAGCGGACATGGCGTCGAACGAGACCTCGCACCTGGACCGCCGCGGCCCCGCCCGGGCCGCGGTCCGGCCGGTGTCACTGCTGCGACCGCAGGTGCTCGCCCAGGTCGCCCTGGGCACACCCCTGCTGTGCGACGCCCTGCGCCTGGCCCGGTGGAGCGCCCCGGCCACCCCCGTCTCCGGGCCCGGGGTGCCGAGCCCGGAGAGCGCCCGCGCCGCGATCGAGCGGTTCGGCCTGTGGCCGTACGGGCTCGTGCGCGACCGCGGCGCACGCGTGGCCTGGCTGCGGGGACTGGGCTCGGCCTCGGAGGCCGCGGAGTTCATGGCCCCCTGGCAGGCGGCCGTGGTCCTGGGCATGATCGAGATCGACACCGCCCGGGCGCGCCCCGCTCCGGGGCTGGAGGACCGCGTCCACGACCCCGAGGAGGTCCTGGACTGGTGGATGCGGCTGTTCGAGGACGCCGTGCGGTACGCGCGCGCCGACCTCCTCGACCCGGATCCGCCCAGGGGGCACCGCCCGGAGCTGCTGCCCGCGGTCCTGCTCCGCCTCTACGAGGGGCAGGACGGGGCCCGTGTCCCGCTGGCCTCGCTCGCCACGAGCGCACCGCCCTTCCCGGGAGCGCCCCCGCTCCCCGCCGGCCCCGAACCGGACCCGGACCTGGTGCTCCACCTGCTGTGGCAGCTCTCCGACACCGGAGCGGTCATCCTCGGCACGGAGCAGGCGACCCCTCCCCCCGCGGAGCGCGCGGCGGGCGGGGAACCGGGCCGCGGGGAGTACGCGGACGGCCTTCCCGCCTCCCCCTCCGCGCAGGCGTCCGGCCCGCCGGCGCACCCCGACGTCGAACTGACCGACCTGGGCCGCTACGGCGTGCGCAGGCTGCTGCTCCGGCGCGGTGTCCGCGCCCCGCTGGCCGAGGACCTCGCCGTGACGGACGCCGCGGAGTTCCTGGACTCCCTGGCCCGCGTCTGCGCGGCCGACCAGGGCGCGCTGGTCGACCCCTGGCTGGCCCGGCGCTCCCCGGAGGAGGCGCTGGAGGAGATCGTCCGGGCGGTCGCCGATCCCCGCCTGACCCGGCGCAGGCGGACCGGGGCCTCGGTCCTGCACATGGTCAGCTCGCGCCTGGCGGGAAGGCTGCGGGCGATGCTGCGCGCCCCCGACCGGGTCGCGGCGGGCCTGGCCGCCCTCGTGCTCCTGTCCTCCCGGATGCTCCCCCAGGAGGAGATCGACGCGGTCCTGGACCGGTTCGGCCCGTGGCTCGTGCTGGACCTGGCCTCCGCGGCCGGGACCGGGGCGGACGACCTCGCCGCCGCGCTCGACTTCGCCTTCCCCTCCGGCCTCGACGCCTCCCTCCTGGAGAGCGCCGACCGCCTGTGGCTGTGCGGGCACCCGGACACCGTCCCCGC
Organism: Nocardiopsis tropica; assembly: GCF_042660575.1. Taxonomy (NCBI): domain Bacteria; kingdom Bacillati; phylum Actinomycetota; class Actinomycetes; order Streptosporangiales; family Nocardiopsidaceae; genus Nocardiopsis; species Nocardiopsis tropica. The sequence goes on from NZ_JBHSUF010000003.1 coordinate 320,883, forward strand.
GCTGGAGGCGATCGGCCGCCTGCACCGGGACCCGCGGGTGGCCCGCGCCGCGCGCGGGGCCGCGGGCCGGACCCGGCTCCGGGGCCTGTGACGGACCGGGCCCGCCGCCGGGCGGCGCCCGGCGGGGCCGGGTCAGGCGCGGACCGCGGGGCCGGGTCAGTCGGACGGCGCCAGGTTCCAGGAGGTGACCACCGGTCGGCCGTGCTCACGGCCGAGCGTGCTCACCGAGCCCGTGCCCAGGGCGAACAGCGCCCCCGCACCCGGTTCCAGCCCCAGCCAGCGGGCGGTGAGCACGCGCAGGACGTGCCCGTGCGCCACCAGGGCCACGTCCGGGGCGCCCTCCTCCCCCACCGACCGCGCGACCCCCTCCAGGACGCGGTCCACGCGCGCGCCGACCGCTTCGACGGCCTCCCCCGGGTGGTCCGGCCCGCCGGGGACGACGCCGTCGCGCCACAGGTCCCACCCGGGGCGCCCGCGCCGGATCTCGGCGGTGGTGATCCCCTCGTAGCCCCCGTAGTCCCACTCCCTCAGGTCCGGGTCGGCCGCGCCGCCGCCCAGCCCCGCCAGCTCGGCGGTGCGGACGGCGCGCGCCAGCGGGCTGACCACCGCCCGCCCGATGTCGCGGGCCTCCAGCAGGGGCCGCAGCCCCTCCGCCTGCCGTACGCCCTCCTCCGTGAGGGGGACGTCGGTCCACCCGGTGTGCCGGCGGTCCCGGCTCCACTCGGTCTGCCCGTGCCTGATCAGCACCAGTTCACCCATGCCGGGTTCCTGCCCCGCCGGACCCCGTCGGACTCCCCCGGGCGGAACCGCTCCTGCGCACCGCCCGGGCAAATTCGTCAGATGCCGGACACCGGCGCAGATTCGTCGCTACCCTCCTGACCATGACGCAGCACACCGCCACCAGTGACGCGCGGGACCCCTCCCCCGTGCCCCACGAGATCGCGCAGCCCCACTTCTTCCGGCCCAACGAGGACCTGGCCGCGGCCATGGAGTGCGCGCGCTGCGAGGAGCAGGGCATCACCACCCCGCCGGGAGGGGCGCCCCGGAGGCTGTCCAACGCGGAGCTGCGGGCGTTCAAGAAGGAGCGCAAGCGCGCACGGGAGGAGGCGCTGGCCAAGCCCCAGGCCAAGGTGCCGGTCGACCGCAAGCGCACCCTGCCGATCGGCCCCCACCACGCGGCGCTCCTGCGCGGGCTGTGGGCACGCCTGGCCGCGGAGGGCGTCGGCGCCACCCCCGACGGCCGTCTCCTGGGACTGACCTTCGCGGTGCGGGGCGCCGTCACGGGCCGGGCCAACTTCACCGGCCAGGACCTGCGGATGCTGCGCCTGGAGGACGCGCACGCCGCGCTCGTCGAGCTGACCTCGACCGGGTGGCTGGCCTCCACCCCGGAGGCGGTGATCGGGGCGGACGCCGCCAACCCCGCCCTGTGCGACCTGCCCGGCATGCGGGGCGACCTGTGGACGGTCGGCAACGGCGTGCGGTCCCGCGCCTCGGGATGGCTCTCCCAGGCGCTCGCCCACAAGAAGCTCCGCAAGAAGCCCAACCGGCTCCGGCTGGTCGCCGCCCACCTGGCCCTCCACGCGGACCCCGGCGGCTCCGTGTCCCTGCCCGCCGGGGACGTCGTGGCGGCCTGCGCCCTCTCCGGGGACGAAGAGCTGTCCGAACTCCTCACGTGGCTGGCCGAGGTGTCGTGGATCGAGGACGCCTCGGCCGCCGGCGGCGTCGTGGCCGCGCGGCTGACCGAGCTGACGCAGCCCCTGGCCGTACGGCCGGAGCCGCCGAGGACCCCTCCCAAGCAGGTCCCGGCGACCACGCCGCTCGACGTGCCCGTCGCCGACCGTGCGCGCGACCTGCTCTCCGGCCGCGAGGCGGAGGTGGCCCGGTGGGTGGACGCCTACCGGGGCGAGCACGGGCACGGGCCCAGCTGGTCCGCGATCGGGGAGGCCTTCGGCTGGCCGCCGCGCCAGGCGCCGGACCACGACGTCACCCACGAGGTGTTCCGCCTGCTCCGCGCGGGGGGCTGGCTGACCGGCTTCGGCCTGCCCTTCGGCCTGCGCGCCGGGGAGGGGCGGGCGGGGAGCGGATCCTGACACCCCGGCGCCGGGGGCCGCCTGCCCGCGCGGCCCCCGTTCCCGGGCCCTCCCCCCGCCCGCGGAAGGGGCCGGGGGCGGGGGCTAGGATGCCGCCCATGCCTCATCAACCGACGTCCGCCGCACCCGCCCCGACCCCGGGGAGGGACCGGTGAACCGGAACGTGCTGGTCACCGGGGCGGCCCGGGGCATCGGCCGGGCCGTGGCCCGGGCCTTCGCCGGGGCGGGCGACCGTGTGGCCGTCCACTGCGGGAACAGCGTGGAGGAGGCCGAGCGCACCCTCGCCGGCCTGCCCGGCGAGGGGCACGCGCTGTTCCGCGCCGACCTGCGCGACCCCGCCGCCACCGCCGACCTCGTCTCGGAGGTGGTCGCCGCCCTGGGCGGGATCGACGTGGTGGTCAACAACGCGGCCGTCAACACGGCCCACCCGGTCGCCGGCGTCTCCTACGAGGAGTGGCAGGAGGCCTGGCGGACCACCCTGGACGTGAACGTGGTGGCCGCCGCCAACATCGGCTACCTCGCCGCCCGGCACATGATCGACCGCGGGGCCCGGGGGCACATCGTCAACATCGGCTCGCGCGGCGCCTACAAGGGGGAGCCCGACCACCCGGCCTACGGGGCGAGCAAGGCCGCGCTGCACTCCCTGGGGCAGTCGCTGGCCGCGGCCCTGGCCCCGCACGGCATCGCCGTCGCCTCCGTGGCCCCGGGGTTCGTGGCGACCGAGCGCGTCGCCGACCGGGTGACCGACGAGGTCCGCGCGCAGAGCCCGTTCGGGCGGGTGGCCGCGCCCGAGGAGGTCGCGGCGGCCGTCCTGTACCTGGCCTCGCCGGAGGCGGTGTGGTCCTCCGGCGCCGTCCTGGACGTCAACGGCGCCTCCCACCTGCGCTGACCGCCCCCGCCGCGCGCCCCTCGGCGCACGGCGGCGCGGAACCGCTCCACCGCCTCACCCTCCGGTGTCCTCCAGGAGGGTCCCGGCCGCCGACAGCGGGGCGTAGCGGCTGGGGGTGAACCCGAGGAGCTCGGCCGCGAGCTCCTCGTTCCCGGCGAACCCCGCGTCGGCGTCGATCGTCTGGGCGCCGTCCCAGAGCATGAACAGCGCCGAGACGGTGTGCGAGCCCTTGTCGTGGTGCATGTCGTAGTGGGAGGCCATGGGCACGCTGTCGTAGTGCACCCACAGGTCGTGCCCGGTCATGAACATGTCCAGGTCGAACGTGACCGTCAGCCCCATGAGCTCCGGCTTGTACCGGTCGTCGATCCCGGCGAACGCCTCGTCCAGCGCCACCATCCGCGGGCAGGTGGGGGACGCCGAGGTGTAGAGGGCGTTGGCGGCGGCGAACAGGGGCAGGTGGATCGCCGCGGACTTCTCGCCGCCGGACATCTGCTCGTGCTTGTTCTTGGTGAGGCGGACCTCGTCCTGGCCGGGGACGGCCATGCGCAGCTCGAACCGGTACCAGGCCCGGTAGTCCAGCACCGCGGCCAGGACCTGCTTGTAGGTGGCGCGGGGGTGGGCGGCGTGGTGGGCCCGGATCATCTGCCGCAGGACCTCCCGCAGACGTGTCAGGCCCGCCTGCCCCAGGCCGGCGGCGTCGCGTTTGAGCAGCTGCGCCGCGAGGGCCTGGTCCTCGGTGAGGCGGTCCGACCGGCTCCAGCGGATGCCGATGCGCGTGCCCGAGGACATGGGCCGCGAGCGGGTGTCGCGGTCCATGCCGGCGACCAGGTCGCGGGCGACGCGCACGCGCTCGTGGATCTGCTGCGCGATACCGCTGAGCAGTTCGTCCTCCAGGACGCCGCGCTCCTCCTCCCGCAGGAGCGCGCCCTGGTCCTCGACGCGGTCGGCGATGGTGCGCGCGAAGGCGGAGACCGGGTTGCGGCCCGTCTCGTCGTTGACGAACACGGTGATGATCCCGCTCGTGCCGAAGTCGTGGTCGACGCGGTAGCCCTCCGCATCGCCGCCCAGGGCGTCCTGGAAGGCGCGCAGGGCGTTGGAGACGCGGGTGGAGGCGGACTTGAGGTCGCCGTCGGTCACGGCGCGACCCGGGTCGACCGCTCGCGCGAAGGCGTCGGTCAGCGCCGCCGCGGCCGGCGGCAGGACGGCGCGGACGGCGTCCCCGGGGTCCGCGTCCCCCTCCGCGAGCACCTTCTCGGCGGCCTGTTCCGGCTCGGGCCACAGCCCCCGGTCCGGCCAGGCGGGCCCGGGCTCCACACCCAGGGTGGCGCGCAGGTCGGGGTGGGTCAGGGCCGCGAAGGAGTCGGCGTGCTCGAACAGGGCCGTGAAGGCGTCGGTGAGGGCCTTCTGCCCGTGTTCGAGGTCGCGGTCGGCGCGGATCATCGTCTCGTGCGCGGCGGACGCCCGCGCCCGGACCTCGCGCTGCTCCGCCTCGGCCCCGCGCAGGGACTCCCGCACGGCCTCCAGTTCGGCCATGATCTCGCGCACCGGGGCGCTGATGCCCTCCTCGCGGGCGGTGAGCTCCGCGACGGCCCGCTCGTGCTCGCGCAGGCGCTCCTCATGGCGTTCGCGGTCCTCCTCCAGCCGGCCGCCCAGCCGGGCGACGGTCTCCCGCCGCCCGTCCAGGTCGGCGGTGTGCCGGGCGGCCTCGGCGCGGGCGGCGTGGAGGTCGCGGGCGGCGGCGGTGAAGTCGTCCACGGCCGAGGCCACGGCCTCGACGGCCTCCGGGCGCACGGGCATGGCGCGTTCGGCGGCCACCGCGCGCACCTGGTGGCGGTGGGCGTCCACCTCGGCGACGGCGGAGTCGAGGGCGCGGCGCCGCTCCTCGCTCTCGCCGCGCGCGGAGGCCAGGAGGGTGGAGTGGTGCTCGACGCGGCGCACGGCACGGTCGACCGGGGCGGTGTCGGGCAGGGCCGACCGCGCCCGGGTGAAGGCCTTGAGGAGTTCGCCCGCGCGGTCGAGGTCGGCGGAGAGCAGGGCGCCCTGCTCGGCGAGTTCGGCCAGGCGCGCGTCGCAGGCGGCGAGGCGCTCGCGGCGGCGGTGGGCCCGGTTGGTGGCGCCGATGAACTCGGGGACGTCCTTGGGGCAAGTTCCCACGAGGAGGCCCTGGGCGAACCCGGCCCGGGCGGTGACGGTGTGCGCCGCAGGGGCGGACCCCGGGGCCCCGGAGACCTCCGCGCCGCCCGCGGCGCCGTCCAGGCGGACCGAGGCCAGGACGCGGGCGATCACGTCCTGGGGCACCAGGTCCTGCTGCTCGGGGACGAGCACCTCGGCGAGGGTGCGGCCCCCGTCCGCGACCGTCTCACCGGTGGGCAGGAGGTAGGCGTCGGCCTCCCCCGCCTCCAGGGCCGCGCGGGTGGCGCCGGCGTCCGGGTGGACCCACGCGGTGAGCAGCCCGGCCCCGTCCAGCGCGCCCTCGACCGCCGCCGCGTCGGCGTCCGCGACGGTGTCGGCGAACCGGACGAGCCGCCACAGCGGGGCGCCGGGGCGGCCCTCCCGGGACGCGGTGCGCCGGTGGTCGGCGGGCGGGGCGTCGTCGCGCTCGGCGGCGATGTCCGCGCGTTCGCGGGTGAGGCGCGCGGTCTCCCCGTCCAGCTGCTCCCTGCGGTCCTCCAGGGTGCGCACGCGGCCGGCCGCGTCGAGGCGCTGCTGGTCGGTGTGCTCGCCGTAGACCTCGGCCAGGGCGGGGGTGCCGGGTTCGCCGAACCGTTCCAGCGCCTGCTCCAGGGCCTGGACGCAGGCGGCGCCGGTGACCGGGGAGGGGCCCTGCGCCCAGTGCCCGGCCCAGGCGGCGAGGGCGTCGGCGGCGGCGCCGCGCGCGGCGGCCAGGGCCTCGTCCGCCTCCCGGCACTCCTGCTCGCGCTGCTGGAGCCGCTCGTCTGCGCGGGCGGCTGCCTGGTCGGCCGCGGCGCGGGCGGTCTCCGCCCCGGCGAGCCCGCGGAGGCGTTCGCGCACCGCGTCCACGTCGGCGCGGCGGGCGGTGGCGCGGGCCCGTGCCGCGGAGGGCAGGTCGTCGCCGCTGTCGGCGGGCCCCTCCCCGTCGTGGGCCAGGCCGGCCCGGTCCGCGGCCTCGGCCAGTTCCGCGGCGAGTTCGCCGGTGCGGGCGCGTACCCGTTCGAGGTCGTCGGCGACCTGGTCGGCCTCGCGGCGCAGGGCGCCCACCTCGCCCGCCTGGACGTCCAGGCGGGCCTGCTGTTCGCGGAGTTCGCGGGCGGTCTCCGCGCTGTGGGCGCGCTCGACCTCCAGGGCGGCGTGGCTGCGGAACGCGTCGTCGGCCTCCAGCCCGCTCCTGCGCGCGGCCAGCTCGCGGACGCGGGCGTCGAGCTCCTCGGACCTCGCGGTGGCGGCGGCGTGCTCGACGGCGGCGCGTTCCCGGGTCCCGCGCGCCTCGGTGACGGCCGCCGCCCGCTCGGCGGCGTGGCCGGTGGCGGTGCGCAGGCGCGCGAGCCGGTGGCGGGCGTGCACGTCCAGGTAGGAGGCGTACTCGCCGGCGAAGGCGGTGGCCGCGGCGTGGGCGGTGGTCGCCTGGTCGAACCGGCGCTGGACGGCGGCCAGGTTGGTGAAGTCGCGGGCGGCCTGGTCCAGGAGGGTCTCGTCGAGGGGGCTCAGTCCGCTGGTGAGGGTCTCGGAGACCTTGTCGGGGTCCAGGTCCTTGGCCAGCAGGGGCCGGCGCAGCGCCAGGAGCAGGTCGAGGAGCTGGGTGTAGCGCTCGCCGAGCCCGAAGAGGCGTGCGTCCACGGCCTTGCGGTAGTCCGCGGCGGTGGCGTGCCAGGCCGCGTCGCCCAGGACGCCCTTGAGCTGGCGTTCGGTGAGCGGGCGCCCGTCGGAGGCGAGCAGGCCGAAGTCGACGCCCAGGCGCCGGTCGGTGACGAAGAACGAGGGGTTGACGCCGTCGCGGTGCTTGTGCGCGCGCAGGCCGACGACCAGCGTGGCGGTCTCGGTGCGGTCGCCGTCGGCGCGGGCGAACTCCATCCACACGTACCCGTACGCGGAGTCCTCGCCCCGGTAGAGCAGGTTGGACTTCATGGTGCGGTTCTGGCCGCTGAAGGGGTCGAGGCGGCGTGCGTCGGTGTACCCGTCGAGCACGAACGGGAAGAGCACCTCCAGGGCCTTGGTCTTGCCCGAGCCGTTGTGCCCGCGCAGCACCAGGCGGCCGTCGGCGAACACGAACTCCTCGTCGACGTAGTCCCAGACGTTGATGACGCCGGCGCGGCTGGGCCGGAAGCGGTCGCTCCTGGAGGTCATCGGTTTCCTTCCGCGGGGGCGTGGGCGGCCGTGGGTTCGGGGGCCGGCCCGGGATCGTCGGGGGGTGCGGTCCCGGAGGGGGGCTGGTCGGCGGGGGCGGCCTCAGCGGGCGCCGGGTCCGCCAGCCCCAGGGGGAGCTGGCCCCTCTCTGCGCGCTCGGGCAGCGCGCCCTGGAGGTTGCGGTAGCGGGAGGCGGCGGGGAGCACCAGGGCCCCGCCCGGGACCGGCCGGACCAGGGAGAGTTCGGCGAGCAGCGCCAGGGCGGCGTCCAGGAGGCCGTAGGGGTCCTGCTGCCAGGCGCCGCCGAAGGAGGCCGCGCCGAACTCGGCGAAGAGCTCGTGGATCATCGTCTCCCACCGGGCGCGTTCGACCAGGGGGGCCTCCAGCCGCTCCGGCGGCCCCGCGCCGTCGTCCGCCCCGGGGGGCTCCGGCGTCCAGGCGAGTCCGGTGACGACCCCGTCGCGGGGCAGGCCCGCGTCGACCAGGCGGACCAGGGCGGCCTGGTCGGCGGGGAGCGGGGGCACGGGCAGCACCACCAGCGCCGCCAGGGACGTCTCCAGGAGGTCGGCGACCTTGGCGAGCAGGAGACCGGCGGTGCGGTTGACCGCGCCGCCCCGCCCGGGGAAGGGCCGGTCGGTGAAGGTGCCCGCCGGGTCGGCGAGCAGGACCCCCTCCGCGCGGCGCTCCACCTTCAGGCCGGTGGCGCGGGCCAGCTCCTCGGCCGCGCCCCGCCCGCGCAGGACGGCGGCGACCTCGGGTTCGACGTCGGCGAAGTAGACGACGGGGCGCTCCACCAGGAGGCGCCGGGCCCGGCGGGCCGCCTGCTCGCGGGGGGAGGCCGCGGTCAGAGGTTCGGCGAGCAGTCCCGCCGCGCTGCCCAGGTGCTGGACCGGGCGGGCCGGCCGGAACAGCACCTCGCACACCTCGTGGTCGATGTCGAAGAGCGCGTCGCCCTGGTCGCCGGTGGCCGCCCACGCCTCCAGCGAGCCGTCGGACAGGTGCAGGGCTCCCCGGTCGAGGAGCCAGTGGGCGGCGTCGACCAGCGCGGCCTTGTGCGATCCGTCGGTGGGGTCGTAGCCCAGGCCCTGGACCGTGTTGGCGGCGGGGGTGAGGCGGGCGACCAGGTCGGCGAGGCTGATCTCGATCTGGGAGCGCTGGAAGGAGGCCAGCAGCAGGCACAGGTAGGCGAGCCTGCGCCGGTCGAAGGGCCTGCCCCGGCGGGAGAAGGCCTGGGTCTGGGTGGGGTCCAGGGCGTCCAGCTCGCGGACCAGGCGCACGTGGTCGGTCGTGGCGATGAGGGTGTAGCCGAAGAGCCGGTGGAGGTCGGCGGCCAGCTCGTCGGCCCAGCGCAGTACCTGGTCGAGGACGCCGGGGCGGGGCCGCGAGGCGGTGATGAGGTCGCAGGTGAGGACGCGCCGCACGGCCTGCTGGTAGGAGCCCAGGTCGGCGGGGGCGACCGCGGGGGCGGAGGTTCGGGGCATCAGGGGTTCTTCGTTCGTGTCCGGTGGGCGGTCGCCTCCAGGCGCAGGCCCGGGAGGTGGATCCGGCCCTGGCTGGTGCGCACGGTGCTGCCCGCCGGGTCGGGGACCAGGCGGACCATGGTGCCGTCGCCCTCGCCGGAGGCCGAGGAGAGGCGTCCGGCGACGACGGTGCGCGCCTCCAGGGCGCGGGTGACCAGGCGCAGCAGGATACGCGTGTCGGTCTCGTCCAGCACACGGCCGTGGACGCCCTCCTCGACCAGGCGCTCGGCCGACCTGCGCTCGGACCCGCGGTCGGCGGCCTGCCTGCCGCGCAGGCGCGCCTGGGCCCCGGGGTTGCGCCGCACCGGCCTGGGCACGCCGGCCGTGGGCGCGGTGCCGCTGCGGAACAGGGTGACCGAGACCTCGACCCCGGGCGCGTCCCACCAGGTCAGGCCGGGGGAGATCTGTTCCTCGTCGTCGTGGGCGACGCCGAGGTGGCGGGCGGAGCGGACGTTGAACGCCGCTCCCATGAGGGCGTGGGCGGCGCCGTCGTCGGGGGTGTTGAACACCCAGGTGGCGAGGTGGCGCAGCTGGCTGGAGCGGTTGACGCCGCCGCGCTGGGCCTCGGTGATCTGCCGGAGCAGGGCGATCACGCCGGAGACGGCCGTCCTGGTGGCCGCGTGCAGTTCGGCGGCGCGCGCGGGGACGGCGTCGTCGGAGGAGAACCAGGCGCGCAGGGCCTGCCAGCGGCGCTCCCAGTCGGCGCGGCGCTCGGCGCGCTCCATGAAGGGGCGCTCGTCGGCGTCGGCGGCCCGGGAGAGGAGGGTGGCCAGGCCGGTCTCCTCCACCTCGCGGACGGCGCGGTCCAGGCGGGGCAGGTGGCGGTCGAGCTCGGCCGTGAAGTCGGACATGTGCACCAGCAGGGCGTTCTTGTGGCGCAGGAAGACGTCCGGGGAGGAGTCGGTGGAGCGCAGGATCTCACCCAGGGTGACGTGGAACTGCGCCGAGCGGCGCCCCATGTCCTCCATGGCCGAGTCCAGGCGGGCGAGCCTGCGGTGGACGTGCTCGGCCCGGCCGGTGCGGTTGGCCTCCGCGAGGGCCCGCAGGTCGTCCAGGACCTCGGAGAAGACCAGGCGGGACAGGTTGACGTCCTCGATGCGGGCGCCGAGCAGGTTCTCCACCGCCTGGTAGGCCCAGTAGCCCAGCTCGCTGAACTGGTAGACCGACTGGCGGTTGCGGTAGCGCACCAGGTTCCCGGCCCGGGAGGCGTCGTCGAAGCGGTGCACGACGCGGTCGGCGTGGAGTTCGTCCAGCCGGTCGCGCAGGCCGCGGTCGGGCGTGGGCACCTGGTCGTGCGCGGCGGCGAGCTCGCGCAGGGCCGCGGCGACGTCGTCGGGGGACACCTGCACCTGGTGGACCTCGCGCAGCCGGTCCATGGCGCGCAGGATCCACAGGTAGGTGACGTGGTCGTCGCGCCGGGTGAAGTTGAACAGCCGGAACCGGTCGCTGACCGCGAGGGAGTCCATGTCCAGGGCTCTGCGTTCGACCACGGGCCGCCCTTTCGGTGATGTGGGAGTGGGGCCGCCGGGCGGAGGGGGTTCCGCCACACCATGACGCTACGTGACTGCGGGGGCAGGTGCGGACGTCCGGGCCGCTGTCGGCGGTCGACGGGGCCCGGTTCTCCGCGTCCGCCGCCGTGGGGCGTGAGGGGCCGGTGTGCCGGGCGCCACGGGGCGAACTTGGCGAATCCGCCACAACGCGGCCCACCGGCACGGTAGAAGAAGAGGAATCACGTTCCACACAAGAGAATCCATGAGCTCCCCATGCCCTCCGACGAACCGGCGTCCCCGGACATCCTGCGGCTCCCGGCCCGCCCCGTCTCGCTCCCTCCCCCGGAGGACCTCGCCCTCGCCGCACTCGCGTCCCCGCCCCTGCGCGACGCCCTCGGCCTGGCCCGCTGGTGCGGGCCGGCGACCCCCGTCTGCCCCAGGGGGCTGCCCGGAACCGCCGACGTGCGCGACGCCGTCCGGGAGTGCGGGCTCTGGCCCCGCGGCCTGGAGGACCACCCCCGCCGGCGCCGCAGATGGCTGGACGGACTCGGCCCGGCGTCCGGCGTGGAGGAGTTCGTCCGGCCGTGGCGGACCGCCGTCCGGCTCGGCCTGGTCGAGCTGTGGGCCGGGAACGCCCACCCCGCGCGAGGACTGGAGGAGCACGCACGCTCCCCGGACCGGATCCTCGCCTGGTGGTCGCAGGTGTTCCAGGACGGTGTCGAGCAGGACCAGGACCCCCGCTGCCCCTCCGGCGCCGACGCCCTCCTCCCCCGGGCCCTGAGACTCCTCTACGAGGCCCCGGACGGCGCCCGCACCCCCCTGGAGGCCCTGACCGGCGCCGACCGTCCGGCCCCCGGCCCGGGGCAGGAGGATCCCGATCCCGCCTCCGACCGGCTCCTGCGCTCGCTGTGGCGGCTCACCGGCACCGGGGCGGTGGTCGTGGGGCGCCACGGCCCCGGGACCGGGGACGGCTCCCGCCCCTTCTGGGCGCGGCTGACGGGCCTGGGCCGGTTCGGGGTCAGACGGATCCTCCTCGCGGTGGGCGTTCCCGCCCCGCTGACGGAGGACCTGGCGGGGGCGGGGGAACTCCTCGACGCCCTCGGCGCCCTGGCCCCGGAGGGCCGGCTGTGCTCGTTCGACGCGTGGCTGGAGCAGCGCACCCCCGCGCTCGCCCTGCGGGAGATCGCCGAGGCGGTGCGGGGGCCGGGCCGCGCACAGCGCCGGTGGACGGGGGCGAAGGTCCTGGACACGACGAGTTCCGAGCTCGTCCCGGACCTGTGGTCCCTCCTCGGCTCCGGCGAGCCCACCGCGGTCGGCCTGGCGGCCTCCGTCCTCCTCTCCTCCGGCATGCTCGCCCGGCACGAGGTCGACCGGATCATGGACAGGCACGGAGCCCTGGTCGTCATCGACATGCTCGCGGCGGCGCTGGACCCCGACGAGGCCAACCTGCGCGCCTTCCTGACCGCCGAGTGCACGGAGGGCATCGAGGAGCTGATCCTCGACGACGTCGACCGCCTCCGGGCGGACCGCCACCCCGACACCGTCCCCGTCCTGGAGGCGATCGGCCGCCAGCACCCGGACCCGGGCGTCGCGGCCACCGCCCGCAGGGCCGTGGAGAGGCTGGCCTCCCCCTCCTGAGCGCGCGGCGGCCCCGGCCCCGGCCGCCGCTCACGACCACCCTCCGCTCCGTGGCACGCCCGCGCCGCCCTCCGTCCGGACGGGCCCGGGCCCGCCTCTCCCACGGCCCGGCCCCCACCGCAGGTTCCGCCGCACGCCAGTTCCCGCTTTGCCTCCATCTTTCCATTGACAAGTTAGGGCGCCGCGAGGCAATCTTTCCAGTAGAAAGATTTCGGGACACCACCCATCGGAGGCCCGCCATGGAACCGCTCATCACCCTGATCGGCACCACCACCGCACTGCTCGCACTGGGCGTGCTCGGCGTGCGGCCCCTGCGCTCCTGGCCGCGCGCCCTGCGCGGCGGACTCGCGGCCATGTTCACCCTGACCGGCGTGGCGCACTTCGTCGGACTGCGCGAGGAGCTGGTCGCCATGGTCCCGCCCCTGCTGCCCGCGCCCGAGCTGCTGGTCACCGTCACCGGAGTACTGGAGCTCGCCGGGGCCGCGGGCCTGCTGTGGGCGCGCACCTCGCCCTGGGCGGCGGCCGGGCTCGGCGCGCTCATGGTCGCGATGTTCCCCGCGAACGTCTACTCGATCATGACCGGCGCGAGCGCGGGGTTCAGCGAGAGCCTGCCGGTCCGGACCGCCATGCAGGCGGTGTTCATCGCGGCGACCCTCGCTGTGGTCGTCCACCACCTGCGCGCCCGCCGGGCCGCGGCCGCCGTCGGGGACCGCGCCGAGGCACGGGAGGCCGTGCCGTCCTGACGGGCACGAACACCGACACGCGCCCTGTCACGCAGGGGATACGGCCGGGGCCGCTGTGAAATCTTGTGGCCCCGGCTGACATCATCCCAAATTGTACGTACACTCTGTACGGACAAGATGAGTCCCGGCCCGGATCCTCCGAGGTCCCCGCCGGGACACCCCTGCGAACGGACACTCATGCGCGACGACCACGGGACCCTGGTGCCCCTCTACCACTGGATGAACAAGATCCCCGGCGGAGCCATGCTGGTCCCGCTGGTCCTGGGGTCGCTCATCGGAACCTTCGCCCCCGGGGCGCTGGACATCGGCAGCTTCACCACCGCGCTGTTCAAGGACAGCGCCCTGCCGCTGATCGCCCTCCTCATCTTCGCCACCGGCACCCAGGTGACGCTCCGGACCGGCGGCCCCGTCCTGGCCGCCACCGGCGTGGTCCTGCTCGGCAAGAGCCTCATCCCCGGCCTGCTGATCGTCGGGCTCGCCGTCTTCACCGGCCCCGACGGCATCCTCGGGGTGTCGATCCTGGCGCTGCTCGCCGCCACCACCAACGCCAACGGCGGACTGTGGCTCGCGATCACCGGCCAGTACGGGCGCTCCCGCGACCGGGGCGCCTACATCGCGGGGGCCGTCAACGACGGCCCGTTCATCGCCCTCCTGTTCATCGGCGCCTCGGGCCTGGGCCAGATCCCGGTGCTGGCCCTCGTCGCCGCGATCGTCCCGTTCCTGCTCGGCGTGGTCGTCGGCAACGTGGACGCGCAGTGGCGCGAGGTCCTCAAGCCCGTGCCCTCCATCGTGATCCCGTTCTTCGCCTTCGCGCTCGGTGCGGGCATCGACCTCGCCGACGTCGCCCGGGGCGGGCTGACCGGCATCCTGCTGGGCGTCGTCATCACCCTGTTCACCGGCGGCCTGGTCTACCTCGGCTACAAGCTGATCCTGCGCCGCGGCAAGGAGTCCGGCATCGGCTTCGCCGCCGGGACCGTCTCCGGCAACGCCGTCGCGACCCCCGCCATCGTGGCCGCCGCCGACCCGTCCTTCGCCGCCTACATGGGCACGGCGACCTCCCAGATCGCGGCCAGCGTGCTGGTCACCGCGATCCTGGCGCCGCTCGTGACCACCTGGGTCCTGCGCCGCGCCGGGGCCTCCCCCGCCGAGGCGGAGAAGGCCGAGGAGGCGGCCGAGGCCGAGAGGGCCCTGGCCGCCGGCGAGACCGCCGCCGACGCGGAGACGGCGGCCACCGGAGCCGGACAGGCGACCGCCGCGGCCCCCGCCGCCGACACCGACACCACCGAGCAGAAGGAGTCCGACTCGTGAGCACCCCCGTCACACCGCGCGTCGCCGTCGTCGCGGACGACCTGACGGGCGCGGGCGACACCGCCGTGCAGTTCCTGCGGGCCGGGTGGAGCACGGAGCTCCAGCTCGACGCCGCGACCCCGAACGCCGAGGTCGTCGCCGTCAGCACCGACTCCCGCGCGCTGCCCGCCGACCGCGCCGCCGCTGCCGCGGCCGAGGCGGTCCGCCGCCTGCGCGGAGCCGGGGCGGCCCGCCTGTACAAGAAGGTCGACTCCACGCTGCGCGGCCCCATCCGCGCGGAGATCGACGCCGTCCTGGACGCGTGGTCGCCGGACGCGGTCGCCGTGGTCTGCCCGGCCTTCCCGGCCAACGGCCGCACCGTCCGCGACGGGGTCCTCCTCGTCGACGGGGTCGAGGTGCACCGCACCGCGGTCGGCACCGACCCGGTGACCCCGGTGTCGGAGAGCCGCGTCGCGGTCCTGCTCGGCGCCGAGCACGTCCGGCTCACCGGCGGCGACGCCGCCGCCGACGCGGCACAGCTGCGCGCCGCCGGACCGGTCGTGGTCGCCGACGCCGGGACCGACGAGGACCTGGCGCGCCTGGCCGCCGCCGTCACCGCTCTCGGCCCCGACGCCGTGCCGGTCGGCTCGGCCGGGCTCGCCGCCCGGCTGGCCGACTCCTGGGCCGCGGAGGCCGAACCGGCCCCCGCCCTCGTCGTGGTCACCTCGCTCCACCAGACGGCCCGGGGCCAGGTCGAGGAGCTGGCCGCCGACGACCGGACCCGGATCGAGCAGCCCGCGCCGCGCGACCTCGCCGACGACGCGGCCTGGCGCGCCTGGTCCGCCGGGGTCCTGGACCGGTTCGACCCGGCCACGGCCCACACCGCGCTGGTCGCGCCCGAGGACCGCGACGGAGCGCTCGACCCCGCGTCGGTCGCCCGCCGCTTCGGCGCGCTCGCCGCCGACCTGGCCGCACGCCACGAGCTGTCCGGCTTCGTGGTCACCGGCGGCGACGGGGCCCGCGCCCTCACCGCCGCCCTGGACGCGCGCGCCATCGCCCTGACCGGCGAGGTCGCCCCGGGCATCCCGCTCGGCACGCTGTCCGGCGGACCCCGGCACGGCCGGGCCATCGTCACCAAGGCCGGGGGATTCGGATCCCCCACCGCACTACTGGAGGCCGCTGACGCGGTACGCCACACGAAAGGCAGGAACGCATGAGCCGCCCCACCCTGGCAGTCACCCTCGGCGACGTCGCGGGCATCGGCCCGGAGATCACCGCCAAGTCGCTGCTGCACCACCCCGAGGTCCGGGAGTACTCCCGCCCCGTGGTGATCGGTGACGCCGACGCCCTGCGCAACGCGGTCGCCGCCGTCGGCGGCGACCCGGCCTCGGTCAACCCCGTCGAGTCCCCGGCCGACGCGGCCGACGACCCCGCCGTGATCGACGTCGTGCAGACCGGCCCCTCCCTCGGCCACGTGCCGCCGGGCGAGCTGAGCGCGGAGGCCGGCGACGGCGCGGCGCGGTTCGTGATCGCCGCGGTCGACCTGGCCAAGCGCGGCCTGGTGGACGGCATCGTCACCCCGCCGCTGAACAAGGCCGCCATGCACCTGGGCGGCCACGCCTGGCCTGGCCACACCGAGCTGCTCGCCCACGAGTTCGGGGTGCGGGACTACAGCCTGGTGCTCTCCGCCGGGGAGCTGTCCTTCTTCCACCTGACGACGCACGTGTCCCTGCGCAACGCGATCGAGGGCATCACCCGGGAGCGCACCCTGGAGGTGCTGCGCCTGATGAGCGCGTTCGCCCGCGCCCAGGGCAGTCCGGACGAGCCCATCGGGGTGGCCGGGCTCAACCCGCATGCCGGGGAGAACCGCCTGTTCGGCGACGAGGACGCCGACGTCCTCGCGCCCGCGATCGCCCTGGCCCGCGAGGAGGGCATCAACGCCCACGGCCCGCTCCCCGCCGACGCCCTGATCCCGGCTGCCGTCAACGGCAAGTGGAAGCTGGTCGCGGTCTGCTACCACGACCAGGGGCACGCGCCCTTCAAGGCCGTCTACGGCGACGACGGCGTCAACATCACCGCCGGCCTCCCCGTGGTGCGGGTCTCGGTCGACCACGGCACCGCGTTCGACATCGCGGGCCGCGGGATCGCCCGCGAGGCCAGCCTCGTCCTGGCGCTGCGCCGGGCCGCTGAGCTGGCCCCCGGCTGGGGGCACGTCTGGCAGGCGTCCCGCTCCGACGCGCGGTAGCGGCGCGAAGGCCCACCGGGCGGGGCGGCCCCGCCCGCCCTCGGCCGCCCCTGCCGGAGCACCGGTGAACGGTGTGCCCGCGTCCCCGTCGGGGCGCGGGCACACCGCCGTTCCGGTGCCCGATCCCGCGCGGAAGCCGTGCGGCCCGGATCCGCAGCGTGCCGTGCACGGGCACGCCCCCGCCCGCACGCCCGGCCCTAGAATGGCGCCCATGCCCGTCGACCGCACCGACCCCCGCCCCCTGCACGCCCAGGTCGCCGGCGTGCTGCGCGCCGAGATCCGCGACCGCTCGATCGCCCCCGGCGACACCCTGCCCAGCGAGGCGGCCCTGCGCGAGCGGTTCGGGGTCTCCCGCAGCGTGGTCCGGCAGGCGCTGGCCACCCTGGAGGACGAGGGCTCGGTCAGGAGGACCCGGGGCCGAGCCCCGGTCGCCGCGGTCCCCACCGAGCACCACCGGCTCGTCCAGCGCGTCACCGGGCTCTTCGACCAGTTCTCCTCCGAGGGGCTGAGCCTGTCCACGGCGGTGCTGTCGCTGGAGCCCTCCCTCTCCGGGGGCCCCGCCGCGGTCGGGCACCTGGGCACCCGGGACCTGCTCCGCCTGGAGCGCGTGCGCTCGGTCGGCGGCGACCCGCTGTCCTACGTGCGCACCTGGCTCCCCGCCGAGCGCTTCCCCGGCCTGGAGGCCGCGATGCTGCGCGACGCCTCCCTGCACCGCCTCATGGAGGAGCGGTTCGGGGCCGTGCCCACGAGCGGGCGCCGGCAGATCCGGGCCGTGCCCGCCGACCCGCGCATCGCCCTGGAGCTCGGGGTGGCGGCCGAGGCCCCGCTCCTGCTGCTGGAGGGCGGGACGTTCGACCGGGACGGCACCCCGCTGGAGTGGTTCGAGAGCTGGCACCGGTCGGACCGGGTGGTGTTCGACATCGAGGCCGAGGGCGCCTCGGAACAGGTGCGCATCGCCCCCGACCCCTCCCTGCTGGACCGGCCCGCCCCGGAGCGGCCCGCCGCCGAACCCGTCCCCGGGCCGGCGGACGCGGCCCCCGCGCCCGGCCTGGACCGCGCCGTCGAACTGGCCGACGAACTCCGGGCCGAGCTGGCACGCCTGCGCGACGGCCTCACCGGCGGTGACGCAGAGCAAGGCCCGGGCGCCGCCCGCTAGACCGGAACGCACGGAGAACCCTGCTACGGGCGAATTCCTGTCCGATAGTGGCCACAAAGAGTTACCGAAGCACTCCGTGCGGTACTTTTTTCTTGCGTCGGCACGAGCGGGACGGCAGTGAGGAAAACGCCCCGCCCCGCGGAACGCGCCGCCGCCCCCGTCGTCCGTCCCCGACACGGAGCCCCCCGGCGCGCGGCCGGGAGGCCCGCCCGACCGCACCCTCCGCGCACCGTCCCCGCACGACGAAGGCCTCCGCCGACAACCGTGCCGGAGGCCGTGAGAGGGAACGACATGCCCCACCCCCTGAAGCGCGCCGCCGCGTCCCTGGTCTTCGCGGCCGGGCTCACCGCGGCGACGGCCGGTGTCGCCGACGCGGCCATCAGCTACGTCGGCGGCGGTACCTGGTACCACGGCCTCACCACCGGAAGGGTGTACTCGAACTACTTCCACGCGACGCTCTGCCACGGGTCGACGGCGGTCGGCACGTACACCGTCACGTCCGCCGCGATGCTGCCCGGCAAGACGTCCGAGGCCTCCGCCCCGCGCGCCGTCAACCACAACGAGACCTACTGGAGGCACTGCGGGTAGCGCCTCCCGCAGCCACGGGGCCGCCCCTCCGCCGGGGCGCACGGCTCCCCGACCACGCGCAGGGACACGATGCCCAACCGCACCATCGCCTTCGCCCACACCGCGCTCCTGGTCTGCGCCGCGCTCATCGCCGCACTGCTGCTGGCCGCGTGGGAGGCGACGATCCCCACGGCACAGCACTCGGCGTCGGTGTGGATCGTCGAGGACGACGGCGCCTCCGACGGCGGCGAGGTCGCGCGGACCGTCGAACGCGTCGCGGCGGAGCAACGGATCTCCGTCGGCCTCGTCGTCCCGGACGTGCGCTCGCCCGAGTCGCTGTGGCACATGTACCTCGCGGTCGGGGACCCCGGCTCGGCCCAGGCCGACTGGCTCACCGACGGATACCCCTCCTTCGGCCGCACGATGGAACTGCGCGTGCACCCCGTGCGGGACATGGCCGACCGCAGCCCCCGCGGCAACTACCTCGTCTTCGGACCGCCGGAGAACGCGCGGGTGCTCGCCGACGCCCTCGCCGCGCACGGGCTGGGCGCGGACCCCGGCGCGGGCCAGGCCCGCCTGTGGCAGTCGTTCCTCGGCGGACCCCTCTTCCACGTCCTGGCCACGGCGCTGCTGGTGGGCACCACCTCGATCGGCGCGGGCGTCCTGCTCGACTCCCGGGACCACGGCGTCCGCCGCCTCCACGGGCACTCCTACGCCCGGATCCTCCTGGGCGACCTGGGCCGGGTCGCACGGCTGTGGGGCGTCGCCCTGCCCGCCGTGTGCGCCCTCACCCTGCTCCTCCTCGGCCTCTACAACGGGTGGAACCAGCTCGGCCTGTACTCCCTGACCGCCCTGGCCCTGCTCGGCGTCCTCACCGCCGCGGCCCTGGTGACGCACGCGGCGGCGCTGGGCCTGGTGCACGCCACCGGGGTCCTGCCGGCGCTCCGGGGGCGCCTGCCCGTCCGGAGCACCCGGGCCGCCGTCTACCTGGTGCGCGTGCCCGTCCTGCTCCTCCTGCTCGGCGTCCTGGCGAGCACGCTCCACCTCGCGCAGGCCGCGCGGGAGCAGCGCGCGGCGCTGGAGGCGTTCGAGCGCACCGGGGAGACCTCGCACGCCACACTCAACGGCAGCACGGCCTTCGACGACCCGGGGACCGCCGAGCGCCTCCTCGGCCCCTGGCTGCGCCGCGCCGACCTCGACGGGAAGCTCGTCGTCGCCGAGCGGCATCCCCCCGCGTCGCTCGTGCCGGTCGGCGCCCCACGCCCCGGCTTCGACCTGCTCGTGGTCAACGACACCTACCTCGCGCAGCAGGAGGTCCTGTCCCCCACCGGCGCACGCTACGGCGCCGCCCCCTCCGACGACCGGGTCAGGGTCCTGCTGCCGCCCGCGCACGCCGCCCACCGGGAGGCCGTCGAGGGCGAGATGCCCGACTGGTACGCCCTCCAGGCCGGGAGCACGGGAACCGCTGCCGACATCGAGGTCCTGCCGCTGGCCGGCGGCCAGCGGGTGTTCACCTACGGGTCGAGGGACCCGGGCGGGACCGACGCCTCCCCCTTCCTGCGGGACCCGGTGATCGTCGCCCTGCCCAACGGCTCCGCACTCTCCGACCGGACCTACCTCACCTACCTGACGCACGAGGCCCTGCTCTTCCCCGACCCGGACGTGGTGCTGGAGGCCCGCGCCGACCCGCGGGTGGCCGAGTACGTCAACACGGTCCAGCCGATCCTCGACAAGGCCAGGAGCGCCCACGCCGCCCAGGTCGCCGCGGTGCGCGTCGAACTGCTCGCGCTGGCCGCCGGCACCGCCGTCCTGCTGACGACCGGCGTCGCCGCGTGCGTCATCCACGTGCGCACGCACGCCCAGACCGTCTTCGCCCGGCACATCAGCGGGTGGGGGTTCCTCGCCGCACACCGCCGGTTCCTCGCCGTGGAGGCCGTGGTCGCGCTCGGCTTCACGGGCTGGGCCGCCTGGGACACCCTCGCCGCGCTGCGGGCCCTGGACGACCCCTTGCGGCCCCTGCCGCCGCAACCGGTGCCGACCAGCGGGCTGGAGCCCCTCTACGCCGCGGCCGTCACGGCGGCCGGGCTCGCCCTGACCCTCAGCGCCCTCGCCCTCTTCCACCGCCGCATCGTCCGCGAAGGTTCCTCGCGGGCCTGACACCACCGGGGAGCACCATGATCACCGCCGAGAACCTCGCCAAGGCCTTCGGGGACCGCGTCCTGTGGCAGGGCCTGGACCTGACCGTCGAGGCCGGGCAGACGGTCGCCCTCGTCGGGGCCAGCGGCTCGGGCAAGACCACCCTGCTCAACTGCCTGGGCCTGCTCGACAGGCCCAGCGGCGGCCGGATCCTCTGCGAGGGCGCCGACCTGACCCGCCTGGGGCCGGGAGGGCGGCGGCGCTTCCGGCGCGACAGGCTCGGCTACCTCTTCCAGGACTACGCGCTCATCGAGAACGCCACGGTCCGGGCCAACCTGGACGTGGCGCGGCGGCGCGGCGCCCGGGCCGGCCACGCCGCGGCGCTGGAGCGGGTCGGCCTGGCCGGGCGGGAGGGCGAGGTGGTGCACCGCCTGTCCGGCGGCGAGCGGCAGCGCGTCGCCCTGGCCCGCCTGCTCGTCAAGCGGCCGTCCCTGGTGCTGGCCGACGAGCCGACGGGGGCTCTGGACGCGGACAACGCGGCGATGGTGGTGGAGGTCCTGCGGCAACTGGGCCGCGAGGGGTGCGCGGTTGTGGTCGCCACCCACAACGACGGGGTGCGGGCGGCGTGCGACAGGGCCTTCGACGTGGGGACGGGGCGGGAGGCGGCGCCGGGCGGCCCCGCCTCTCCCCCGTGATCTTGTACTTATAGACGGTGTGGGCGCCCACACCGTCTATAAGTACAAGATCATCCAGGTCAGGGCCCCTCACGTCCCACCGGATACCGTTCCGGTCAGCCCACTATCGGAACCGGAGGGCGCCGCTCAGCCCTGGGCGACCGCCTGCGGAGCGGGGGGCGCGGAGGCCGCCCGGTCCGGCAGCGCGAGCGCGTAGGTCAGCAGGTCGACCCCGGGCACCGGGGTCCAGTCGCGTTCGGGGGTGCGGACGAACCCGTGGGCCCGGTAGCAGGTCGACCCCGGGCACCGGGGTCCAGTCGCGTTCGGGGGTGCGGACGAACCCGTGGGCCCGGTAGAGGGACTGCGCCGCGAGCATCGGGGGCTGCGTGGACAGGACCACCCGGGACGCCCCCCGCTCCGAGGCCAGGGCGACCACCGCGCGCACCAGGGCGCGGCCCACACCGCGGCCCTGGGCGTCGGGCACCACCGCGAACGCCCGTACCTCCGCCTCCTCGGGCCCGCGAGCGATCTCGCTGGACTCCGACCACGGGACGAGCAGGACGGTGCCCACGACCCGATCCCCCTCGACGGCCACGAGCACCTCGCCCCGGCCGTCGGACCCCAGCGCCCGGAGCGAGTCCGTGTAGGGGTCCCCCTCCTCCAGCAGCCCCAGGTCCCGGTAGGCCGCGACCCGCAGTTCCCCGACCGCCGCCATCTCCTCCGGCAGCGCCTCACGCACGTTCATGGGAGCAGTCAAGCAGAGGCCGGGGACAGTCCTTTGCCCGGCCCGGGTCCGGGCCGCCCGCCCGAAAGACCGCCCGGGTGTGTAGGGTGTCGCCGATCCACGACCACCGAAGGGGACGGTGACGATGAGCCTGGTCGCCATCAGTGACCTGCACGTCCGGCACGCCGACAACCGCGCCTTCACCGAGGCCCTGCGGCCCGCGTCCGACGACGACTGGCTCCTGGTCGCCGGCGACGTCGCCGAGACCTCGGACGACATCCTGTGGGCCATGGAGCTGCTGAGCGAGCGCTTCTCCACGGTGGTGTGGACCCCCGGCAACCACGAGCTGTGGACCTCCCCGCGCGACCCGGTCCAGCTGCGCGGCGAGGCCCGCTACCGGCACCTCGTCGAGGCGCTGCGCGGTCTGGGCGTGCACACCCCTGAGGACCCCTACCCGGTGTGGCCCGGCCTCGACGGGCCGGTCGTCGTCGCCCCGCTGTTCGTCCTGTACGACTACACCTTCCGCCCCGAGGGCGCCCGCACCAAGGAGGAGGCGCTCGCCGTCGCCCACGCCTCCGGGGTCGTGTGCACCGACGAGTACCTGCTGCACCCCGACCCCTACCCGAGCCGCGACGAGTGGTGCCGCGCCCGCCTGGACTACACGCGCAAGCGCCTCGACGCCCTCGACACCGAGACCCCCACCGTCCTGGTCAACCACTTCCCCCTGGTCCGCGAACCCACCCGCGTCCTGCACTACCCCGAGTTCGCCCAGTGGTGCGGCACCGAGGCCACCGCCGACTGGCACACGCGCTACCGCGCCCGCGCCGTCGTCTACGGCCACCTGCACATCCCGCGCACCATCGTCGTGGACGGCGTGCCCCACATCGAGGTCTCCCTCGGCTACCCGCGCGAGTGGGGGCCGCGCCCGAAGCCTCCGGAGGGGCCCCGGCCGGTCCTGCCCTGAGGCGGGGTGCGGGCACGGGCGCGGAGCGGGCGCCTTGACATGAACAAAAGTTGAGCTTCTAGGTTCGTCCCATGGACACCACGAGCACGACCCTCCCCGACCGCGCCACCGACGAGCGGCGCATCCACGACCTCGTCGCCCGAGCGGACCGGGCCCAGAACGACCCCGTCGCACTCCCGGCGCTGCACACCTCCGACGTCGTGATCGTCAACTTCGGCGGGCGGCGGCTCTTCGGCCTGGAGGCCTTCACCTCCGCCATGGCCGAAGCCCTCGCCACACCCCTCAAGGACGTCCGGACGGCCCTGCGGGTCGACGACATCCGCTTCGTCGCGCGCGACGTCGCCCACGTCAGCCTGACCAAGACCGTCTTCGACGGGCGCCCCGAGGCGGAGTCCTCCGCTCCCCGGGAAGGCGTCATGTCCTACCTCCTGGTCCGCGAGGGCGACGACTGGCGCATCTCCCTCGCCCAGACCACCCCGGTGGTCTGAGGGTTCGGTCGGGCGGGCGGCCCAGGTGCTGGAGGGCCTGGCCGGTGAACGGCGGACTACCGAAGGTCCGAACGGACCACTCCACTCCTGGCGGAGAGGCTCGCGGCGAACCACTCACCGCTCCCTTCAGGCCGAAGAACACACGGCCCTGACCGGTCAGTCCACTGTTACCCGCTTCTGGTCTGCGTCGAGATGAAATGCCGTCTCAGGCAGAAATTCCTATCATCGATCTCGGCAAGGGAACCACCCAGGAGTTCGAGGCCTCACGCCCGAGGCAGACAAACCGACAACCGAGACGAGTAGTCGTGGGGAGCAACCAGCCGGACCCGGCCCATGCCATGTCTCGCGGAGAGGCATGGGAAGACCTTGGCCTGGAAAGATCCGGATCGAGGCCGAAGTTCGACCGTCTGACAGACACAGCCGTACTCTACGTTCCGATACACAAGGAAGGAGTCGCGATCGGCTACCTCTGGGCCTCGGTGGACGGGAAGGCAGCAAATTTCCTGAGCCTTCAGTCAGCCGACACAGAAGCAAGGAATGAAAAAAGTGTGTGGGTACGCCGACTCCTCCAGGCAAAAAGGGATGGCCTGACATCCATCGAAGCCCTCGAGAGATGGCTTGGAAACCCCTCGGGCGAGCAAGGGGGAATAATACCTCCGGGCAGCCACCTCGAAAAAGCCAAAAACCTCCAGGAACTTCAGGACACAGCAAATTCACAATGAGAAGCGGACGCGCGAACGATTCAGCGAACCAACAGGAAAACCTTCATTTCCAAGCAATGAAGGATTGACTGAAAAAATCCTCGTTCGCCCACTCGAAGGACAACCAAGGCCACTGCCCCGGTCCCGAACAACAGACGCACCGTTCACACACACGACAAAGAGCCAGACGGCAACACTGAAACCCCCACCTGCCACTTTCCATGACATAGCAAGACTTGTCTCGAGGCGGGCGTACTGTCCACGCCGAACCGGAAGGAAAGCGTGGCTGGCCGAAACACGATGATCACCCGAGGAGAGAAAGAGGCCGTGTTATTTTCTAGGGGCGCACCATTCCCCCGTCCGGTGCGCGGAAGGGTTCGAAATGGCACGCCCCTGGGAAGCGGACCCCGGCGCCGACATGGTCCGCCGGCTGGGCAGGTCGCCGGAGGAGCTGGACACCACCAACCACGTCAAGGGGTGCCCAGACATCTGGGAACTCGACAACGGCGACATCGCGGTGATCGGCCGGGACCTGACACCGCTCTACGCCCACCGGCTCCCCGAAGGGGCGTTGATCTCCCCCGGCGAACGGCTCGTCGTCATCCCTCGCGCCACGCTGATCTCGGCGAAGGCCGACATACCCGATGCTTGACACCATCGCCGACCGGCCCGGAGACCGCCTCACCCTGGACGAGTACTCCGAGGACTTCGACGTCCGCTTCGGATCGCTCAGAGACACCGATGTCTGGAAGCTCGAGCGGCAGCAGGAGTTCGACCAGCCGGAGGAAAGGAGCTGGGTGGCGTTCGCCGACGGGAGAAGGGCCGAATCCCTCCGCATGTTGGAGGCGGAGCGCCCGCTTCTGCGCTCGGAGTTCGACCGTCTCGCCGGTCTGGGGTGCCGGATCCGCAGAGTGCGGGTCGTGGAGAAACCGCTCCCCCTCTACCTGCTCTGGGAACTGCACTCCCTCCGTATACGCGCCCAGTGCGGCGAGGACATCCGCGTCGTCTCCGCCGAACCGCTCACAGCCCTGGAGCGGGAAAGGCCGGTTCCGGAGATCGTGACCCTCGGCGACGCCGTGACCTACAGGATCCGCTACGACTCCCGGGGGATCCTCGACGGAGCCGTCAGGTACACCGACGCAGACGTCACCGCGCAGTGCCGTTCCGAGATCGCGGCCCTGCACGAGAACGCCGAGGCCCTGGAGGACTTCTTCGTCCGCGAGGTGGGTGGGACGGAAGCCGGCCGTGCCTGACGACAGACGCCGCCGCCCCGGAGACGGGCCACACGAGAGTTCCACCGACGGCGTCCGGTCGCGGATCTCCGACGTCTCCGGCCGCGCGGTCCAGGCACGGGACGTCGGGGGCGGGATCCACTTCCACGACCACGAGCCCGGACCCGCGCGTGCTCCGGTGCCCAGGCAGCTCCCCGCGGACGTGCGCGGGTTCGTCAACCGCGCGGGGGAACTGGAAGTGCTCAGCGCCCACCTGCACAGCACCGGCGGGGAAGCGGCCGGACGCGCGGAATCCGTGCTCCACGTCATCGCCGGCACGGCCGGGGTGGGCAAGACGGCCCTTGCACTGCACTGGGCGCACCGGGTACGACAGCACTTCCCCGACGGCCAGCTCTATGTCGACCTGCGTGGCTACGGGCCAGGGTCTCCGCTGTCCCCGGACCAGGTGCTGGACAGGTTCCTACGGGCGTTCGGTGTGTCGGCGGACTCCATACCCGCCGACCTCGACAGCCGGTCCGCCCTCCACCGCTCCCTCCTCGCGGACAAACGCGTCCTCGTCCTCCTCGACAACGCCTCGTCCACCGCGCAGGTCCGCCCGCTGCTTCCCGGCTCCCCCGGCTGCGTGGTCCTGGTCACCAGCAGGGACCGGCTCTCCGGCCTGGTCGCCAGGAACGGGGCTCGGCGCGTCACCGTTCACACCCTGGATCCCGCCGAGGCCGTGGCGCTCCTGGAACACGTGACCGGCCACCACCGGCAGAAGGACGACCCGCAGGAGGTGGCCGAGCTGGCACGGCTGTGCGGACAGCTCCCCCTCGCCCTGCGCATCGCCGCCGAGCGCGCGGCCAGCCGCCCGTACATGCCGTTGGACGACCTCATCCAGGACCTGCGCGACGAGTCCGCACTCTGGGACGCCCTGGCCACGGACGACGAGGAGGAGGCCGACGCCGTCCGGTCCGTCTTCGCCTGGTCCTACCGGGCGCTGCCCGAGGGCGCCGCACGGCTGTTCCGGCTGCTCGGCCTGCACCCCGGCCCGGACTTCGACGCGGGTGCGGCTGCGGTCCTGGCCGAACTGCCGGTGCGCCGGGCACAGCGCACCCTGGACGCCCTCGTCGGTGCGCATCTCCTGGAGCAAACCGACACCGACCGCTACCGCTTCCACGATCTGCTGCGCTCCTACGCCACCGACCAGGTGCGCCACGAGGAGGACCAGGACGTCCGGCAGCGGGCCGTGCAACGCCTCCTGGCCTGGTATCTGCGCGGCGCGGACACCGCCGCCAGGGCGCTGGATTCCCACTTGAGGCACATCGGACCGGCGGAGGAGGACGATGGCGTCCGCAGGTTCTCTGACGGTTCGGAGGCGGCGCGGTGGTTCGAGCTGGAGGGGAGGAACCTGACCGCCGCGGTGGAGGCGGCCGTCTCCGCGGGGATGGACGGCGTCGCCTGGCGGCTCGCTTCGGCCCTGAGGCACTTCTACACCTTCCACTCCTACGACTCCGTATGGCTCACGACCGCCCGCCTCGGCCTGGAAGCAGCACGAAGGGAGGGCGATGCGTCGGCGGAGGCGGACCTGGAGGAGAGCCTGGGCATGGCCTGCGTGCAGGCCAACCGGCCGACGGAGGGACTGGCCCATCACCGGCGCGCACTCGAGCTGCGGAAGGAGGAGGACGACGAGTTCGGAGTGGCCATGTCGCTGAACGCCATCGGTCTGGCCCGTCTTCGCGAGCACGTGCTCGGCGAGGCCCGCGAGCACTTCGAGCGCTCCCTCGGACTGGTGGTGGGTGCCGGTGAGCGCCTGTGGGAGGGGATCGTCCTCGGCAACCTGGCCCAGTGCGTCCTCGAACTGGGCGAACCCGAGGAGGCCGTGGTGCTGGGCGAACGAGCCATCGGTATCCACAGGGAGACCGGTGACCGCATGAGCGAGTTCGCCTGCCTGGCCTCCCTGAGCGCGGCTTGGCGGGTGCTGGGCAGGAACGACCGCGGCCTGTCCTGTGTGCGGCGGGCGCTGGAGATCGCCCGTGAACTCGGGGACGCCGTCCTCGAGGGGTTCGCGTACCTGGAGCTCGGCAGGATCCAGGCGCGTCTCGGACACACGGAGGACGCGCTGCTCTCCTTCCACGAGTCGGCAGGGCTGCACCGCTGGACGGCCGACCACGTGCGCGAGGCGGAGTCCTTCGAGGGCGCCGGAGAGGTCTATCGAAGCCTTGGGCGCCCCGGTGAGGCCGCGAGGTTCTACCGGCAGGCGGCCAACGGGTACCGCAGGTACCGGGATCGCTGGAGGCTCGCGGTCTGCCTGGACAGGCTTGCCTCGGCAGTGGCCGCCGACGGGGCCCCGGACGCGGCCCGCGGGTACTGGCGCGAGGCACTGACGGTTCTGGAGGACTTTCCCGATCCCAGGGCCCTACGTCTGCGGGAGGAGATCACCGACCGCTTCGGGGGTTCCGGCACGTCCTGACCGTGTCGGCGCCGTCCTTCCGGTCTCCGGAGGGACAGCGCACGCTGTTGTGCTGGCGTTTCCGTGGACTCCGGAGAGGTGCTCGGCCGTACCGGATCCCGGCAGCCGTGATGCCGTTCCGATTGGAGCCTGCGAAGTGCCGGGGTTCCTCGACGGGGCGCTCCTCCGCGCGACGGACGGCATAGGGTGCGGTCCCACCGGGAGAGCTGTTGCGACGGATTTCCGCCTCTCACCTGGGTAGGAGCCGGACACGACGCCTCCCGGACCGGCTCGCCGCCTCCCCGCCCCGCGGTCCCGGACCGCCGGAAGAAAGGACAGGTACCTCCATGCCTACCGCTCCACCCAGCCCCGCTCCGGGTCGCGTGCCGGCGGCCCTGTGCGGGACCCTTCTCGTGGCAGGGCTGTGCGCCTGCACACCCCAGGCCGCATCCGAACGGCCCGTCGACCGCGTCCTCCTCTCGCCCACAGCCGATCCCGGCACCTCCCAGACGATGACCTGGCACGCGTCCGGAGCGGAGGAGTCCTTCCTGGAGATCGGGCCCGACGACGGTTCGGAGGAGACCGTGCGGGTCGACGGCAGCCCGACCGGAGGCGACGAACCGGGCTCCACCTTCGCGGCCACGGCCACCGGCCTCGAACCGGACACCGCCTACCGCTACCGGATCGGCGCGATCGGTGCCGGTGAGGGCTCGGAGGAGGAGACCGGGGACTGGCGCACCTTCACCACCGCGGCGGAGGGAGCGGAGCCCTTCAGCTTCCTGTACTTCGGCGACATCCAGAACGACATCACCGAGGACGCGGCCCCCGTCGTCCGGGCCGGGCTGGAGGCGGTGCCCGACGCCGAGCTGGCCGTGCACTCCGGGGACCTCATCGACGACGCCGACAGCGCTTCCCAGTGGGACGAGTGGTTCGACGCCTTCGGGCAGGCGTCCGGGAGCATGAACCACGTGGCCACGCCGGGCAACCACGAGTACGACGACGGTCTGAGCCGGCACTGGGGCCCGCAGTTCCCCGGCGCCGGCAACGGCCCCGACCGGGGCACGGACCTGGCCGGAACCGCCTATCACACCGACTACCAGGGGGTGCGGTTCGTGGTGCTCAACTCCAACTACCGGGAGGCCGCCCCGGAGGACCCCGAGCGGTGGCTGGACACGCAGCGGGACTGGCTGGACCGGGTGCTGACCGACAACCCCCACCCGTGGACCGTGGTCACCTTCCACCACCCGGTCTTCTCCAGCGACCCCGAACGCGACAACGGGCCGCTGCGCGAGGCGTGGCTGCCGGTCCTGGAGGAGCACGACGTGGACCTGGTCCTGCAGGGCCACGACCACTCCTACACCCGGGGTGTCCTGGCCGAGGGCGAGGACGGCGGCTCCGGCGCTCACACCGGCCCGGTCTACGTGGTCTCGGTGACCGGACCCAAGACCTACGACGCCGGCGAGGACAACTGGACCGACAACGGCGCCCGGGTGCAGGTGCAGCGCGAGGACACCCAGACCTTCCAGCACGTCGCGGTGGACGGCGACACCCTGGAGTACCGGGCCCGCACCGCCGACGGCGCGACCGTGGACGCCTTCACCATCGTCAAGGACGGGGACGGCAAGCGCGTCACCGACGGTTCCTGAGCGGAGATGAGACCTTCTCCGCCCCAGGGGCACACACTCTTCGGACACACCCGTGCGCACCGCCCTGGCCGGGCGCCGCCCGGCTGAATCCGCTATAAGGCCATGAGCTCCCCGGCCACCACCTCGGGCTCCGCCAGGCACCGCCACTCCGGAACGCGTACGGTGCGCAGACCGGACACCGACGCGAACAGGGCCGCCCTGTCCAAGGTGCGTTGCAGCGTGCGCCCCGGTGCGGGCGTGGCGGTGGCGCCGGGCCTGGGGCGGTCGATCACCACGGCGATGTCCCCGTCCTTCCCTGGCACCAGCAGATCACAGGCATAACCCTCGACGCGGTGGCCGGCCCTGGGCGAGGACGCACTGTTGGTGAGGGCCTCGAACAGCAGGCCCGCAGCCTCGTCCAGGCCAGGAGCGGTTCCGCTCGCGGCCTCTGTCACCAGGTCGGACAGCAGTCCTCCCTGTTCGGCCCAGTACCCCCGGTCGCCCACGACGTAGAGGCGCGAGCGCGCCCGGGTGACCGCGACGTTCCACAGGTTCTGCTGCTGCAGCGCCCACCTCCCGCTGTGCCGGTTCACGCCCTCGGCCGCGGCGGGCGAGACCACGACCACGTCCCGCTCCCCGCCCTGGAAGCGGTGCGCCGTGCCCACCCTGATCCTCTCGGCTGCCTCTTCCCCCAGCTTCTTCTCGATCCAGCGGACCTGGGCGGTGAAGGGTGAGACCACGCCGATGGTCGCCTCCGGCGGGAGCGTCCGCCAGAGCCGGCGCAGCAGGGCGAGTACCTCCTCCGCCTCGTCCCGGTTGAGGCAGGAGCGCCCGCCCGGCCGCTCGCAGGCGCCCCGCACGTCGATCCACTGGACAGCCCGGTCGCCGGGGGCGGCCAGAGCGGTGGTGTCGGTGCGCACCGCGAGCCGGTCACCGTAGAAGCGCCGGTTCACCGGAGCGACGATGTCGGGGTGGCAGCGGTAGTGCTCGTCGAGCCAGAGCACCTCGCCTCCGCCCGCCACCAGTGCGGAGGCGGCAGCGTGGTAGGCGGAGGAGCCGGTGAAGGCCAGGGAGCGCTCCCCCATCTCGGCCTCGGGGAGCCCGTGGACCGCCTGGATCCTGCGGTCTTCCTGACCGGTCATGGGGTTGACCGGCTGGAGCTGGTGCGGGTCACCGATCACCAGTGCCCGCCGGGACCGGTACAGCAGCGGAACGAGATCGGCGACGGTGCACTGGCTGGCCTCGTCGACCACCACCAGGTCGAACAACTTCGGTTCCGGCGGGAAGACCCCGCGCACCGATCGGGACGTGGTGGCCCAGGCCGGCACGGTGCGCACCAGCTTTTTCATGCCCTTCCAGCCGTTCTGCCCCGAGGCGAGGTCGCGCAGCCTGCCCTCCACGACGGTGTGGCCCCTGCGCAGCGACTCGGCGACCCGGCCCAGCAGGAACTCCCTGCTCGCCTCGCGCCGCTCTTCTCGTAGGCCGTTGATCCGGGCTACCGCTGCCTCAGGACGCATCCCCTCCCCCACCCGCTCGCGCAGCTCCCGCCACTCCCCCTCCGTGGTGAGGAAGGCAAGGATCTCCGAGAGTTCCCCGTCCGTCCCCGCGATACGGAGCCCCCGCCTGGTCAGCAGGCGGTGCCACCAGCCGGTCCACCGGGACTCCAGCGCCGCCTCGGTGCGGCGGGTCCACCGGCGCAGTTCCCGGGGCCCGCCGAAGACGTCCGGACCGACCCCGCCGGGCAGGTCCCGCACCTGCCGGTTGCGCGTGCCCGCCAGCGCCGCAAGCATCCGCTCCGCTTCCTCCGCGACGGCCAGCTCGTGCTGGGCCGTCCCCACTCCGCGATGGTGGACCACGAGTCGGGCCTGCGCGGTGGCCGTGTCGGCGGGTTCCCATTCGGCGGCCAGGAGCCCGTTGAGGATCTCCGGCTCGGCGGCCCGGCGCTCCTGGTTCCCGGTGCGCACGACCAGGTCGGCACCGGGAGCGAGTCGGTTGACCCTCTCGACCACCTCGTCCACGGCCGTGTTGTTGGTGGAGGCCACCAGGACCGACTGCCCGGCCGCGACGGCGGTGGTGACCACGGACGTGATGAGTTCGCTCTTCCCCGTGCCTGGGGCGCCTGTGGCCACGGTCATGACCTGCCCCATGGCCGAGGCCAGGATCTCCTCCTGTGCGGCGTTGCTGCGACCGGTGACCACGGGCAGAGCGGTCCCGGAACCGCTGACCGCGTGGCGGAAATCGGACAGGGCCGCAAGCGCCGTACCCGCGAGGGCATCGACCCGGATCCCCTTGCCCCGGTGGTCGAGATCGCCGACGAGCTGTTTGACGGCCGCTCCCGCGGGGTCGCCGCGGTAGAGGACGGCGGCGTTCTGCGCTCCGCGCCGCGCACCGCGGCGCACGTCCAGCGAACTGCGCAGTTCACCGGCGACGAGGTCGTCCACACGGGCCAGCCGGAGCCGGTCGCAGACCGTGCGCGCCTTGTCTGCGAGGCCGGAGACCTCTCCCCCGTCCCAGTCGACCTCGAACCAGGTGACCAGTTCCTCGATGTCGCTCTCGTCCAGGCCGGCCGCGGAGATCAAGAGTTCGCGGTTCAGCTCCGGCTCGCCGACGGGCACCAGGTAGTGCCCGTCGGACTCCTCAGCCATCTCCACGTCCATCACGAACAGCGGGGCGAGCTTGGCCTTCCTGCCGCTGCCGCGGTCGGACCGCACGGGGTCGAAGAGCACCGCCGGGTAGCCGTAGCGCAGCGGACGGCCCTCCTTCACCGCTTCCCGCGCAAGGGTCTCGGCGCGGCCGGTCAGCCGCCACCGGCCCTCCGCCCGGCTGAGAAGGACCTCCGAGTCCATCTCACAGACGGCCGCGTCCCGGCCGCTGGCGTCGGGCAGCTGCTGCAGGACGCTCTGCCGGACCAGGCAGTCGCGCAGATAGTCCAGGTAGCCCGACCAGGTCCATTCGGCGGGCCGCTCACCACGGGCCCGCGGCTGTTCCGCGCCGGCCCCGCGCGCCTCGGCCCCCTCCGCACCCGCCGCGCCGACCCGGTCGGGCCTGCCGGAGGCCCCCGGCAGGTCGGCCGCGGTGGCCGATCCCGTGTGCCGGGCCAGAACCAGCGATCCGCGTACACCGAGGGAGGACACGGTGACACGCTGGCCGTCCACGTGGTCCACCTCGCGGTGCGCGTACTGGTAGAGGTCGACCGCGTCGATCCACCCGTCACCGTTGGCGTCCGCCGCGGCGCCTCCGAGACCCCGCACCACCGCCTCGCTGAAGGGCGAGGGCCGCACCCCCGACGCGTTGTCGCCCTCCCGGGCCAGTTCCAGGGCCCCCGAGGCGGCGATGACGTAGGTGCCCGCGCCATCGCTGAGCTGACGCTCCAGGTCGAGCGGTTCCGCCTCCTCACCGGCGGAGCGGGTGGCGAACCCGTCGGCGAAGGCACCGCCGTGGCAGCAGTCGAGCAGCAGCACCTTGCTCCGCATACGGGAGTCCTCCAGCAAGCGCTTGAGGACCTCGGCGGAGAGCGCGGTGGTCTCCAGCCTCTTGCGGCGGGTGTCCCGCAGGGCCAGGTGCAGCCGACCCCTCTTGTCCTTGACCCCGTGCCCGGAGAAGGAGATGAGCAGGAGGTCGTCGGGCTTGCCCTCCGACAGCGCCGCCTCCAGCACCTCCATCGCCTCGTCGCGCGTCGGGTCGAGGAGCGCCTCGACCCTGGTGTAGTGGCCGTTGTGCTTCAGGACCCGTTCGAGCGCCCGGACGTCCTCGTACGGCGAACGCAGGTCGTCGAGGTCCTCGTAGCGGTTGACGCCCAGGAGAATCGCGGTACGCCTCACGCGTCGCCCTTCCCGGATTCGACAGCGGGGGCGGACCCACCGTCGCGCAGGGCCTGGACGTAGCCCTCCACCTCGCCGGGCGCCACCCTCCCCTGCACGGTGACCTTGGCTCCCTCGACCTCCACCGTCACCGACCGCTGGCCGCTCTGTTCCAACCAGGTCCCGACGAGCGAGACGACCGCCGTGAGCACAGGTTTGAGCAACATCCCGGTGACCAGCACGGCGCCGGCCACGGCAGCGGGGTCCGCCGACCGGGTCCCGGAGACGGCCTCTCCCTCCAGCGGCCGGACCTCGTCGACGTCCAGGTCCTCGAGCAGGAGCACCAGGTCACGTGTGTGCCGGTCCGCCTCCTCCGCCGTGACGTCGTCCTCGAAGCCGACCCTGGCCACCAACGCACTCTGCCGCACCCGCACACGCTCCCGTCCCCCGGAGAGGACCGCTCGGTCACGGCCCGCTGCCACTCCGCCACGCACGTTCTACCAGCAGAGGCCCGGCCGTGACCGGGACTTCGGTCCCCTGGCCGCTTCCGGCCATCCGGAGCCGATCCGCGCGGCCGTCTTCCAGGGCCTTCGCACACGCACTTCCGCCACCGGATGCGGCAACCCCGCTCACCGGCACACGCCGGTGAATACCTGCTCCACAATGTCGGACATGAAGGCTTTTGTCGGAGTCACTGACAAGTCCTGGGCCGATTTCCTCGCCCAGCGCCCCCACCTGGAGGAGATCAACTTCTGGCGCCCCTCAGGGAAAAGTTTCAAAGCGCTCTCCCCCGGTGACCTGTTCCTGTTCAAGACCCACAAGCCGCACGACCGGATCGTGGGCGGCGCCCTCCTCAGCGGGTTCGCGCTCGTCCCCCTGTCAGAGGCCTGGGCGGCCTTCGGCGAAGGCAACGGCAGGAGCAGCCTGTCCGCGGTGCGCGAGGCGATCAACGTGTACCGAGCGAAGAACAAGATGCCGCCCATCCTCCCCGGGGAAGACCCGCTCATCGGCTGCATCATGCTGCGCGCCCCGGTGTTCCTGCCGAAGAACGAGACCTTCGGCCCTCCCCTGGACTGGTCCTACGGTCTCGTTCAGGGAAAGACCTACAAGGACATCACCAGCTCCGAGCACACCGACTACTTCGCCCCCATCGTCAACCGCGTTCTCGCGCGGAGCCCCGCGGAGACCCTCGTCGACGACGAGACCACCGTGACGACCACCTGGGAACACCACGGCCCCATGTTCGGCGAAGCCCGCCCCACCCGCCGTCGCATGGGTCAGGGAGCGTTCAAGCTGGCGTTGTTGGACGCCTATGAAGGCCAGTGCGCCATCTCCGGCCGACGCGTACGTCCGGTGCTGGAGGCCGCTCACATCCACCCGGTCTCCCAGGGAGGACTGCACCGGCTCGACAACGGGATGCTCCTGAGATCTGATGTGCACACCCTCTTCGACCTGGGGTACATCGGCATCAGTCCGAAGATGCAGGTGCGAGTGAGCCCCCGCCTGCACAAGGACTTTCCGGACACCGAGGAGTACGCGGAGCTGGCAGACAAGGCCGTCTTCCTTCCCAGGGAAAAGACGGACCGCCCCGCCCCTGACGCCCTTGCCTGGCACCTGGACAAGGTCTTCAAAGCAGCCTGATACTCAGAGTCCACCGCGACCTCCGCTCCCCTCGTCGATCGTGTGGACCACCGCGGCAGAACCACCGGCCGGCAGTCACCCCGTGAGAAGGAACGCCGTTGGTTCCGGCCGCTCTGGTCCGCACCTGTACAACCTCGGTCAGAGACCCGGAAGCACCTCGTGGTCGTGGCCGGACGGGTCTGCGGAGATGTATCCGCGGGTGCCCGGCCAGTGGCCGGTGCCCCGTACGGCGTTGGCGCGCGGTTCACCGACGCCCACGGCGACCCGTGGTGGTCACCGCTGGCCGAATGAGGTGCCTGCGCAGGAATTCGTCCACGGTCGCGAATCCGAAGGTGGTCCGCACCGCCCCGGCGTCGGGCTCGGCCGTACGGCGCCGCACGGCTCGGGCCGCCCCTTCCAGCTCCAGGCGGCCGTCGTCCATCACCGCCGCGGGCTGTCCGTCGAGACCGCCCGCCTCGTTGAGGAACCCGTGCTTGTAGCCGTCAAGGAGGTAGAGCTCGCTCGACGCGCCCGCAGCGGCCAGGGCCTCGTGCAGGAGTTCGCTCTGCCTGTACGAGACCAGGTCGTCGACGGTCCCGTGGGAGAGCTGGAACGGTGGTGCGTCGGCGTGGACCCACGTCAGAGGGCAGGCGTACCGCGCCGCGTCCACCAGCTCGGCCGGATCTCCGCCCAGCAGCCGACCCTCCGGAGAGGATGCGGCGTCCGTGTCCGGGCGCCCGGACTGGGCCTCGGTGACCACGACGGCCAGGTCCACGGGGGCGTAGGAGGCGACGACGGCCTGCACCGACGGGTCGCCGCCGGTGTCCTCCTCGTCGACCAGGGCAGCGATGTGACCGGTCAGGCCCGCCAGCGCGGCCAGATGGCCGCCGGCGGAGCCGCCCCATACCCCGATCGCCCGCGGGTCGAGTCCGAGTCTTTCCGCGTGCGTGCGCAGGAAGCGGATCGCGGCCCGCACGTCGTGCAGCTGGGCGGGGAAGGACGCCTGATCGGAGAGCCGGTAGTCGATGCTCGCGAAGGCGTATCCGCTGGCGCGCACCCTGCGTACGAGATCCGGTGCCTGGGTGCGGTCACCGGCGTACCAACCGCCCCCGTGCACCCAGAGCACGACCGGCACGGGACGTTCGGCGGAGGCCGACCGGTACAGGTCGAGCAGGAGGTCGCCGGTGTCGCGCCGCGCGAAGACGAATCCGGTGTCGACCGCGACCCGGCAGGAGGACGTCGAGGCGGTGTCGGGGGCAGAGTCCGCAGAAGGGGGCGTGGAAGCATGGCTCATACCGTCCATGGTGCTGTGTGCGAGGACCTGTGACACCACGGGCAGGGCACGACTTCCCGCCGAACCGTGATCGCCCTCGAAGGGGACCGCTGTCCTCAACCGCCCTGTCCTTAACGGTGAACAGGCAGGTTCACGGGGCCACGGACGTCGTCTCCCCCACTGTGGGCCCCGAGCCGGATACGGTTTTCTCCGGGGATGACCGGCGCTGAGCCGAACGGTCCCTCGAACTCCGCGACCGACGGTGCGGCCGCGTTCCCGGGGGGGTGTGAATCGGGGCCGTGCCGGAGGGCACCGGGAGCCCGGTTCAGTTCCGGTAGCAATAGGAGTTCAGCGCGGCGAAGACCCGTGGGTGGGGCACACCGGGCTCGTCGAGCACGACCCGCCCGAATGCGGCCAGGACGGGGTCGCGGCTCGAGGCCAGAATGACGGCCCCGGCCTCGACATCGTGGGAGATCAGCGCGGGATCAGTGTCGTCCGCTGTCAGGTTCTGGCTCTCCAAGCCCTGCTCGCACGTCTGCTCCCGACCCACCGTCGAGGACTCCACCTGCGCCAGCAGAGGGGGCTTGCGTTCTGCTGCGATGGGCGTGATCTCGTTGGGCAGGCTCTCGACCACGGCCGACCCGAGAACGGTCACCGTGGCCACGGCCGCCGCCAAGACTCCGATGACGTGCCGTCTCCTCCGGGGAGCGGCGATATCCGGCTCCTCGGAGGTCGGTCTGCGCCGTTCGATCGCCGAGCGCACCCGTGAACCCGCGGCGGCCCCTCCCCCACACAGCGCCAGGAGCACGGGGAGGCCCCACAGGAGGAACACCGGTTCGGCGTACCCGGTGAGCACGGCTCCTCCCACGGCAGCCGCGCACTCGGAGGGTGACCTGGTCGCCAGGCACAGCAAGCCCTCGAAAACAGTGCCGTAGACGAGCGGCTCCAACGCCAGCACGGTGAAGACGAGGACGGCGGCCACGCACGGCCCCGCGCCCCGCAGGCGCGGACCTCCGGACCAGGCTCCCAGCACGACGCTCACGGCCACGGCCGCCAGCCAGACAGGGAGCAGGAATACGAAGTGGAGCGCGTACCCGCCGTCGGCAGCCAAGACGACCCCCAAAGGAAGCAGGACACCGTACACGGCGGAGAGAGCGCATCCGGCGACGACCGGCACCAAGGGGTGCCGGGCGATCCCCCGGAGACGCGCCCTGCGCACCAGGCCGCCGAAAGCGAACAGCATCGCGCATCCCACCGCCACGTGGAAGCGCACGTCGGTGACGAGCGCGACCAGCGGAAGGACGACCGGTGCGAGCCCGCCTCCCTCGAACGCCATGGGGATGCCCGCGTGGAGGTAGACCCACACCCCGAATCCGCAGCCGAAGACGACCGCACCGCAGGCCATCCCGAGTAGGCACAGCATCCGCTCCCGGCCCTCGGCGGCCAGCCATGCCCTACCGCTCAGGGCCGCCCACCTCAGGAACAGCAGACACACGCACCACAGCACCAAGCCCGACACCAGAGCCGCCAGAGGGTTGCTCAGGAGCAGGTAGACCCACCAGGTCCCGGGTTGGGCGGGTGGCAGGTGAGCGATGAGCACTCCACCGGCCAGTGCCGCGGCCGGCCCCGCCCACCGGTGCCGGGCCTCCGGGGCTGCGCGGACCACGTTCCAGACCATCGCCGTCACCAGGGCCCCCACCGGCAGACCCAACACCACGCTGGTGGAGGAGATGCCTCCCAGCCCTCCGGCGGAGGCCATGAACGCCGCGATGCTCAGATGCAGGTGTGCAGCGCCCAGGACGATCCCGGCCGTGACCAGATCCGCGCCGCTGATCGAGGCGGTGAGCCGTCGCGGATCGTCCAGGATGTCCCCTCGGGCACGGTGTGAGGGGTGGTAGTCACGCAGCCCGCGCCACCTGCGCCGTATCAGTGAGCCTTCCCCCGACCATTGCGACTGGGCCAGCAGATGACGCAGGCTTGCACCGATGTGTCCGGCTCCCGCCGCACGAACGTCGGCGTAGTGCTCGCGTGAGCGCAGGACGCGGGCACGCGCCGTCTGCACCAGTACGAGCGTGGCGGCGGTGAGGAGCAGTCCCTGCACGGCGGCGCCGACCAGTGGGTACCCGCCGGAGGCACTGAAGAAGGTCTCGTAGAGGAAGGCGATCCCGTACAGCGCGAGGGGCCCCGTGTTGACAAGGACGAAGCCCCACCACGAGGACATCGTCAGGTAGGTGATGTCGACGTCCCGGTTGCGCAGATGAGCGGCCTCGTGCCGGATCACCGCCCGAGCACTCTGATCGAGTTCTCCGTCCTTGCGTGGGACCAGCAGGGAGCCGTCAACGGCCATGCGGTACCGTCCGAACGCTCCGAACACGCGTGCGCCGCCCGCGGTCCCCGGAGTGACGAGGATCCTGACGCGTTGACGGGTATTTCCCAGAGCGGCCTCCACCTCTCGCAAAACCGCCCGGGCTCCGCTCTCATCCGGGAGTTCGCCGGGGCGCAGTCGCTTCTCCAGCCGTCGGGGATAGAGCGCGTAGACCAGGACGGTCAGGGCGGCCCACAGCAGTCCGGGGATGACCATCCACAGGGCCGCTGCGCGATCCGCGGCCGCTATACAGTCGGCGTACCCCTCGAAGAGCACCTGGTCGGAGAGTCGGCCGGCGTCAGTGCGTGCCTGCTCGGCACAGACCGCCGCAGCCTCGGTGCCGGTGGGGTCGACACCGAGGACCGGCACGGTCGGCAGGTAGAAGAACCCGATGTACATGGAGCCCACGGCGGCGAGCAGGATGATCAGGAAGAACCGAATACTCGTCGCGCTGGGAAGCAGGAACGGGTCGAACGCCCGGGACGGAGGAGGATCGGTTTCCCGCTCCTCAGCCAGAGGAATCTGCACAGGCACCGTCGTCAGGCCGTTCCGGGGAGGTGAGTTCGGCGATGATGGCCTGCGCCAGGAGTTCGGCCTGCTGCGGTGGCAGGCCCGCTTTCCGGACGTGGTCGTTGACAGAAGCGATGACCGCGGGAACCTGCTCCGGGGAGGGGGCGCGCGCGACGGTGCCGGGTTCGACCTTCGGGCGCCTGCGCACCCGCAGGAGCTGCCCTATTCGCTGCCAACCGCGCTTCCACCACGGTCGGGCCGCGTCGGTGAGCGACTCGACCGCCAGGTCGTGGAGCACGGTGAGCACGATACCGGTGACCACGCCAACGACGATCTCACCGAACCCGAGGGGATTGTCCTCGGACCGGTTGGCCCTGCCGCGTACGAAGTACTCGTCACGGACGCGCGGGTAGGCGTCGATCTCGTCCGGAGCGACACGAGCGACCACGGACCTGGCCACGTCGTCAATGGTGGTGGATCGCCCCGTGGGGGCGGGAATCTCGGGCACCGAGCGTGTCCTCTCCGCCTCGAATGTGGAATCGGATGCTCAGGCTACGCCGCGAACACCGGCTGTATCCGGAAAACTCCCTTCTGTGGCACGATCCGGCCACACGATCACGCCGCACAGCAGGCGTTCAAGTCCGGCTCGGGGCACGCTCCTGTACTCGACGGACCCTGAGACGCAGGAGTTCCTGTCCGGGTTGACGTCAAAGGCGAACTGAGCAGATTCCGGGGCGTCTCCGGGGTCGTCGGCGGTTCGCTCGTGAGCCGTCCCGCCGACGTCCCCGGAGCGCACTCGTGTCCGGTGGCTTCCCGAGCCGGTCCGGAGCGGCTACCAGCCAGCTGCCGGTGCCAGTTCGCGCAGTCCCGGCCGTGCCGCGTCGAGCACCGTCGTGAACCACACGGAGAACGGGTCCGCGCCCACGAGCTTCGCCAGCTCCTCCGGGTCGGCGAAGGCGGTCTCGGCGATCTCGTCGGGGTCGGGGCTCAGAACGCCGTCCACCAGGCCCACGAACAGGTGGTTGAACTCCTGCTCGACCAGCCCGGAGTCCGGGTCCGGGTGGTGGTAGCGCACGGTGCCGGCCTCGCGCATCAGCGCGGGCGCCACGCCCAGCTCCTCGCCGACGCGGCGGGCCGCAGCCGCGAACGGCGGCTCGCCGGGGTAGGGGTGGCCGCAGCAGGTATTCGACCACACACCGGGCGAGTGGTACTTGCCCAGGGCGCGGCGCTGGAGGAGGAGGCGGCCGTGCTCGTCGAGGAGGAAGACGGAGAAGGCGCGGTGGAGCCGTCCGGGGGCCAGGTGCGCGGAGAGCTTCTCGGCCGTGCCGATGGTCGTCCCCGCCTCGTCGACCAGTTCGAGCATGATCCGGCCGTCGGGGCGGTCTCCGGG
Organism: Nocardiopsis tropica; assembly: GCF_042660575.1. Lineage (NCBI taxonomy): Bacteria > Bacillati > Actinomycetota > Actinomycetes > Streptosporangiales > Nocardiopsidaceae > Nocardiopsis > Nocardiopsis tropica. Next base: position 360,743 of record NZ_JBHSUF010000003.1, read on the forward strand.
CGGGACGGTGGCGGCGGTTCCGGGGCGGCCGGCGGCGGGGTGCGTGCTCATGTGGATCCTTCGGTCGGGCGGACGGGAAGGGGTGACGGGCCCGCGTCGCGGGCCCGTCGTCCCCGTCCGCGGTTGCGGTGCCCGGGCTGTGGGCTACGGGGGGTCTGGAAGATCGGTACGGGCGCTCGGTGCGAGACCGGCGAGCGCCCGCGCGCCGGGCCTGGGGTCAGACCTTGTCGGCGGCGATGAGCAGGTAGTGGAAGCTGCCCTCCTTGTAGGCGGTCAGGAACGGGTCCTCCACGCCGGTGGCGACCGAGGACTGGGCGCGCAGCTCCCAGTAGGGGATCGTGTCGGCGGTGAGGTCGACGACGCTGATGGGGACGAGGTTGTTGGCCGCCATCGCCTTGAAGTAGGCGCTGCGGGGGTGCACGTTGCACGTGTAGTGCTCGTCGATGCGGCTGACCGCCTTGGAACGCCCGCCGGTCACGTCGTTGTAGCATCCGGTGATGGTGACGTAGCGGCCGCCGTACCGGAGCAGGCGGGCGTGCTCGCTGAAGAGCTCGTAGAGGTCGACGTACATGGTCGACTCGTTGTTCCAGCTGGCGCGCATGGACCCCGTCTCGAAGCCGGTGTCCAGCATGTTGCGGAAGTGGAAGCGGACCTTGTCGTCCACGCCCCGGTCGCGCGCCTGCTCGTTGGAGAAGTCGACCTGCTGCTGGGAGATCGAGACGCCGTCCACGTAGCAGCCGAACCGCTGGTTGGCCATGAAGCTGGTACCGCCCCGGCCGGAGCCGGTGTCCTGGATGCGGTCCTCGGGCCTGATGTCGCCGAGGTGGTCGATGAGCACCTGGGCCTGGGCGGACTCCAGGCGGTGCAGTTCCTCGATGATGCGCGCCTCGCGGGTCTCCTCCGGCCCCTGCAGGACGGAGGGGTCGTAGTCGCCGATCCCGTAGTGGTGGTGGAAGAAGCCGTCGACCTCGCCCAGGCGGATGTTGACGGGGTCCTTCTCCGCGTTCCAGTACGCGGCGACGGACTTCTGGTAGTCGGTGCGCAGCACGTTGTCCGAGGAGGGCATGGTGGTGGTCATCGCGTGTACTCCTTGTGGTGGTTTCCGGAGGCGGCCCGGGCAGGGCCCGGGCCGCGGTGGTGACGTGCAGGGGGCCGTGATCCCCCTCAGGCGGTGCCCGTCCCGTGGTAGCGGGCGGTGCGGGCGTGCCATTCGCGGCTGCCGCCGCACCAGGCCCACACGCCTGCCAGGAACCGGCGCAGCTCGGGTGAGCCGGTGAGGGCGAGGGCGGAGGCCTCCGCCTCGTAGGTGTGCATCAGCTCGTCGTGGAGCACGACGGTGCGCTCGATCGCCTCGCGCTCGGAGCACCCGTCCTCGGTGGCGATCAGCCGGGGGACGCTGAAGTCGGAGGGGTCCTCCTTGCCCATCGAGTACAGGTCGTTCACGATCACGGTTGCCGATCCGGCCATGGTGAACAGGCGACGCACCCTGGGGTCGGAGAACTCCTCCGCTGGGAGCTCGTAGCCGGCGACCGTGTCGATGAGCGCCATGCAGGGCACGAAACTGTTCTCGTGCCGGTGCATGAGGAACTCCCAGACCGGCGGCCGCTGCCCCGTCGCCGCCCAGACGCCCTCCTGGTTGTAGGCCACGAACATGATGGCCAGCTCGTGGCGGAGCCTGCGCACCTGGGTTGACGAGCCGTAGCGGGCGAGGTTCTTCAGGCTGGAGCGCAGGGCGACCATCACCGGGTCGCTCTGGACGACCTCCTCCAGCTGGGGCGCGTAGCTCAGCGGGAGGTGGGCCTGGTCGATCACCGAGTGGGCGATGGCCAGGCGCTGCCCGAGCAACTCGGGCTGCGCCTCCTCGACCTCGCCGTCGACGTAGTGGTCGTCCACGGACCACTCCGCCAGGGCGCACTTGGCCGCCGCCAGCAGGCGGTCGGGGTCGTCCGTCTCGGGGTGGGCGAGCATGATGAGGCGTCCGAACCCGGCCGACCGGACACGGTCGAGCTGGCCGGGGTAGACCCCCACCTCCTCGGCCCACTCGACGAGCCGGTCGTCGACCTCGTCGCCCAGGGCGGGGTCGTCGCGGAGGGCCGGCGGGCAGTACAGCACGGGCACGGCGGACGCGCTGTCCGCCGGCGGGCGTCGGGACTCCGCCGGGCGGGCGGTGTCCGGAGACGGCCCGCCCCCGTGGGAGCCGAAGCTCCCGGCGCCGGGCGGCGTCGCGGGGATCCGCGGGGCGGTCCGCGCTCCGACGCCGGTACGGCCCGGAGCCGGGGCCCCGAGGGGGACCGCGGCGCGCTGCCGGGCGGGCGGCGCCGGGAGCCGGATCGTGGCCGCCGAGACGCCGAGCCCCGTGGGCCCGCCGGGGAGGCGCGGAGCGGCAGGACCCTCCGGTGCGGCCGCCTGCGGTACCGGTACCGCAGGGGACGCCAGCAGGTCCGGTCTTCCGGGTCGGTTGGAGTCGCGGAGCAGGGCCTCCACCAGGTCCGCCGCCTTGTGGGTGGCGGTGGAGGCGGACATCCGGGCCATCAGTGACACCGTCTCAGTCCTCCTTCCCTGACAGTGTCGGGCGCTCAGGCACGGGGCCGGACCTCGGCGTTCTCCAGGATGCCGATGGCGTCGGGGACCAGGACCGCGGCGGAGAAGTAGGTGCTGACCAGGTAGGAGATGATCGCCTTGTCGTCGATGCCCATGAACCGGGCGTTGAGGCCGGGCTCGACCTCGTCGGGGAGGCCGGTCTGGTGGAGCCCGATGACGCCCTCGTTGTCCTCGCCGGTGCGGATGGCGATGATCGACGAGGTGTGGTGCTCCGAGACCGGGATCTTGCCGCACGGCAGGAGCGGCACGCCGCGCCAGGCGGGGAGGTGGTGGCCGTTGACGTCGACCGTGCCGATGTTCAGCCCCCGCTTGTTGCACTCCTTGCCGAAGGCGGCGATGGCCCTGGGGTGGGCGAACATGAACTGGGTGTTGCGGCGCATGCTCAGCAGGTCGTCGAGGTCGTCCGGGGTGGGCGGGCCCTCGTGGGTCTGGATGCGCTGCTTGAAGTCGGCGTTGTGGAGCAGGCCGAAGTCGCGGTTGTTGACCAGCTCGGACTCCTGGCGCTCGCGGAGCGCCTCGATGGTCAGCCGCAGCTGCTGCTCGGTCTGGTTCATCGGCTTGTTGTAGAGGTCCGCGACCCTGGTGTGCACCCGGAGCACGGTCTGGGCCACGCTCAGCTCGTACTCGCGGGGCTTGAGCTCGTAGTCCACGAAGGTGCCGGGCAGCTCGGTCTCGCCGACGTGTCCGGAGGACAGGGCGATCTCGGCCTCGCCGTGCTTGTTCTGCCGGTGTTCGGGAACGGACAGGAAGTGCTGGACCTGCGCCTGGAGGCTGGGCGAGTCGTCCAGGAGGGCGATGAACTCGCGACGGGGCAGCGCCAGCAGGACACCGGAGGACGCCGCCTTGACGGTGAAGTCCCAGACCGGGTCGGTGTCGAGGAGGTAGCGGTCCCCGAACTTGTCGCCGTCGGCCAGGACGCCGAGGCGGTTGACCTCGCCGTAGTGGCCGTTGCTGGTCTTGTGCACGCGACCGTGCGCAAGGAGGTAGAGGTGGTCGGCCGAGGTCCCCTCCTGCGCCAGCACCTGCCCGGCCTCGAACTCCTGCTGGACGAAGCGCCCGGCCAGGGCCTGCAGCACCTCCATGTCCTCGTAGCCGCGCAGCACGGGGAGCTCGCCGAGCTCTGCCGGGATGACGCGGACCTCGGAGCCGGTCTGGTCGAAGTCGATCCGGCCGTCACCGATGGTGTAGGTCAGGCGCCGGTTGACCCGGTAGGCGCCGCCGTCGGCCTGGACCCACGGGAGCATCTTCAGCAGCCAGCGGGAGCTGATGCCCTGCATCTGCGGCGCGGACTTGGTGGTGGTGGCGAGGTTGCGCGCCGCTGCGGTCGCCAGGCTCCGCTGCTCGCTGGTTCGTACCTCGGGGGCTGAGTCGATCGACATCCGCGGAGTCTCTCCTCGTGGTGGTCGTTGTACCCGTCCCGTGGGTCCTCGGGGGAGCCCACGGGACGGGCGAGGGGAAGGAGGGTTGGCTGAACGCCTACGTGAGCCGCCCGACCCTGGTGGCCCCAGAGCCCGCGTCCCGTAAACCGCTGATCACCCTAGGAGAGCGCCGCCGGACATCGCAGCGGAATCGCGTTTTTCCCACTCTGAACAGGGGTTACCAAAACCCACTGCCCATGCTCGACCTTTCATGAAGAACCCGAGAGAATCCTCCGTTCTCCCCCTTCGACCCCAGCTCAAACCTCCCCCTTAACGTGACAAAGGATGACGAAAAACCCCACAGTATTGACGGCGCCACACGCGAGGCACTGCCATCCCTTTTGACCGGAAGGCGATGACATAACACGACATGAACGCCTCTTGAAAAAGAGGGCCCCGGCGCGTCCTCCGAACTCCAAAGGTGGTGTTTTCGGACAACCGGTTACAGCTTCCCGTGTGATCCCAAAGCGGATTCCCCGTCCGGACGGAGCGACGCCGGACCCGCCTCGGGGGCCGGGGCGGGAGCCGGGCTAGGATCGGCCGCGACCGCGCCTCCCCGGTCCGGGCCCCTGCGGCCCGGCGCACAAGGCGACCGGCCGGCCCCGGAGCGGGCCGGGAACACGACAAGCGAAGAGCGGGCATGACCGGCTTCCTGCGTTTCCTGCACTCGAACCGGCGGTGGCTCCTCGGCGGGTTCGCGCTCTTCCTCATGTCCTCCTTCGGACAGACCTTCTTCGTCTCGCTGTCCGCCGGCGACATCCGGGCGGAGTACGGCCTCTCCCACGGGGAGTTCGGCTCGCTCTTCATGTTCGCGACCCTGGCGAGCGCTCTGGCCCTGACGCAGATCGGTTCGGTCGTCGACCGCTTCGGCACGGCGGGGGTCGTCCTGGGGGTCTTCGCGTTCCTGGCCGTGGGCGCGGCGGCGATGGCACTGTCGTCACACGTCGCCGCCCTCTTCGTGGCGCTGTTCCTCCTGCGCCTGTTCGGCCAGGGGATGATGACGCACACCTCGTTCACACTCATGGGCCGGTGGTTCGGCCGCGAGCGGGGACGCGCCACCTCGGTGGCGACGCTGGGGCTGAACACCGGAGAAGCGCTCCTGCCCCTGGCCGTGGTTGCACTCGCCGCCCTGGCCGGATGGCGCGGGACCTGGTGGGCGGCCGCGGTGCTCCTGCTCGTCCTCGTCTGGCCGGTCACGGCGCTCATGAGCGCCGAGCGCGAACCCGACCCCGTGCTGGAGGGAGGCCGGGAGCTGCGGGCACGGGACTGGACCCGCCGCCAGGCCCTGCGCGACCCCTGCTTCTACCTGGTCGCGGCGGCGATGGCTGCTCCCGCCCTGATCGGCAACACCGTGTTCTTCCACCAGGTGTACCTGGTGGAGTCGCGCGGGTGGGCGCCAGCCGCGTTCGCCGTGGCGTTCACCGTGTACGCGGTGACCACCGTCGTGTTCAACCTGGTCGGAGGACAGCTGGTCGACCGGTTCAGCGCGATGCGGCTGGTGCCCGTCTACCTGCTGCCGCTCGGGTTCGGCCTGGTCGTGCTGGCCTCGGTGGCCGGCCAGTGGGGCGCGTTCGCCTTCATGGCGCTGTACGGCGTCACCAACGGCCTCTCCCTGAGCCTGTTCGGCGCGGTGTGGCCGGAGGTCTACGGGACCGCGCACCTTGGCTCGATCCGGTCGGTGGTCGTGGCGGTCCTGGTGTTCGCCTCCGCCGCCGGTCCCGGTATGGCGGGTCTGTTCATCGACGCGGGGGTCCCCTACTCCGCCCAGCTGGCCGCACTGGGCGGCTACTGCCTCGCGGTGTCCGCGGTGATGGCCAGGACTGTCCCACACCTGCGGGCACGTGTGCTCTCGCAGAGCGTTCCCTTGGACTGACGCCCCGGTTCGTGCGGTGGCTGCCGGGCGGTCACGGCGGATCTCCCGACCGCCGGCGTCCAGGGCCTGGGGCCGGACCGTGGAATCCGTCCGCCTCACGGGGTTCGACGAGTGGTGAGGGGTGGGCCTGCCCGGTGCCGTGTCGGCGGGCTACATCTTCCCTGCCAGCGCCGTCCTCGTCTCCCCACGTGGCGTGGTCCACCGGCCAGACTGCATGCACCAGTGTCTCGTGCCGGGTGTGATGGAGGCTCTGGCATGTACCGGCTTTGGTAGAGCCGTGTTTCTGGAGTCTCAGGCCACGGTGCTCGGTAGTCTCTTCTCGAACTCTACTGGTGACCGTGATCTGCGTGATCAGATAGCGCCAATCCCAGGCGCGGTCGTGTCCCAGAGTGTGTGCCAACGGCCACCCGTCAGATCCAGAGCACCGGGAAAGGCAAGAAGGGACAACCGCTGATCGGTCAGCTTCTTTCCCAGTACCGTCAGCAGCCCGCCCACCGGCTACGCCGCTGGGGTGCGCTTTAGCCGCACTCCGTCGACATAGCACGAGGGGACCTCTTCCGCAGGACTGGGTTCCCACACACGTGCACACCGATTCCGTGGGCAGTGGTACTTGGCCCAGCTTGGCCGAGACCGATCAATCCCGACTGCGTTCAGCCCTCGATCCCCCGTAGCCCAAGCAAATCCGAGGTAGCCATGTAGGCCCTTTCGCTCCCCCAACGCGGCCAGGGCCGTGTCCAAGACCTCCAGGGAATCTGTGGTGTCCTGACCAGCGCGCGCCTTGTTTAGCACCGTTTCGACCAATTCGGGGCCATTGGGGCGAGAACTCAGTCGTTCACGGATCGCTTGTGCGTTTTGACAGACGGCGGACAACAGCACTTCCACCTGGTTCGATGCCGCTTTTTCCGCTTCACTCATACGGCCTCTTCTCTGCACGGGTCGCAGGACACTGGGGCACGAGATCCTACCCTGAGCGATGATGACAAAGCAGGACTTAACAAGCTAGCATAGCACAGATACCATACTTATGTCCTGATGATCACTTCGGAAGGCCATGAATGCAAGAGCAGTGGTGGTCGGAATCATTGGCTCGGATACTTGAAGCCATCAATAGCGGCAACACATTTGCGCTGTTGAACTCGGAGTTAGACCAGGATTTACAGGAATTGCAACTCGTGGCGTTCTTCAGTGATCAGAACCCCAGTCTACTGAGAGTCAGTCACGCGGTCGGATGGTTCCAGTGGTTGCGTTACCTGGCTGTACCTGGGGGAGAGGACAAGACTGATCTCCATGGTGCCACGGATGCTCTGGTACCGTGCTTTTTCGCAGGATTGGAGCCCTTGCCCCGCCCTTTGCTCCCTTTGCTCGCCGATGCGTCGGTCCAAAGCGCCCTTCAACTGTTGGATCAGGCCATGTCCTCCGCGAGCCCCGAGCTCGCCACTACAGCGGTATCAGTGTGGGAACGCATCGTGTCAGCAACTCCGGATGATCATCATGACCGTTTCGATCGTTTGTCCAGCCTTGGCATTGTGCTGCATATCCTGTCTCGACATACCGGCCGACTGACTGACCTGGACAGAGCCATCAACACCATGCGCCAAGCCGTCCACACCACACCAGCTCGCCATCCTGATCGGGCCGTGTATTTGTCGAATCTCGGGGCGGCTTTAGCGGACCGGTACAGGATTTCCAATGACTTGGCCGATTTGAACGAAGCAGTGGACTTCAGCCGGGAAGCCGTCCAGTGCATCGACGATCATCCCGATCAGGATAGGCACCTCCACAACCTCGGTTTGGAACTCAAGGACCGGTATCGGCGCACCGGGCAGCCGATTGATCTGGACGAGGCCATCGCCAGCATACGTCAAGGCATCTTGACTACACCGGACGACCACCCAGATCGATTCCAGCGCCTGACGGACTTCGCCGGGTTGTTGACCGCTCGGTTCGAGCACACGGGTAGCCGACCCGACGTGGACGAGGCCGTTTCCACCTTGAGAAAAATCGTCCAGACCACACCCGAAGAGCACCCCCACCGAAACAGACACCTAGCTATCCTCGGCGCGGTGCTGCGGGCCAGGGCCAAGTACGCTAGCGGCCCAGCGGATTTGAACGAGGCCATTGATCTCACCCGATGGGCCGTCAATGTTACACCTGACGACCACCCCGACCAAGTCACGTTGCTGTTGAACCTCGGTATGGCAATTTCCGAGAGGTTCGAGCACACCGGCGACCAAGACGACCTGGACGAAGCCATCACCACCATCCGCCAAGCCATCCGCACCGCACCACAGAACCATCCCTCACGAACCGCAATGCTGTCCAACCTTGCCATTGCACTGCGTAATCGATTCGATTACATCGGAGGTCGGTCTGATCTGAACGAGGCGGTTGAGCTTAACCGTCAGGTCATTCTAGCCACTCCGGATGAAAGCCCCAACCGCGGCGGCGACCTTTCCAATCTTGCCGTAACTCTGCATGCCAGGTTCCATATCGCAAGGAATAAGGACGACCTGGACGAGGCCATCGCCACCATTCGCAAAGCCATCCACAAAACACCCGAAAATCGACCGAACAAAGCCGCGATGCTATCCAATCTCGGCATTATGCTGCGCGTCCGGTTCAAACGAATCGGTGACCAAACAGATGTGGACGAAGCCATCGAGGTCGGCCGCCTTGCTGTCGACCGAACCAACGTCAACGCACCTGAGCAAGCAGGGAGTCTGTTCAACCTCGGCATCGCGCTGGCTGAGAGGTTCGAGCACACCGGTAACCAGGACGACCTGGACGAAGCCATCACCGCCACCCGCCAGGCCATACACACAACACCCGCCAACGACCCGCACCTACCCGACTACCTTTGTGGCCTCGCTGCAAGACTCAGTTCCCGGGTTCGGCACACCGGAGATCAAGGAAACCTACGAGCCGTAATTGAGCTCTACGCCCGTGTCTGGCGCATGCAGTCCGCCACACCTACTGTACGAATCCACGCGGGTTATAAGTTGGCCGATCTAGTATCCTCCGCAAACCCGGCACACGCAGCAGAGGTTCTACAGGACATCGTCGGCCTGCTGCCCAAGGTCGCTCCCCACCGCTTAGCCCGTACTGATCAGCAGTACCAGCTTGGCCAGTTCTCTGGCCTGGCTGGAAAGGCCGCAGGGGCAGTACTCAACCATCCCGGTCTGAGCTCGCAGGACCGAGCCATCCAAGCACTGGGCATTGTGGAAACAGGCAGGGGCGTCCTGCTCAGCCAGGCCCTGAACACACGCAACGAACTCACCGACCTGCAGAGAATAGCCCCAGACCTTGCAAACCGGTACGCACAACTGCGCAACAATCTGAACAGCCCCGAGCTTCCAAGAAGTCTCGAAACCGCCTCCGCCACGGAGACATCGGCTGCGAATTCGGATAAACAGGCAGTCATGAGTGATCAGCGCATGTTCCAGGACCGACACCTTCTGGCCAGTGAGTTCGATGCGGTTCTGGAAAATATTCGCACACTAGACGGCTTTTCGACCTTCGGACTCAACCCATCTGTTCAAGAAATAATAAGGGAAGCAGACCAGGGTCCGATAATCGTGTTCAACACGACACCCGAACGCTGTGACGCCCTACTGCTTACCAACACAAGTATCTCTCACCTGGAGTTGCCCGATCTGACCTGGGAAAGCTTGGTGGAGAAAGTCAATATCTTCCGCCGCCACCGAACACAGATAAATTTCACGAAATCAGATGCCCTCGATAACAGCGAGAACCCTCAGCAGGAACTGATCGACATCCTGGCTTGGTTGTGGGACGTAGCAGCTGGCCCGGTTCTGAATGCGTTGGGCTTGGACACGGAGCCCGAGGATGATTCCTGGCCACGAGTGTGGTGGTCTCCAGGAGGTCTATTGGGGCTGTTGCCCCTGCACGCGGCTGGCCATCACACTGATCCACCCGGAAGCCGGCGCACAGTGATGGACCGGGTCATCTCCTCATATACTCCCACCGTGCGCGCTTTGCGTTACGCCCGCGAACAGGCCTCCCGCCACGAGAGCGGGGTGGGAGCAGCTAAGCGGGCGTTGGTGGTGGCGATGCCTACCACACCCGGCCTCGACCACCAACCAGGCGAAGGCGCGCTGCCGTTTGTGACCGTGGAGAGGGAGAAGGTACATAGGCATCTGCCTGAGGCCGTCGTTCTGACGACCCCCGATCCTACCCTGTCCAACCCGAACAGTGACATGTTCGCAGTACCGACCCGAGAACAGGTCCTCGAGCACCTTCCTCGTGTGGCGATCGCGCACCTGGCCTGCCATGGCCAAGCTGACCCGGTCGACCCCTCACAGAGCAGACTTCTACTACACGATCACGCCGACCATCCGTTGACCGTGGCGCAACTGGGGCCACTGCAGCTCGACCATGCCCGACTCGCCTACCTGTCGGCATGCAGCACCGTTGCCATTACGAAAGACGAATTGTTGGACGAGGCGATCCATGTGGCCTCAGCGTTTCAGCTCGCTGGATTTCCGCACGTGGTGGGGACCCTGTGGGAGGTCAACGATAAGGTCAGCGGGGCCGTAGCTGATCTGTTCTACGCCTATCTGCGTAATGAAGGTGATCAAGAGGTCAACCCAACGCGTGCCGCCCGGGCACTGCATGCCGCAGTACGAGCAGTACGGGATGGTGCTGACTTGCAGGACATACTGCCCGGTTGGGACCGGATCGCGGCACCGTTGTTGTGGGCTCCCTACCTGCACACCGGAGCATGAGCTGTTTCGTGCCGGGAGATGACCTGGCCGTGGGTCATGGGCCCGTACGGCGGTGAGGTCACCCACGCGCGTGTCCGCGGTGACCGGACGTCCCCGCTTCGGCAGCCGGAACACCGACACGTTCAGGTGGGCGGGCGAGGTGATCGTGGCCGCCGCCTAGGTCGACACTCGGCGATCGGCTGACTAACACCCATAGAATTTGAGAACGGACAACCGAGCACCGTGGCCCGAGGGTCCGAAAACACGGCTTCATCAAAGCCGGTACATGCCAGAGCCTCCAATAAAACCGGCACGAGACACTTCTAACCTGATGACCAAAGGTCAGAATATTGCCGGGCGCTCCATAAAACCCGATTCAGACGGATCATTCGGGGAGTCAGCAAGAGGCCCTCATCGCATTTCGGGCCCATGCACGCTCCATACGTGCTCTGCAGTACCAGGTCCAGTACAGGCAAGCGAGCAAGCTCTTCTCACGTCCAGCAAGAGGAAGTATCCGCTGCGTTCCCATACGCAACCTCTAGGATCTGCAACTTTTTTACAGCGGCACGACAGCACTCGCACCCGTGGGAGAATGATGTGTGATCGACCCCAAGACCATTGATCTGACAGACCTCCTTGCCACTTGGTACGGTGCCCCCGTTAGAAGCGCAACACCTCTCCCTGATTCCTGCATTTGGCTCCCCGAGTCGCTTAAGGATTGGCATGCACTAGCCAGGCGATGGGACACCCGAATCAACCACATGACGTCGATGATTTCACCTGAACAGATCCGCACCACCGGGGGCAAGGCCATTTTCATGGTGGATGCAACAGGCGACTGGCGCTGGTGCATTGACCCAAACGAACCAGACAGCGTTTTCGACGCTGAACTCTACGAACCTTGGGAGAGGAGCACTGAACAGCTTCCAGAATTCCTTGTACACAATACCGTGAAAGAATTTATTTACGGAGCATCCGCAAAAATGTGGACCCTCAACGCTCCCGGCGAGGCAGTGAAAGAAATCCTCTCTCCCCTGGAAGAAGTTGCGTTCGGCGCCTGGAATTGGCCAGCACCGGGATGCCGAATCTTCATGGGAGGTGACACACTCGCACAGATCAGCCCAACTCACCACAAGGACTTTTGGGAAGTCGACGTGGCCACTCCGAACTTCGCCGACCTATCCCCTTTTGAAAAAATTTCTGGAGTAGACTGGCAGAAAAGAGAAGCATGACAGCACACCAAAAAGGGTCGGGTCTAGGAAATCCGAGCTCGGCCTTATTTTGGAAATTTAATTTTTACGTTAGAGCTCAACTCAAAAGCCCCGCGGCGTGCACCCGCGTCTGACATGACCACACCCGGTGAGTTACGTGTTGCCCGACGGGCTCTGGGATATCGTCCAACCGCTACTGCCTCCTGGGAAGACCTCACTGTCGCCTCACGTGTCCCAGGTCGACGGCTTCTACGTCGATCCGCACCTTGGTATCACCCAGGGCGGTGATCTCAACTGCCGCTGCCCTCCTCTGAACACGGACGGCGTCTCACGGAATGACGCTGCGCCAAAGGGCCGTGCCCACCCATCGAGCCCGGCTGTTCGGGGCGGCCCGCCGCACACGTTCCCGGGGAGGTGCGCCGGCACCCGGGCCGCATACACACCCCCGAACCCCGTTCAAGGTTCGCGCAAGGAACGCGCAAGGCGCCGCTGGAAGGGTGCTGCCATGCTCGCGAACAGGCGGTAGACCACGGCGTCTCCTGTGCCCGTCCACACGGCCGCAGGTCCCGTGGAGAGAGTGAGGAGTTGCCCTGATGGAGGCCATCCCCCCGGCGCGCTTCGGCGCCAGCCACCTCCGACCCGCCTCAGGACGCCCGGGGGTCGCGCACGCCGAGGACGGTCGGCGGCGTCACCCGGCCAGCCAGGTCACCGCGGCCTCGACCGCGGCCAGCTGGCGGTCCGGGCGGTCGCCCTCGGACAGCCTCGCGCACCCCGCCCACAGTCCGTCGACGGTCACCAGGAGCAGCTCGGCGACGGCCTCCGGGTCCTTCACGGAGGACAGCTCGCCCTCGACGCGCGCGTGCTCCAGGGCCCGCAGGAAGCCGGCGCGGAGCCTGTCGTCCAGCACCGAGAGCACCTCCCCGAACGCGGGATCGACCACGGCGCGCGCGTAGAGGACGTTCCAGGCCCGCACCTGGGCCAGCCGCCGCTCGTCGGTGGGCAGCAGATCCACGAGCACCTGTCGCAGGACCTCCGGAAAAGCAGGACGCCCGACCCCGTCCTGGAAGACCCCGAAGCATGCAGTGATCTCGTCCGCGATCACCTGGAAAGCGAAGTGGAGCAGCTCCTCCTTGGTGCCGAACTCTCTCTGGACCGCACCCGCCGATAACTGCGCCTCCGCTGCGACAGCGCGAATACTGACCCCCTCCAAACCCTTCTCGGCGGCGATCCTGTACAGCGCATCGACGATCCGGCGGCGTCTTTCCTCTTTGTCCACAACTTTTGGCATCCGCCCATCATGGCACAGCGGAGCGGATTATCAATACACCCGCGAGAACACATTGGCATCAGGCTCACGGAATCGAATCCACGAAGTCACGGAGAGCAAAGTCCGACTGCCACGAAGCCTGTCACCTGCGAGAGCGCCGCTGATACACGCGACAAAGTAATTCATTCCACGGCAATGCTCATACCGAACGCGACGACCGCGAGGCGATCTGTGACCACCCCAGTCATTCATGTGAAGGACATAACGAAAACGTACGGAGAGGGGCAGGCCTCCTCCTCCGCGCTCAGAAACGTCTCGCTGACGGTCGCCGAAGGCGAATGGGTGTCGATCATGGGTCCCTCCGGGTGCGGAAAGTCGACGTTGCTGAACTGCGCCTCCGGTTTGGACGGTATCGACGGCGGCACGGTGCTCGTCGAGGGCGAGGACATCCACGCCCTCTCCGAGCGCAAGCGGACCGTCCGGCGCGCGCGCCGGATGGGGTTCGTCTTCCAGGGGTACAACCTGATCCCGGTGCTCTCGGCGCTGGAGAACGTGGAGATGCCGCTCCTCCTCGGCGGCGCCCGTCCCGGCAACGCGCGTTCCAGGGCGCTCGCCGCCCTGGAGCGGGTGGGTCTGGCCGACCGCTCCCGCCACCTCCCCTCCCAGTTGAGCGGCGGCCAGCAGCAGCGGGTGGCGATCGCCCGCGGGATCGTGCACGATCCGGCCATCGTGTGGGCGGACGAGCCGACCGGCGCCCTGGACTCCGCCTCGACCTCGGAGGTGCTGCGCCTGCTGCGCGAGCTCCACGCCGACGGCCTCACGCTGATCATGGTCACGCACGACCCCGACGTGGCCGCCTACGGGGACCGCGAGGTCCACATGGCCGACGGACGGGTGGACCGCGTCGAGGACAACTCCGCGCGCCCGGCCTCCGGCCCCTCCGACGCCTCGCCGGGGGTGTGACGGATGAGCGACGCAATCACCCTCGTGGTCGCGGTGGCCTCTCCGCTGCTGCTGATCGCCCTGGTGGCGCTCACCCCGCGAGGCCGGCTGAGCGTGCGCATCGCCATGCGCAACGCCTTCCGCCGACCGGCCCAGACCCTTCTCGTGGCGTTGGGCCTCTCCCTCGCCGCCCTGCTGTTCTCCGCCTCCTTCACCCTGGAGGCCGCACTCCACCAGGCGATGCGGGCCCAGCAGACCGCGGACCTGGGCGGGGTCGACGCGGTCGTGACCCCGGTGGAGGCGGACGACCGGGAGGAGCCGGAGCAGCCGGAGGAGGCGGGGGAGGCTGCCGACACCGGGCCGCCCGCCCTGGACTCCGACGACGTCCGCTCCATCGAGGACGCCCTGGACGAACCCGGCACCACGGTCTCCTCGCTGCTCAGCCTCCCCGTCCCCGTGGAGCACGGGCGCACCGAGCGCGGCGAACCGGGGCTCACCGTGGTCGGGGCCGCGAACAACGACGACGCGGTCCGGCTCGTGGACTCGTCGGGCGAACCGCTGGCACGCGACGGCCTCCGCGAGGACGACATCCTGATCAGCGGGGCCGCCTCCCGCGACCTGCGCGCGGAACGAGGGGATGTCCTCACCGTCGCCGGCCGCACCATGCGCGTCGTCGGCGTGTACGAGACCGGCGCCCCGCTGGCGCCTCCCGCCTCCGCGGTCGTGTCCCTGCGCGAGCTCCAGGAGATCGCCGACCTGCCCGGCCGGGTCAACGCCGTCACCCTGGCCTACGACCGCGAGGTCACCTGGGAGGAGCGGGAGGACCCCGTCCACGGCGAACTGTCCTCCCTCGCCCGCGCCAACGACTGGGAGGCCGAGCCCCTGCGCGCCTCCGCGCACGAGAGCGCGGACCGCCTCACGACCGAACTGTCGACCCTGTTCCTGCTGTTCAGCCAGCTGTCCATGGTGGCGGGCGTGCTCCTGATCGTCCTCGTCGTGATGATGCTGGCCGGCGAGCGCCACGCGGAGTTCGGCGTCCTGCGGGCCATGGGCATGAAACGCGGGCGGCTCGCCTTCGTCCTGGCCCTGGAGGGGCTGGGGTACGCGGTCCTGGCGTCCGCGGCCGGAACCCTCCTGGGCTGGGGGGTCGGAGCGGGCGCGTCGCGTGTGCTCAGCGACCGGGTCGCGGACCCGGCCCTGCCTCCGCCGCGTCTGGAGTTCGGGTTCGACCCCGTGGCCATGGCCACCGCCTACCTCATCGGCGTGGGCGTCATCGCGGTGGTCTTCGCGCTCGTGGCCCTGCGGGCCTCGAAGGTGGACATCGTCGCGGCGCTGCGCGGGGCCGAGGCTCCGCCCCGGTCCCGGCGCCGGGCCGTGGTCCTGCCGGTCCTGGCCCTGCTCGCCGGAATCGCGACCGCGGCCCTGGGCGTGCGGAACGGGACCGCGGCCGAGACGCTCACCGGGCTCACCCTGGTGTGCGGGGCGCTGGGCGCCGGGCTTCCGCGCGTGCGGGTCCCGCAGCGCCTCGCCCACTCCGCGGGGGCGGTGGCGGTCATCGTCCTGTGGTCGCTGCCGGGGGAGCTGTTCGGCGAGACCGGGTCCGGCATCACGATCTTCTTCCTCTCCGGCATCGCCCTGGTGGGCGCGGGCGTCTGGCTGTTCGTGTCCAACGACGACCTCGTGCAGCGGGCCCTGCGGCGCCTCCTGGCACCGCTGCCGAGGATGACCTCGGTCATCCCCATCGCGGTGGCCTACTCCGTCCGGAACCGGCTCCGTTCGGGGATGACGATCGCGATGCTGAGCATCGTGGTCCTGACGATCACCCTCAGCGGCTTCGTCACCGCGGCCGTCAACCAGATCTACGCCGACCACCGGTCGGTGACGGGCGGGTTCGACCTCCAGGCGTCCTGGGTCTCCCCGGGCGGGACGCCCCCGGACCTGCGGAGCGTGTTCGAGGAGAGCCCGCACATCGCCACCTCGGAGGTGGGCCGGATCGGCGGGTACGCCGACGTCTCCGTGCGGGCCCGCCAGATCGACGCCGAGGCGGGCGCCGAGGAGGTCGGGGTCTGGGGGGCCGACGAGGACTACCTCCTCGGCAACCGCTACCCGGTATTCCTCCGGGCCCCGGGCCTGGACTCCTCCGAGGAGGTCTGGGACGAGCTGCGCCGCTCCCCGAACACCGCCGTCGTCTCCGGGACCATGATCCCCAGCGACTCGGCGGCCTTCGTGGGCGGCGGGAGCGACCTGGAGCTGGAGGGCGTGGACGTCCTGGACGAGGAGCTGCCGGGGGACCTGCGCCTGGAGGTGGCCGGTCCCGACGGCGGCACCACCACGCTGCGCGTCATCGGGGTCGTGGACCGCAGCGCCGAGTACCTCGGGGACGTCGTGACCTCGACCGAGGGGCTGGCCAGGATCACCGGTGAGGACGCCTCCCCCACGCACTGGTTCGTCGCCGCCGAGGACCGGGAGGAGGTCGGGGAGGTCGCGCTCGCCGCCCGTCGCGCCCTGCTGGACCACGGGGTCACGGTCACGCCGCTCCAGGAGGAGGTGGAGTTCCGTGCCTCCTCCAACGGGGTCGTGCAGTGGCTTTTGATGGCCTTCATGGGCTTCGGGCTCGTCGTCGGGTGCTCGGCCCTGGGCGTGGTGAGCATCAGGTCGATCACCGAGCGCCGCAACCAGATCGGGGTGCTGCGTGCCATCGGCATGCAGCGCTCCGGGATCCGCCGGCTCTTCCTCATCGAGTCGCTGGTGGTCACGGTGAGCGGCATCGCGCTCGGCGTGGGGCTGGGCTTCGCCGTGTCCCCGGGCCTCGTGGACTCGCTGCGGGTCGACCTGCCGGGGGTGACCTACACGGTCCCCGTGGCCGTGCTCGTCGTGATCATCGGGGCCACCCTCGTGTTCTCCACGCTGGTGTCCGTGCTCGCGTCGCGGCGCGCGGGCGACGTCCCACCCGCGGAGGCGCTCCGTGACCGGACCTGAGACCCGGCCGGTCCCCCTGCGCCGCAACCGGTCCTTCCGCATCCTGTGGACCGGCCAGTTCGTCGCGCAGTTCGGCCCCGGGATGGGGGCCGTGGCCTACCCCCTCATCCTGCTGGACTCGGGGGGCACCCCGGCCCTGGTCGGCACGGTGACCTTCGCCCTGGGGGTCGCCGCCATCGCGGCCAGGCTTCCCGGCGGAGCCGCGGCCGACCGGTTCGACCGGCGCGCCCTGATGATCGGCGCGCAGGGGTCCCGGGCGCTGGCCATGGGGTTCCTGGTCCTGGTGCTGGTCGTGGTCGGCGACTCCACGCTGCTGCTGTGGGCGGTGGTGGCGGTGGCACTGGTCGACGTGGTGGGGCACGAGGGCTACCGCTTCGCCGAACGGGCGGCGCTGCGGCACATCGTGCCCTCCTCCCAGCTGTCCGCCGCGGTGGGCCAGAACGAGGCGCGCAACCAGATCGCGTCGATCCTCGGTCCGGTCGCGGGCGGGTGGCTGATGGCGGTCTCGCGGGTCCTGCCGTTCGGCGCCGCTGCCGCGGGCCACGCGGTCGCGGCGATCGGGCTGGTGTTCGTCCGGGAGAGGTTGCAGGGTCCCCGCGAGCCGGCGGCGTCCGTGGAGGGGCCGCGGCACCGGCGCTGGACGGAGGCGTTCTCCTGGATCGGGGAGCGCCCCCCGCTCCAGGTCCTGCTGCTCGCCGGCGCCGCCCCGAACCTGGTGATCAACGGGGTGATGCTGACGGTCGTCATGGTCGGCGCCGACGCGGGGGTCGGGAGCGCGGCAATCGGCGCCGTGCTGGGCACGGTCGGCCTCGGGGGGATCTGCGGGGCGCTGGGGGCCTCCGCCCTCCTCCGGCGCTTCTCCCCCAGGACCCTGGTCCTGGTCACCCTCTGGGTGCTCCCCCTGACGGTGGTGGCGGCCATCCCGCTCGTCGACCACTGGAGCGTGGTGTTCCCCCTGGCCGTGGCCGTGGCCATGGCCCCCCTGCTCTCCATCATCCTCGGCACCTACCAGCTGCTGACCACACCCGACCGCCTCCAGGCCCGGGTGGGCAGCGCGTGCACGTTCATCTCCGGGGTGGTGGCACCGCTCGGTCCGCTGGTGGCCGGGTTCGGTGTGCAGTACACCGGCACCCCTCTGCTGTTCTCGGGTTTCGCCCTGCTCCTGCTCGGCGTGGCCGCGCTCGTCACCGCGCTGCCCGCCACCCGTGAGCTGACCTCCTTCCCCCGACAGCCGGACCGCCCGGCGGGGAAGTCCTCCGACGAAGCGCCCCCCAGCGCGAAGGAAGCGCCATGAGACCAGATGAGAACATCTCGACCACCTCCGGCAACACCCTGCTGAACAAGGTCCCCGTCGGCATCCTGGGCGTGGGCTCCTACGTGCCCGGGGTGGTCGTCACCAACGAGGACCTGGGCCGCCACCTGGACACGAGCGACGAGTGGATCGTGTCCAGGACGGGCATCCGGGAGCGCCGCTTCCTGCCCGAGGGCGAGAACACGTCCGACATGTGCGTGGCCGCGGCCCTGCGCGCCCTGGAGGACTCCGGGACGGGCGCCGACGAGATCGACTGCGTCATCGTCGCGACGTTCACCTTCGACCAGCTGCTCCCCTCCACGGCGCTGACGGTGGCGGACCGGATCGGCGCGCGCGGGGCTGTGTCGCTCGACATGAACCAGGCGGCCTGCTCCGGCGGGCTGTACGGCATGTGGACGGCCGTGCACCTGCTCCAGAACGGCCACTTCCGACGCGTCCTGGTCATCGGGGCCGAGGCCCTGTCCCGCATCACGGACCCGGCGGACCGCACCACCCGGGTGTTCTTCGGGGACGCCGCGGGGGCCGCCGTCCTCGGGCCCGTGGAGGAGGGCAGCGGGGTGCTGTCGTGGAGCCTGGGGGGAACGCTGTCCCACGCGGTGGAGGTCCCCGCCGGGGGCGCGCGCGAGCCGTTCGGGCCGGAGGTGGTCGGCACGGGCCGGCAGTTCCTCCAGATGGACGGGCCCGAGGTGTGGCGGCAGGTCATGACCCAGGTCCCCCCGAACCTGGAGGAGACCCTGAAGCTGGCGGGCCGCACCGCGGACGAGATCGACCACTTCGTGTTCCACCAGGCCAACAAGAACCTCGTGACCGGGCTGATGGACGCGCTGGGGCAGCCGATGGACAAGGCCGTGACCACCATCGAGGAGTACGGGAACACGGGCGCCGCGACGATCTTCACCGTGCTGGACCGGTTGAGGGGGGACGGGCGCCCCCGACCCGGCGAGCACACGGTGTTCGCCGTGATCGGGGCCGGCTTCCTGTGGGGAAGCATGTGCCTGCGCCAGCAGGGCTCAGGCGTCTAGCGCGGCCCCGCCCCGCCGCGCGTCTCCCTCGCACCGGAGCAGGCCCAGCAGGTCCCCCACACTGCGCAGCCCGTCGAACTCCTCCTCGGACACCTGCGCACCGCACCGTTCCCGGATCAGCAGGCGAATTTCGAACCCGGCGATGGAGTCCACCCCCAGATCCTGGAGGAGTTCCTCCCTCCCGGGATGTCCCCCCTCACCGTCAACGGCCTCCCGAATGATTTCCAGGACCATTGTCTCCGTCACGACGGATTCCTTTTCCATTGCCCGCTCCAAGCTTTTCCGACCATGAACAGCAATCAGCCAAAGAATACACACCGAGCCACATATCTCCAGAACGACAGGGGTTTGAAAATGCGCACCACCGAGTCCTACGAAAGCGAAGTGAAGAAGGTCTACGTCGAACTCTTCGAGATCGACGCCGCGCCGGAGTCCATCGGCGGCGACGAGGAGCTGTTCGGCCCGCAGTGCGTCCACGGCATCGACTCGATGGACGTCCTGCGCTTCCTCGCCGTCCTCCGTAAGCGCTACGACCTGGACGTCTCCGAGATCGCGACCGAGACCTTCCGCACCCCCGCCTCCATCGCGGCGTTCCTCGCGGGGCGCGAGGGGGGCTCCGAGTGAGGGGCGCCCTGGTCAGCGTGTCCGCGATCGAGGACGACGAGTACCCCCTCGTCGCGCAGTGGTTCCGCAAGGGCCTGGTCGGCGCCCTCAGCACCGGCAGCTCCCAGCGGTTCACCAGCACGTCCGGCATCCGCGCGGCCATCGAGTCGGGGCCCGAGAAGTTCGCCATGGTCCGCACCCACGAGGACGTCCCGGTCGGCCTGGTGCAGTGGCGCCAGCGCAAGTACCCGGGGAGCTACACCGTCGGCGGCGTCATCGGCGACAGCGAGCTGTGGGACTCCGGGTGCGGCGGAGAGGCGTCCTGGCTGCTGGTCCACGAACTGTTCCACGCGCACAACGCGCACCGGATCGAGTTCATCACGGCCGCCTTCAACGCCCGGGTGATCCGGATGCTGGTCAAATCCGGAATGGTCATCGAAGGGGTCCTCCGCGACTACCTGTTCCTCGACGGCCAGTACCACGACGCGATCGTCACCTCGTACCTGCGGGACGAGTACTACGGCGCGGACGAGAGCGGCATGACCGGCGACGCCTTCTTCGGCGACACCGTGCCGGCCGCGGACAAGGCCGAGGCCCGCGCGCTGCTGCGGGACTACATGCAGAACCGGCGGTTCGACGACATCACCAGGTCCTACACGAAGGAGCCGTGAGAAGCACATGGAACTCGACTCGAAATTCGCCCTGGTCACGGGCGGCGGCAGCGGCCTCGGCCGCGCGGTGTGCCTGCGCCTGGCCGAACTCGGCGCGGGCGTCGCCGTCGGCTACCTCTCGCGCTCCGAGGTCGCTGAGAAGACCGCCGAGGAGATCCGCGCCTTCGGCGGCACGGCCCAGGCGGTGAAGATCGACGTCCGCGACTACGCGGAGGTCACCGAGGCCGTGCAGGGCCTGGTCCGGGAGCACAAGAGCATCGACATCCTGGTCAACAACGCCGGCATCTGCACCGCGAGCACCATCGTCTCGACCGAGTCCACCGAGGGGTGGAACGACGTCATCCAGACCAACCTCGTGGGCGCCTACAACTGCATCAAGGCCTGTGCCCTGCCGATGATGCTCCAGCGGTCCGGCGCCATCGTCAACGTCTCCTCCATCCTCGGCCTCGTCGGCAAGGGCGGGCTGAGCGCCTACTGCGCGAGCAAGGCCGGTTTGTCGGGCCTGACCGCCTCCCTGGCCGCCGAGTTCGCCATGCACGGCGTCCGGGTCAACGCGGTCGCCCCCGGCCTCTCCGGCGGCACGGGCATGATCCAGGAGTTCCCGCAGGACCAGCTGGAGATCATCGTCAACGAGCGCATCCCCCTGCAGCGTGCCGCCGAGCCGGAGGAGATCGCCGAGGCCGTCGTGTTCCTGACGCGCGAGGGCTCCAGCTACATGACCGGGCAGACCATGGTCGTGGACGGCGGGCTCACGTCGGTGATCCGGGGGATGGCGAAGACCAGATGACACAGAGGACGGCCGTCCTGTTCAACCCCCAGGTGGCCATGCGCCCCGGGGACTACCGGGACCTGTACGAGGCCCTCCCCCGGGTCCGCCGACGGCTGGAGGACGCCTCCGAGGCGATCGGCGCCGACCTGGTCGGGGCCTTCCACTCCGCCGACGCGGACCTGGTCAACCAGGGGCCGCTCATCCGGCCCATGTCGGTCGCCCTGGGCATCGCCCTGTACGAGTCCCTGCCCGCGCGGCTCAGGGAGGGGGCCGCGTACACGGCCGGGCTCAGCCTGGGGCAGATCACCGCCGCCGCGGCCGCCGGGGCGCTGGAGTTCGCCGACGCCGTCCGCACCGTGCGGACCATGGCCGCCATCGAGGAGGAGGTCTTCGCCGGACGCGACTACGGGAGCACGTTCTGCTACTGCGTGGACCTCCAGGCCGTGCACGCGAAGATCGGGGAGCTCACCGGGCAGGGGTTCGAGGTGGCGCCCTGCGCCGTCACCGGCGACGACCAGATGGTGGTGTCCGGCGAGGGCCGGGCCCTCACCGCCGTCAACGAGCTGGCGGCGGAGACGGGCGGGGTCGGCGTGCGCATCCCGCACGGACCGCCGGGCCACTCCCCCATGCTGGCGGACGCCGAGCGCCGCTTCGCCGCCGAGTGGAAACAGGCCGACCTGGTGCGCGCCCCGGGGGTCCCCCTCATCTGCAACATGGGCGCCCACCCGCTGACCACGGCGCAGGAGGTGCGCGAGGCCCTGATCACCCAGTACACGCGGACCGTGTACTGGGCCGAGGGCATCGAACGCCTCCTCGAGCTGGGAACCACCCGGTTCGTCGTCGTCGGCCCCGGCCACTTCATCGCCAAGTCCTTCACGTTCATCGGCAGGGCGAAGGGGGCGGACGTGATCCGCTTCGACCAGGCGCCGTCCTTCCTCCGCGAAATGGCGGAGCACCGATGAGCGCGGTCCTCTTCGGCGGAACGGTCCCGCCGCTGCACGCCAAGACCGGCGACTTCCTGGAGACCGACCCCTACGCCCGTGCCCGGCTGGAGGAGGCCGAGGAGGTGCTGGGCGCGGGCATCCTCCCGCGGTTCGCACGGACCTCGGAGTCCTACTCACGCGAGGCCCGGCAGGCCTATCTGGTCACGTGCGCCGCCCTCGCCGACCGGGTCAGGTCGGAGGAGGGGGACGCCCGCCTCTGCACCGCCGCGAGCATCGGCCACCTTCCCGCGCTGCACTACGTGGGAGCGCTGTCCTTCGCGGACATGATGCGGGCGGGCGAGGCCGTGGCCGCGTCCGAGGAGGTGTGGAACGCGGCCGACCACGGCAGGGTGTCCCACTTCGTGTACCGGGTCGGGCGCGACCGCCTCGAGGAGCTGCGGGCCCGGGTCGAGTCCGAGGGCGGATGGGCCGAGGTCGCCGGCCACTTCAGCGACACCATCCACCTGCTCAACGTGTCGGCGGAGCACCTGCCCCTCCTCGAACGCGAGGTCAGGGCCGGGGGCGGGGTCTCCGTCCTCACCTTCCCCCAGGCCGAGCACAGTCCGTCCAACGCCGGCCTCCGGGACCGGACGGCCGAGGGCACCGCGGCGTTCCGCTTCCGGGACGCGGGGGTCCCCTTCGTCCGCGGTTCCGACGGCGTCCTGGTGGACAGGGCCGAGGACCTGCGCGACACGCTGGTCCAGGACTGCGTCACCCCGGTCGACTTCCCGCTCGTGGTGGGCCGGCTCCGGGAGCTGGGCGTGCGGCGGGTCCACGTGATCGGTCCCGGCAACCTGTTCGAGCGGCTGACCAGGGACCACTTCGACGTCACGGTCCTGGCGCCCGACGGCCGCGCCCGGGGTCTGACGACGGCCGGCGCGGGCCCGGCCCGGGTGGGCGGCCGGTCCGCGGCATCCCCGGAAAGGAGTCGGACATGACGGGCAGGCTCTTCATAGACGGGGAGGAGGTGCCCGGGCCCCGACTCGCAGAGGACGCCGGGGCGCTGACGCGGGCGCTGTCCTCCGCCGGTGCGGGCCCCGGGCACGGTGTGGTCCTGGGCCGCGACGACGCCTACACCGCGGTGCTCACGGCCCTGGCCGCCGAGTCCCTGGGGGCGCCGGTGCTCTGCCAGGGCGAGCGGTGGCGCCGCATGGGGTGCACCCGTCGCGTGGCCGCCGTCGTCGCGCCCGGGGCGGGCGGCGGGCCGCCGGCCGTCACGGCCGTCGCCGACGACGGCCGGCCCGGGTTCGCCGAGACCACGCACACCCTGCTCTACACCTCCGGGAGCAGCGGTGAGCCCAAGGCCGTGGAGCTGTCGCGCGGTGCGATCGACTACCACCGGCACACGGTGGCCGCCCATGCCGGGGTCGGGTCCGGGGACCGGATGCTGGTGCCGATGTCGCTGCTCAACTCCTACGGGTGGGGGGTGGTCCAGTACTGGCTGGAGCACGGGTTCGCGCTGCACGTGGAGTCGCGGCTGAGCATGGACCGGGTGGCCGGGCTGCTCCGAGGCGGCGCGTTCACCACCCTCGACGGCGTCGGCTCGATGTACGCCGCCCTGCTCGCGGCGGCGCGCGAGGACCGGGGCCTGGCCTCCGCCCTGGGCGGCCTGCGGTTCCGGGGGTGCGGCGGGGACGTGCTCCCGGTCTCCCTGGTCGAGGGCTACGTGGACGTGGTCGGCGGCCCGATCCACGACGGGTACGGGCTCTCGGAGACGGTCGCGTGGGTCACCCAGTCGGTCCCGGACGACTGGCGGCCGGGCACCGTGGGCCCCCTCGTCAAGGGCTCCTCCGCCCGGATCGACCCGGACACGGGGGAGGTCCACCTCCGCGGCCCGGGCCTGATGGACGGGTACCTGGACGATCCGGGTGCGAACTCCGACGCCTTCACCGGGGACGGGTGGCTGCGCACGGGGGACCGCGGTTCCCTCGCCGGGGACGGCCACCTGACCATCGAGGGCCGGATCAAGGAGTCCCTGGTCGTGCACGGGGAGACCTTCCCCCCGCGGTTCGTCGAGGACGTCATGGCCGCCTGCCCGGCTGTGAGGGAGGCCGCCGTGGTGGGGGTGCCCACCGGGAAGGCCAGGGGCGACCGGCTCGTCGCGTTCGCGGTGGCCGATCCGGGGCACGGCGGGGCGGCGCTCGCCCAGGTGCGCGCGGCGCTGCGCGACCACCTCCCCGTGCACCTGAGGCCGCGGGAGATCCACCTGCTCGACGAGTTCCCCCGCACGAGGACCGACAAGCCCGACCGCCGCGCGCTGCGCTCGTCGGTCACGGCGGGGGAAACACCGGGAACGGCTCGCTGAAAAACCGCGAAGAGTAACACGGGGAACACGTAGGACAATAAAAAGGAGAGATACAGCAGGAGGAATTACAGAAGCGATATACCGAGAGCCCAGAAAGCCGAACCCGAGAGAGGCCATTCGGCTTCTTCGGCCTGCCCGGAAAAGGGGCCCGCCCCCAAAGCGGAAAACACTTCGGAGAGGGTTGACAGGAAAAAATATGGCGTCCTAATATGAGCACTGTTCGCGAACCCGCCCCGCAAAGGCAAAAGCTTCACCCGGGAAAGACAGCGCCGGCCACATTGGACTTCCCGAGTCAATTTCGCTGAATCTCAGAGAGGAATGGTTCCCATGCAGGAGTTCGAGGAGATCATCACCGAGTCCGCCGCTGACGAAGAGGTCTCGTTCATCGACTTCAACTGCTAGCAGGCGTCTCTGGCCCGGCCCGAACGGCCGGCGACCGAAGCATCACGGGCCCCGTGGCGGGGCCGGAAGATCCCGAGACCCCGCCGCGGGGCCCTGCTCGTACGACTCTCCGAACAGAGGATCGACCATGCCCGACAAGGCTCCCGACGGCACGTTCCGTCCCTCCCGATTCAACGTGGTCACCAAGGCCGAGGACATCGGCGCGGTCGTCCTCTACAACTCCATGCGGGGAAGCGTCTTCAAGGTCGGGTCCCCGCTCGGCGAGCGCGTCCACGCCCTGCTCCACAACCGCAAGAGCGTGCTCTCCCCACCGGATCCGGACTCGGAGGAGAGGGTCCTGTTCGACACGCTGGTGGCCAAGGGCTTCCTCGTCTCCTCGTCCCACGACGAGCTGGCCGCCGCCGACGACCTGCGGGACCGGCGCAAGAACCGGACCGACCGCCTGGAACTGATCATCATGCCGACGGAGGCGTGCAACTTCCGCTGCACCTACTGCTACGAGGACTTCGCGCTGGGCCGCATGGCGACCCATGTGCGCGAGGGCGTCAAGGCCCTGGTCAGGCGCTACCGCCGTGAACACGGCATCGAGAAGCTCACCGTCTCCTGGTTCGGCGGCGAACCGCTCGTCGCCTTCGACGTGATCGAGGAGCTCAGCACGTTCTTCCTCGACTTCTGCGCCGAGGAGGGGGTCGAGTACAGCGCGGGCATCACCACCAACGGCCTGCTCCTGACCCCCGAGGTGGCGGCCCGCTGCATCGAACTCGGCATCAGCAGCTACCAGATCACCCTGGACGGGCCGGCGCACACCCACGACTCCTCGCGCTTCCTCATGGGCGGCGGCAAGACCTTCGACGAGATCGTCGCCAACCTGACGGAGATGTCGCGCACGGACAAGGTCTTCCGCGCCCTCATCCGCACGAACTTCACCGAGGAGAACAGCGTCCACGTGCCCGAGCTCATCGAGGAGATGAGCCGGCTGTACGCGCACGACAAGCGGTTCCGGGTCATCTACCGGCCGGTCGGCGACTGGGGCGGCCCCCAGGGCGAGGACTCGGAGGCCTTCTCCGGCAAGCAGGCGGAGATGACCAAGCTCGGCCTGTGCACGAGCGCCCTGGACGCGGGCCTGGACCCGGCCGACGACGTGTTCCTGAAGCCGAACGGATCCGTCTGCTACGCCGCCTCGCCGTGGTCCTTCGTGATCCGACCCAACGGCCTGGTCAACAAGTGCACCGTGGCCCTGCGCGACCCGCGCAACGCGGTGGGACAGCTCGGCGCCGACGGCGACCTGGGTCTGGACCCGGAGCTGATGAGCCTGTGGGTGGACAACGACGACGCCAAGGACTCCGGCTGCCGCTCGTGCTTCTTCCGGCCCTCCTGCCAGGGCGCGCACTGCCCCCTCGTGCGCATCCAGGAGGGTGAGCGGCCCTGCCCGCCCCAGAAGGTCTGGATCGGTCCCACCATCACGACCGTGGCCGCCAGCAGGGGGGCACGATGACCGGACGGGCCGGCATCGCGGTGGACGACGACAGCACCTGGTGCGCCTGGACCACGGCGGGGGGCCTGGTCCGCGCCATGGAGCTGGGGGCCGACCGCTCCGGGGAGATCGTCGACGCGGGACGGGGGACCGCCGTTCACGCCGGGTCCGGGACGGGACGCTTCCTGGTCCACGACGGGGAGGACGTCCGGTCGTGGAGTCCGGACGCGGGGACCCGGAGCGTGTGCTCGGCCGAACCCGGCTCACTGCTCCTCGAACCCGGGGGAGCCTCCGGCCACGAGGCCACCCTCGTCGCCGCCGCCTCGGAGTCGGAACTGGCGCTGCTCTCGGCGGCCGGGACCGTGTCGTCCCAGCGGCTCGGCGCCCCTCCCCTGGTCCTGGCCTGGCAGCACCGCCGCCGCCGGATCCTGTGCGTCCTCGCGGACGGCACCGTCCACAAGCTCGACCCCCGCACGGCGCGGACCGACACCTCGTCCCTGTCCTTCACGGGCAACCACCGGCTGGCGTGCTACGACGAGGTGCTCGGCGGGGTCTGGTCCGTCCCCGAGCAGTCACCCGACACCGCGCACTTCCACCGGACCGAGGCCGACCGGCCCGGCACGCTCTACACGCTGGGGCTCGGCACGGTCCCGGCGGTGATCCGCTCCTCGCACAGCGGTGAATGGCTGATCGCCGCGACCCCCGGGCGGCCCACCATGCTCACCAACGTCAACAGCGGGCGCTCCTTCACCGTTCCGGGCGAACTGGCCGCGCGGGGGGCGCCCGGCGTGTTCTCCTTCGACAACCGGCTGGTGAGCGTCGAGGGCGATGCCTTCGAGGTCCTCCCCGTGCCGGCCCGCGCCGACGTCCGGTCGCGTGACGGCTCCCTCCCCATCGAGACGTTCTGGTCTGCGCCGCCGCAGATGCACCGCGCCACCAGGCGGCCCAAGGAGGAGCGCCCCCGGGGAGAGGGGGGAGGGACACGTGTCGGCGCCGTTTCCTGACCCGCCGCTCCGCGGAGGCCCCCGGGAACCGGACGCCCAGGCCGTCGGCCGCGGAGAGGGAGGCCCCCTCCCCCGCGGCCGACAGCGGTCACGCCCCGTCAGGGCCCGGGCCGGATCCCCCGCCCCCTCCGTTACCGGCGAACCACGACCCCCGCGCCCGACGACCCGCCGAGGTCGACGCCGGGGCTCGTCCGACCCTTCCACTGGAGAACCGCATGACACCCACGACGACCACCGATCGGCAGGAGCTCAGGGGCCACGGCGCCACCCTGGGCCGCCTGGTCGGTGACACCGACGCCTTCCTCGAACACTGGGAACGCGCACCCGCGGTCGCGGAGGCGTCCGCGGACGTGGCGCGGGCCTTCCCCCTGGACAGGGCCTTCTCCCTGCTGGGGACCCCGGGCCTTCCCGTCTCGTGCTTCCGGCTGCTCCGGGACGGCGCGCCGGTACCGCAGCAGGAGTACTCCGCGGCCCGTGAGCGCCCCGGCCCCGGCCGGGAGCCCTTCGCGGACGGTGCGGCCCTGCTGAGGGCCTACGAGGACGGCGCGACGATCATCTTCGAGGAGGTGCGCCTGCTCGTGCCCGAGGTGGGCGCGCTGGCCTCCGGCCTCGAGGAGGACCTGGGGTTCGGGATCTACTGCGCGGCCTTCCTGACCCCCGCGGGGAACTCGGGTGCGCGCCCCCACTACGACCTGGCCAGCGGCCTCCTGTGCCAGGTCCACGGATCCAAGGTCTGGTCGGTCGGCGACCCCTCCGAGCGGTGGCCGGCCACGCCCTGCGGCGACGCCCGGCCCGAGTTCGACCCCGTGCTGGAGACGGTCCTGCGGCCGGGGCAGACCCTCTACATCCCCCGCGGCCATCCGCACGCCGGGGCCGCGACGGACGAGCCGTCGCTGCACGTGTCGTTCGCGATCAGACCCCGGACGTGGAGGGACGTCCTCCAGTCGTACATCAGGCTCGGGGGGACGCCGGAGCCCCTGCGGGAGCTCCTGCCCCTCGACCACACCGGACGCTCCGCCGAGGACCTGGCGGCCGAGGCCGTCGACCGGCTGCGCGAGGCGCTGCGGTCCCCGGCCGACTGACCGCGCCTCCGGGGGCGGCGGCGCGCAGGGCCGCGGGGGGACGGACCCGCGGCCCGGCGCCGGTCCCCTCCGCCGCGAAGTGAGGGGCGGGCCCCTGCCGGTCCGCCCCGCGTCCGGCAAGGGGACCGGGCCCGCAGCGGGAGCTCGGGAGTTCCGCGCCCCGGGCACGGGAACGGGCGGCCCGGGAGGATCACCGCAGCTCGCGGAGCCTCTCCTCGATCTCCAGCACCTGTTCCGTGCGGTGCTGTTCGCGGTAGAGCTTCAGCGCCTGTGTCCATGCCTCGCGTGCGGGGCCAGGCTCGCCGAGGGCCAGGTGCGCCTTCGCCAGGCCGCTGAGGGTGTTCGCCTCCTCGTAGGAGTCCCGCAGGACGCGGTGCACCGGAAGGGATTCGTGGTAGTGCTCGACGGCTTCTTCGTGGCGGCCCGCCCGGGTGGCGATGTAGCCCAGGCTGTCCAGGCAGGCCGCCTCCCCCACCTTGTAGCCGAGGTCGCGGCTGGCCTTGAGCGCGTCCTGGCAGTGGGACCGGGCGCTCTCGTAATGGCCGAACTGGGCCAGGGTCCAGCCCAGGTTGTTGAGCGCGCTGGTCTCCCACGTGGCGTTGCCGACACGGCGGTAGAGCTCCAGGGAGCGTGCCGCGTTCTCCAGTGCCATCTCCTCGTCGCGGATGTGCAGCCCGAAGCGTGTGTAGATCTGGTGCGTGTGGGCCTGGTTGAGCAGGTCCCCGGACTCCTCGAACTGGGCGACCGCCCGCGCGAGGTGCTCCAGGGGCTCCTCCCCCCGGTGATCCGCCTGGATGAGGGCGGTCGCCAGGCCCCGGTGGGCCATCGCCCGCAGGGTCGGGGCGTCCGGCCCCTCGACCCTGGTCGCCGCGTCCAGGCCGACACGCCTGTTGCCGACGAAGTCGTCGACGTCCCCCCAGCGCCGCAGGAAGGTGTGCGTGTCCCATGCGAGCCGCCACACCTCGCGGTGGAGGCCGAGGTCCTGTGCGAGGCGCATGACGGCGGGCAGCAGGGAGCGCTCGGTGGTGAACCACGCCAGTGCGTCGGCCTCCCCCGTGAGCTCGTAGGCGCGTGCGCGCTCCCCGGTCGGCTCCACGACCGCGTCCGACAGGATCTCCTGGGGCGCCAGCAGGTGCTTCCCCAGAGCCGCGGTGCGGACGAAGAAGTCGACCAGCGCGGACAGGCCCTCGCGGCGTTCCTCCTCGGACCGGTCCCGCTCGGTCCGCTCCCTGCCGTGGAGGCGGACGAGGTCGTGGAGCTGGTAGCGCCCGGGCATCGGCTGCTCGACGAGATGGGCCGACCCCAGGGTGCGCAGCAGTTGCCGGGTCCGGGCGCGTGTGAGCCCGGCGAGCGCCGCCGCGGCCGGGACCCCCATGTCCTGCGCCGGCGCCGCGCTGAGCAGGCCCAGCAGCCGGGCCGCGGGTTCGGGGAGGGCCCGGTAGGAGGCGTCGAGGACGCTGCGCAGGGACGTGTCGAAATCGCCAGTGTCCAGGGCGTCGAGCGTGCTCTCGGCCTCCCCCAGCTCGGACGCGAGTTCGGCGAGCGGCAGGTGGGGGCTGCCGGCGGCGTGGGCGGCGGTGATGGCCAGGGCGAGGGGCAGCCGTCCGCAGCCGGCGACGATGGTGTCCACCGCCTCCGGTTCCCTGGCCACCCGGCGCTCCCCGACACGGGCCGTCAGCAGTTGGCGCGCCTCGGCGGAGGTGAGCGGGTCGAGGGCGACGACGCGGACGCCGCCGGTGGTGAGCAGGCCGCTGAGCCGCTCGCGGCTGGTGACCACGACGGTGCAGGAGGCCGACCCGGGGATCAGGGGGCGGACCTGTTCGGCGTCGCGCGCGTTGTCCAGCAGGATCAGCATCCGTTTGTGGGCGACGATGCTGCGGTAGAGGCCGAACCGCGCCTCGGCGCTGGACGGGACGGCCTGCTGGTCCACCCCGAGGGCCGTGAGGAAGTCGTGGACGGCGGTCTGCGGTTTCGTGGCGGGCGCGCTCGGGGCGAAGCCGTGCAGGTTCACGTACAGCTGGCCGTCGGGGAAGCGGTCGAGGTTGTCGTGCGCCCAGCGCAGCGCCAGCGAGGTCTTGCCGACCCCGCCGAGACCGCAGACCACGGTGACCGGCAGCGCCCCGGGGGCCTGGGTGTCGTCGAGGAAGGCCATCTCCCTCCGGCGCCCGGCCAGCAGCGGCGGAGGCGGCGGCAGCTGCATGGGCAGGGGCGGGGGCGCCGGAGCCGGCCGTGCGCCGGGGTCCGGCGCGGACGCCTCCGACACGTCGTGCGCGTCCAGGGCCGGGTCCGCGTGCAGGATCTTGCGGTGCAGTTCCCTGAGCTCCGCGCCGGGGTCGGTCCCCATCGCCTCGGAGAGCATCCTCCTGATGCGCTCGTAGTGTTCCAGCGCCTGCGCGGCGCGCCCCTCCCGGTACAGGGTGAGCATGAGCTGGCCGACCAGGCGCTCGTCGAGCGGGTGCCGCTGTGCGAGGTCGGAGAGGTCGCCCAGGAGTTCGGACTGCCGTCCGTGACGGAGGAGCAGGTCGTTGCGGTCCAATTCGGTCCGGAAGCGTTCGAGCCGGAGCCTTTCCCGTAACTCGTTGACCCACGTACTGTCCAGGCTCCCGAACGCGTCGGCCCGCCAAAGGCGCAGCGCCTCCTCGAACAGGGCCAGGGCGGATTCGCCGTTCGCCGAATTCCGCGCCCTCGCGACAATCTCACGGAAACGGTACAGGTCGATTACAGAATTCGCATCGTCGTCGAGTTTGAGGATGTAGCCGCCGGGCCGCCGATCGACCGTGATCCCGTCGACCGCGCCCAGGGCGGAACGGAGCCGGGAGACGTAGCTGTACAGCGAGGAGCGGGCCCCGTCGGGAGGGCGCGGGCCCCAGACCCGGTCGATGAGCTGGTCGACCGTGACCAGGCGGCCGGCGTCGACCAGCAGCCCGACGAACACGAACTGCCGCCTCATGTGCCCGAGATCGACGGGGCGCCCGTCGATCCGCATCTCGATGTCGCCGAGTACAGAGATCTCGACCGTCAACGCCACTCCCGGATTGGAACGAAAGGGGACGACCCATACCCGTGGTACGCGGGAGCACAGCAGTACCTTGGACCCCAGGAGTGTACTCCCGGAAGAACGTTCCAAAACCCTTTGCGGAAGGCACTTTTTCCACGGATTTCCCGGCGGGGGTTGATCGTGGTTCCCGGCGAACAGGCGGACCGCCGCGGCCATGACTCAACCGATAGAAAGGGTCACGGTGAGAACAACTCCACGTGTCCTTTGATCCGATGACCGGCCGTTCTCTTCGGGGAGGATATGGCCGTCCCCCCGGGACGACCGCACCACCTGCGCGCGGATATCGACCCCGCTGCCGGCGGGCTTGCCGCCGTCCGGTGGCCCGCGCCCGAAATCCCGTCGCGCAGAGCGAAGTTCTCGTGCGGGTCTTCCGTGCCGAATACCCCGCTTGCTTGTCCGAGCCGGTCGGAGGCGGAGGCGTCGTCAGGTTCCGGGTTCGTGCTTCCGCCTCCCCGCGTGATCCCGCGGCGGCCGTGCGTCCCCGTCGGGACAACCGGACCACCGACACGTTCATGCGGTCGGGCGAGGTGCTCGCGGCCGCACGCCGGCACCGCCCCGACACCCCGGACACGGCACCAGAAGCCGGGTGTCCCTGCGCCTCGGTCGACGCAACAGCGCGTACACGCCACTGCGCGTCGGGCGACCCTGGCAGCACCGTCGTCGTTAGGGTGTGCACAGATCTCCGGACGTTCCGGTTCTTCTCGGTCGATGAACCCCTGTGTCGGAGACCTCCCTATTTTCGGGCTCGGACATGCCGAACAACGCTCAGGCGGGGTAGGAGACACATCCGGCTTCGATACAAGCCTTGGTTCAAAGAAAGGATCACATGCTGACCCGTTTGCACGACGTCCTACGGTTGCGGACCTCGCCGCCGATTTTCTTCGGCTCGGCCGGTGTGATCATCGCGTTCGTGCTCGTCACGATCATCTTCACCGACCCGCTGGACGCAGCCGTCACCGTCGCCTCGGAGTGGCTGTACACCAACCTGGGCTGGTTCTACATCCTCGGTCTCACCCTGTTCCTCGTTTTTCTGATCTATATCGCCCTCGGCAGATTCGGGCGGGTGAAACTGGGCCCCCACGACGAGGTTCCCGAGCACTCCGGACCGGCCTGGTTCGCCATGCTCTTCGCCGCGGGCATCGGTAGCATCCTGATGTTCTGGGGGGTGGCCGAACCCATCAGCCATTTCGGCGATCCGCCCCGGGGCCCCTCTCTGGGTATCGAACCGGGAACGGCAGAAGCCGCCTCGGACGCGATGAACTTCACGTTCTACCATTTCACCCTGCACACCTGGACGATCTTCACCCTGCCGGCCCTGTGCTTCGCCTACTTCATCCACAAGCGGAATCTGCCGCCGCGTGTCAGCTCGATCTTCCAGCCGATTCTCGGCGAGCGGATCCACGGTCCCATCGGCGTCTTCATCGACGTCGTCTCCATCGTCGGCACGGTCTTCGGCGTCGCGGTCTCCCTCGGCCTGGGCGCCCTGCAGATCAACAGCGGGATCCACCGCGTGCTGGGCGTCCCGGAGAGCGCCGTCTGGCAACTGGTCATCATCGGCGTCGTCGGCGGGGTCGCGATGATCTCCGTCGCGTTGGGCCTGGACCGCGGTATCAAGGTCCTGTCCAACGTGAACATCTGGCTGGCCGTGGGCGTGCTGGTGTTCATCCTGTTCACGGGTTCCACCCTGTTCGTGCTCCGGGGCACCATCGAGTCGCTGGGCCGTTACGTGATGAACCTGCCCGAGTTGGCCCTGTGGAACGACACCTTCGCCAACACCGGATGGCAGACCGAGTGGACGGTGTTCTACTGGGCCTGGACGATCAGCTGGTCGCCGTTCGTGGGAATCTTCATCGCCCGGATCTCCAAGGGCCGCACCATCCGCCAGTTCGTCTCCGGGGTGCTGCTCGTTCCGGCCGGCTTCTCGGTGCTGTGGTTCGGCGTCTTCGGGTTCTCCGCCTTCGACATCGAGCTCAACCGCGGGGGCGGCCTGGTCGAGAGCGTCGTGGACCAGGGGGACGTCCCCGGGGCGCTGTTCGCGTTCCTGGAGCACTACCCGGCCCCGACGCTCCTCTCGGTCATCGCCATCATCCTGGTGGTGGTCTTCTTCATCACCTCGGTGGACTCCGCGGCACTGGTGACGGACACGATGGCCAACGGCCACGAGGACTTCAACCCGCTGGGCCAGCGCATCTTCTGGGCCGTCGCCATCGCCGTGGTGACCGCCACCCTGCTGGTGTTCTCCGGGTCCGGCGGCCTGGAGGCGCTCGAGAAGATCATCGTCCTCGTCGGCCTCCCGTTCTTCGTGATGGGCTACTTCCAGATGTACGCGATGCACCGGGCCCTGCGTGAGGACGCCGGAGAGCTGCCCGCGATGCGGACACGCACCTGGAAGAAGGTCCTGCCCCCCGAGGAGTACGAACGCCGCCAGGACGAGGACGAGCACGACACCTCGGAGACCGTCGTCGAGCCCGAAGCCGTCGATGAGCCGCCCGTGCTGCGCGACCCCTACGTCGACCAGGACCATCCGACCGGGACGCCCGGCACACTGCCGGCACGCACCGGTTCGGCGAAGCTCCCCGGCCGCCGGCCGAAACGGACCACCCGGCCGCCGCGGTCCGACCGCCAGGACCGGGAGGAGCCCGAGTAGGCGGGGTCCCGGAGGCCCTCCCGTGCCGGGTGTGAGGTGCCGTCCCCGCCGCGTTCACGAGCAGCGAGGATGGCAGGGCCTCGACCGTCTCGCGTAGTTCGGGTATCCGATCGGGATCCACCCAGAACTGCTGCCAGACGCTTTCCTTGCGTCCTTGACCCGCTCCTCACACCCGGGCAAGGCGCCGCCGTCCCTCCACGGGGGCCGCGGCCTTCCGCGCCCGGGCGTCGCTGATTTCCACGTCGTCAAGCCCTCTTCAGATACGACACGGAGAGGAGGCAGCCCGTTGTGGTGGACGTGCCTGTGGGACGGCATGCCACGAGCCTGCGGGAATCCCACCGGTATCGTTCCTGAACCGCACGGCTCGTACCCGCAGACCGTTTCCGTAATGCGTTCCCTACGAACGGGAACCGAGAAGAGGATCACCGATGCGACGACCCCGAACCGACACCTCCCCATGCCGGGCTCGCTCCGTCAGAACAAGGGCTCTGTCCTGTGCTTGGGCGGGGAGGTACTCCGTTTACGGCGTCCTCCTCGTGAGCGGTTGCGTGCCTGGCGATCGGCTGCGGTCTCTTTGCTCCTTTCCACCGTGACGACGACGCCGCGCCCCTCGGCCACCCTTTCGGTAACCAGTTTGTCGAGGGCCTCCACGGTGGTTCCCACGGTGCCCACCAGACCGGTCTTGACCAGCTCGATGAACTCCGTGTTGGCCAGGTAGCGGGTCACGGTGTCGTACCCGAGACGCACACCGCCTCGGGGGCCGTGGGTACGGGGGTCGGCCAAGAGCAGGCGCACATAAGAGATCGGCAGGTACAGGCCCCTGGTAGGGGCCATGCTCAGGCTGTCGTCATCGGGTGTCCACTGGGCGAGTTTAACGAAACAGGGGTCGCTGCTCAGACGCCAGTCCTCGGAAGAGACGGGTTGGGCACTGAGAGCGGCGACCCGCTCCAACTTGTCTAGCTGGCATCTCAGTCGCTTGTCGACCCAGATGTGCTTCTCGCCAAGGGGGAGACGCTTGTACTGGACGAAGACGAAGCTCCGCGTGTTGTGGTGGTAGTAGATCAGGTCCGTCCCCAGCCTCGCCTCCACAGAGGTGGCGTTGACGTTCGCGATCTCCAGTCGGCGGTCGCCATCGGTGAGCACGTCGATGTCGGAGCGACGACGCTGTCCGAGGTCGGCGGCCCAGTCCACGAGCGGGTGTACATCCTGTTCGATAAGGGCCTGTTCGGTCGGTTCGCGGATAAGGCCTGCGAGGTAGGGAGCGCCAGCGTCACTGGGCCGTTTCCAGACCTCCAGGGACGCACTGGAAAACCCTCCGATGCGCGCGGCGACTCGGAGGGCGTCCCGCTCCTCCAGCCGGAACGCGTCCCCGGGATGTCCTTCGTCCAAGTGGTCGCGATCTAGGACGTCATCCAAGTAAGTGAGGAGGTCACTCAACCAGTCGGACGTGCTCCGCAGAGCGGAGAGCACGAGTTCCCCCTCCTCCTTTGCCATGGGGTAGACACCCGACTCCGTGGCCACCCGCAACCGGGCCGCGAGGTCGAAATCGAGCCTCTGTACCAGGGTGTCCAACGGTAGGAGCCCCCCGATGGATCGCAGGAGGTCGATCTTGATGCGCTTCCCGACCGTGGCGACCTTCTCGCCCCTCGGGTTGAGGACGACGCCCAGTTTCTCCAGGTAGACGCCGGGAAGAATGCCTCTCTCCTCTTTGTCGTAGCGAACGAACAGAAGAGCGATGTTCCCCTTGGGGTAGGGGTCGGGGAGCCCTGGGGGAAGCACATGCGTGAAATACCCGTGCATGTCGATGTTCTTGCTGATGCCACGGCGAGTGGTCGAATCAAGGGTGAAAACATAGATCACTCGCAGAACCCTATCCACACGCACGAGAAGACTCTTTCCGTGAGGTCCCACGGCTGTCTCCCGCACGCAGATGGGCCACACCGGTTCGGGGGTGAACCGACGGCCTGGTCCACCCCCGAATCGGTCTGGTCGCTGGTCGGGGAAGAGCGTCTGCAGGGGCGGGATCGAGGAGAAGAAGCAGGGCACCGGGGTGGGGTCCTCGGTGAGGCCGGTGGGGGTGGCGACCCAGCAGGACTGGGTGCTCTCTCCGAACCAGCGCACCAGGTGCGGTTTCAGGGCCTGGAGCTCGAAGGCGCGGGCATGGTCGCTGGAGCACTCGGAACGGCGGCCGCCCGAGCGGGGTGGTCGATCGGCCCGCCACCAGTGCCAGAATGCACCCCGGCTTCCTCAGGTCCGCACACGGCCGGTCCGACCACTGGCCGGTGCTCATCCCCCACTGTCCGAGCGCGCACCACCGGGCGCCGCTGCCCGGACTTTCCTGCGAACAAGCTGCCTCTTCCCCCGGCGAGCCCTCACCCGAAGTCATCCGGGAGAACCAAGATGACTCCGGGGAGAGGGCGGGGGTCGGTTCATTTCCTCTTCATCGGCTCAGGCGATACCGGCCTCTACCAGGAAGGGGCTCGGCTTTCCATGCCATGAGACGTGGAGGTGGTCCCGGGCCCTGGTGCAGACCACGAAGAGCAGGCACCGCTCCGCCATCAGGTCCGTCCTGTGCTGCAGCGAGTCCACCTCCTCCGGGGTGATCGCCTTGGGGTTGGGCACCGCCCTGTCGGTGACCGCCACCGCCGCGACGCACCGGAACTCCAGTCCCTTGAGCGAGTGCATCGTGCCCACACGCACGCCCGGGGTGTCGTCGCCGGCACCGCGCAGCTCGCGCGCCTCGATCCCGGCGGCGGTGAGCACGGAGACCGCCCTCTTGCCCATCCACTTGAACCGGACGGCGACCGCCACCGAGGACGGTTCGGTCCCGGAGTCGAGCCACTCCCGAACCTTGGCCACCAGGACGTCCAACTCGTCCTCCAGACCGGTGGCGGCGTGCGTGGTGGGCCTGGGCCCCTGGAGCGCCGAGCGGTATCCGGCGAGGGACTCGGTGCCGCCGTCAGCCAGGGCCTCCACCTTCTCCCCGTTCAACAGCGGACTCGACCAGGAGAGGATCTGCTGAGTGCTGCGGTAGTTGCGGCGCAGCCGCTGGGAACGACCCACCACGTTGACACCGAGGGTTTTGAGGGAGACCTTAGCGTCGTAGATGCGCTGGTGGGGGTCGCCCGCGATGAACAGGTCATCGGGCTTGGGGGCCACGGCGGCGCGCAGCAGCCGCCACTGCGCCGGGTGCAGGTCCTGGGCCTCGTCCACGACCACGTGCCGGTACAGCGGCCCCTTCTCCTCCAGGATCCGGGCGGCCAGGTCGCAGCCGCGCAAGTGGGTCTGTACCCCGTCGGCGTCCAGGGCTTCGGTGAACGCGGTGACCGCCCGCCACACCGTCTGCCTCTGGGAGGCGCTCAGCGGACGGCCCCGGCCGCCGCGCGCGGCCTTCTGGTACTCCTCCAGGGTGTCCAGACGCTGCGCCAGGAGGACGTGGCGGTACTCCTGGGCCAGGAACTCGGCGGTCCAGTCCAGCTCCAGCAGCTCGGCGACGGTCCGCCAGCGCTCCAACTCCTTGGCGTCCGTGATGAAGTGTGGGGACTTTCCTCCGGCAGCCTCCGTGAGAACCTTGCTGGCCTGGGCATTGACGGTCGTGATATCCAGCATGTCGAGGTGGCGGGGGTCATCCACGAGCTGTCCGACCCCGGCGCCCAGCGCGTCGGCGAGTGCGTTGGTGAAGGTGGTGAACAGCAGCCGGTCGCCGGGGCGGGCGTAGGAGAGCAGGTGTTTGATCCGGTGCATGGCCACCACCGTCTTCCCGGTGCCGGGGCCGCCGGTGACCTGGAAACTGCCCGGGTAGCTGGCCTTATAGGCGACCTTGCGCTGCGCCGGGTGCAGGAAGGTGCGCCAGACGGCGAAGGGCTGGGAGAGGATCTCCTCCAGCTCGTCCAGCCCGGAGACCAGCTTGATACGGGTGGGGGTGTTTCGGATGGCGGTGTCCAGGTCGTGGTCCACTCCCCCTGCGGGCCGGTGCGCGACGACGTCGCGCCAGATCTCCGCCACCGAGAACCCCGCGGCAAGGTACTGGAGTACCTCGCTCTGGTCCTCGGGCAGGACCGGGACGACGTCGACCAGTGCGTCGGCGTCCACGACGGTACGCGCCGCCCGCAGCACCTTGTCCTCGATGCCCAGGGCCTTCAGGTCCCCGTCGGAGACCTTGGCGAACAGCCGCTGTTCGGGAGCGGTGGGAGCCGCGCGCTCCTCCAGACTGGGGGTGAGGCGCTCCAGGCCTTCGGCGTCCCAGACCTCCAGCGCGCCGGTGAGCTGGTTGACGCCCGCGTCCTGTTTGTTCGCCCAGTCATAGGCCGGATCGTGGTTCATGACCTTGAGCAGCACGTAGCTGTCGCCGCTCTCGGGGGCCAGGACAACGCCCCGGTAGAAGTTGTCCACCTTGAACGTGTAGATATTGCGGTTGCGCCGTGCCTTCGGCGGTTTGAAGTTGAGACCCTTGTCCGCTTTGAGCTCAGCGGGGGTGAGAAGACCGAACTTCTCCATGGCGAGGCGGACGTTCTTCCGAGCGCTCGGGGGGAGTTCGTCGTACTCACCGCTCTTGAAGAACTGGTCGCCCAAGGCGAGCTGAGGCATGGGTCAGGGCTCCTTCCACGGGGGTGGAGGTCGAAGGGGGCACATCACGGGGACGGGGGTTGTCCCGACGGTGTGCCGCGTCCGCGCAACCGGTCCAGCATCTCCGCCACCTGGAGTGCCTCGGGGGCCTGGGGTCCGTACTGCGCGCGCAGGTCAGCGTACAGCGCGTGAAGTTCACGCGCCGCCTGCCCGGTGTCGCCGGAGCGCAGCCGCCACATGGCGATCGCCTGGCGCAGATCGAGCGCGTCGTCGGAGCGCTCTCCCCCGACGGCTCTGATCACGGGTGAGGACCTCCTCGGCGGTGTGCAGGGCTCGGGTGGTCCGGAAGGGCGCGTCCGGCGTCGTCACTGAGAACCAGGGCGGTGGCGCGCAGCAAGCGCAGTTCGACGACCTGTGCGGACTCGCTGCCCAGCGCTGCCGACGCCGGGTCGATGACGTCGTCGAGGACGCCTACGGCCTGGGCGAAACGGCCCTCGTCGATGAGTTCCTGCGCGTGGCGGTCGGCCTCAGCCAGCTCTCCGGGTGCCATTCCCGGGATCACGTGGTCCCAGGATCCAGAAATCCGACTCCGAAAAACGCAGGACACACCACCTCCATCACACCCGGCACGAAACAAGTGGCATCTGGTCCAGACCCTGGAGGTCACCGAGAGCGGCACCTACGACGTCAGTTGCGACAACAGGAACACCGAGTTCGGCCTCGCCTCCACGTACGTGGCCGACAGCGCCGGAATGCGGCAGTTCACCTGGGCGGTCATCTGGATCACCCTGCCCGTCCTGGGGTTGGCCACCACAGTGACCATCGCCGTGGTCACCCGGAGGCGCGACCGCCAGGAGAAGGCCGCCGCGTCGGGGCGTCACTGACCCACACGTGGAAGACCCTGGGGTCCGCCGGTGCGCGGCCCCCTCCGTGTGTGCTGGTGGAGGGCCGAAGGAGGCTCACCGGTCTCCGTAGAGGAGTGCCGGGGAACGGGCCCGGTCCTGTCGTTGACAACCAGCGTGAAAACGCCACCCGAGGCGTCCCCGTGCAACGGTGATCAGCCCGCGTGGGAAGCGCCCCCGGCCAGCGCGTGTTCCACGCGCAGTCGCTGGGTGTGGTGCATCTCCAGCCCCGCCACCTCCTCGGGGCCGAACCAGCGGACCTCGTGGGACTCAT
Source organism: Nocardiopsis tropica (assembly GCF_042660575.1). Classification (NCBI taxonomy): domain Bacteria; kingdom Bacillati; phylum Actinomycetota; class Actinomycetes; order Streptosporangiales; family Nocardiopsidaceae; genus Nocardiopsis; species Nocardiopsis tropica. Next base: position 400,832 of record NZ_JBHSUF010000003.1, read on the forward strand.
CGCTCACTGCCAGGCGACCGCTGACCACCCGGGCCCGGAAACACACGTTGAACTGACGGCGCACCTCACCGTCGCTGTAGGCGATGATGTGCCGGGCGTCGGTGTAGGTGCCCACCAACCCGGTCACCTCCACCTCATAGCCGGTCTCCTCGCGCACCTCCCGCACGGCCGCCTCCGGAAGGCTCTCGGTCATCTCCATCGCCCCGCCCGGCATCGCCCACAGCCCGTTGTCCACCCGTCGCTGCAACAGCAAGCGGCCCTCGTCGTCGACGACGGCCGCACTGGCCGCGACCACCAGACTGTTGGGAACGGGAGCCGCAGGGTCGTCGTAGTACTCGGTGCGAGCCACAGGCATCACCCTTTTCCGCTTGTCGTCCGCACATCACTGATCACGCCGTGTGCCCGTCGTGCGGTGGGCACACGGCGCTCTGGCGTCAGCGCTCCTAGAACCGCAGATCCGTGATCGCGGCCAGGTCAATGCCGTATCGGGCATAGACCTTGGTGGTGTTCTCCCCCGTCAGATCGCTCTCGCCATAGCCGAGCAGAGCGGCGATACGCACCACCTCGGCGCGACTGCCCGCCTCGATCTCCAGGTAGGCGGGGATACGGGGCCAGGAGTCGATCTCCAGCTCAGCACCGTCCAGGGTGAAGCTGCGCCTGCGGTTCTCCTGGTAGGCCTTCGGGGCGTAGCCCAGCTTGCCCAGCAACGCGTTGGCGGTGGCGAAGTCACCAACGACCGTCTCGGTCTCTCGGGTACCACCGATGGCGTCGGAATCGATCTCCTTGACCGTCAGCGTCACCTCGCTGCCGGTATCGCGCAGACGCACCCACCGGGAGGCATCGCTGGGCTCGATGTCGTAGACGTAGCGGCGCTGGAGCGCCTCACCGACCTCCACCCCACCCTTGTCCAGGATCAATCGGGCCACCTGGTCGGCATCGATGTCCAGGACCTTGGCCTCGTACTCGATCTCACTCATGGGTTGGGATTCCCTTCCTTGGTACGTGCTGGCGTCTTCGGACGAATGGTGTGACCGTGGTGAACGGCTACCAGCCTGTCATGGTCGTCCTGACGGAAACGGAGGATCTCGGTGCTGACCGGACCGTTGAGGAAGTCCTCGATCGGTTGACACAGGTCCATGCGTTGCAGGCACACGCCCGCAAGGTAGCGCCCGTGGCGGTCCCGGTACAGGCGAAGGCCGTAGAAGCCCTCCTGGCAGTCGGTGTCGTTGTTGAACCGGCACCCCTGGCAGGTGACGGGGAGGCGTACCGGGCGGATCCACTTGACGTGAATGCGGCGTCGCCCGCCGTCGATGCGGTAGGCGGTGCGTGCTCCGGAGGCTCCGGCGGTGAGGTGGTGGGCCTCGGCGACGGCGCCGCGATGGGCCAGGACCTGGTCGATGGCGTCGATGGATGCCTGCCCGTGGTCGAGGGAGTTGAGCAGGCGCACGGACAGTTCGGGGGCGTAGGTGTCCAGGATCCGGTGTACGCGGTCGGTGTGGCTGTGGTCGAGGACGACGATGTTGGCGCTGGCCTGAATCCCGTGGTCGACACAGGCCTGGATCGAGGCGTGCAGGGCCTCGATCTTGGCTGCGGCCTTGGCCCTGTCGCGGAAGCGGGCGTGCTGGACTCGGGCGAGCTCGTCTGGAGTGGTGCCGAAGATGGAGAAGTTGACGCGGTCGAGACCGGCGTCGGCGCAGGCAGGGATCTGTCGGGCGCCGTTCTCACCGTTGGAGGTCATGCACACCCGAAATCCCTGGTCGGTGGCGAGGCTGACCAGGTCGGGCAGGTGTGGGTGGAGCGTGGGTTCGCCGCCGGTGAGATGGAGTTCGGTGAAGCCCATATGGTCGCCCAGCCGCCTCAGAGCACGGGTGAAGCCTTCGTCGGCCGGGATGGTGGCGGGTAGGAAGGTGGCCCCGTTGGTGGCGGCGTAGATGGACCTCCGCCCGGAGCTACCGGAGGTGAGGAAAGGACCCGGGCCGCGGTTACGGTTGTCGACCACGACCGGAGTGCCCTCGTTGTGGCAGAAGGTACAGGTCATGCCGCAGGCATCGAGAATCTTCGCCCGCAGGGTGGTATCGGTGTCGATGTACGTCGGCAGGGTCTCGGAAATCAGGGGAACGTCCATGGGCAGGCTCCTGCGACGGCGCTCGTAATGGAGCGGGGAGGGTGCGTCATAGGCGACGATCCCGTTACGGGCACCGCTCCTCCCATTCCTGGTGGATATCCCGCTCGGAGATAATCGAGGCCGTGTCCACGTCGGCTACCGAAGGGATGGAAGCCTTGCCCGGCTACTCCTGGGAGAAAATCACCATCCCGGCCCGATCCTGGGAACGGAAGGAGACACAGCGGGTCCTACGTGAGCGCGATATCGCCGGTCTGCTGCGTCTGGCCCAAGCCCATGGTGTGAGTCAGACCCGGATCGCGTCGGCGACCGGTATCGCTCAAGGTCGGGTGAGCGAGATCCTGAGCGGAAGGCGAACGGTCAGCTCATTGCAGTTGATCGAGCGGATCGCGGATGGACTCGACATGCCCGATCCCTCCAGAATCCTGTTCGGCCTGGCGCCCAGACAGCCGTTCGTGGAAAGGAAGCGTTCCACTGCGGGCGGCGGCATCGCTCCTGCTGTTGAAGCGAAATCATCGGCTGCCGACAACGAGGTGGCAGAGCGTCTGGAGGTCGCTTCGATCGACCAGGGCCTCATCCATCTCTTCGAGGAGCAGACACAGAACCTACGCCTGATCGATCGCAAGCTGGGAGCCCACTACCTTCTGGCGCAGAGTCAGGCCCATGTCCAGCAGATGCACGAACTGTTGCGCCATTCGATCCCGGGGACCGTACGGCGCGGCCTCGCCCGGGCTCTGGCCGAGGCGGCGTCCCTGACAGGGTGGCAGTCGCTGGATGCGGGGCGTGTGGCGACGTCCTGGCGTTACTACGAGATCGCCAAGTCCGCGGCTCGCGAGAGTGAGGACCTCGTGGTCCTGGCACATGTGAGCGCTGAACAGATCTATGTGCTGCTGGACAGCGAACGAGCGCACGAGGCGCTCGCGGTGCTCAGGGCCGTGAGCAGTGACAGTGGTGGATCACTGCCCTCGCTGCTGCGTGCGTGGCTGTGGGCCGCTGAGGGAGAGGTACGGGCCGCCATGGGCGAGGATTTCCGGGCCCAGCAAGCGTTGGAGCATGCCTTCCGCCTTCTGCCCTCCGGTGGGACGGACTCCTCACTGCCTTTTCTCATGTTGGACCAGACTCACCTGCTGCGCTGGAGAGGCCACTGCCTCGCCCGGCTGGGGCACGCGGAGGCGATCGAGGACCTGACCAACGCGTTGGACGGCATCGCCGACCAGGGGCTGGGCCGCGCCGAGGCGGCACTGCGCACGGATCTGGCCCTGGCCTACAGCGTCCACGGGGACACCGATCAGTCTCACCAGCAGGCCCGGCAGGCCGCTGACCTGGCCGACCGCACAGGTTCGGCCCGCCAACGCACCAGATTGGCGCGACTACTCCGAGACGGCTCTTCCATGCGTGGCGAGTAGGTGCAACAGGGCGATGAACGTCCCCGAACTCTGCACCTGGCCGGCTGCGATCAGCTCACGGACCCTGGCCAGAGGCACCCACTCATAAACGCCCTCATCGAACTCGGTCGGATCCGCGACGAGTTCGGCGCCCCTGCCAACGAAGACGTGGTGGGGGCTGCGGACGGTACCAATCATCGGCTCGAACGTCGCCACGCGTTCCACTGAAGCGACCTGGTGACCGGTCTCCTCCAACGCTTCGCGTACCGCAGTCCGCTCGGGGCTCTCCTCGGGATCAAGTAGGCCGCCGGGAAGCTCCCAGCCCCACACGTCCGGGACGAACCGGTGCCGAAAGCTCATCAGGAGGTGTTCCTCCGCGGAGTCCAGCACGGCGATCACGGCCGCCGCAGGCAGGGTGACGGTGTGGTGCTCGAACCTGTTTCCCGAGGGTGTGGTGATGTCGGCTTTGCCGAGAGTCACCCACTTACTGTCATAGATCGTGCGTTCATCGTGCACGATCCACCGGCCTTCGCGATCATCCGTCCTGTCCATGGGTCGACGCTATCGCGGCCACATGTGGCCGCTCACGGTGCCGTGGGTGAGGACGGAAGGGCGGCTGAGGGAGGGCTGGAGAGGGCGGGGCCTGAGCGGGGCGGGGTGACTTGGCGATGGCCGTGCCGAGCCCTGGTCCGGCACGGCCATCCAGTGGGTGCGCGGAACGGGCTTGTTGGAGCAGGCCCGAGGTGAGGTGGTGGACCAGAGCGCCCGCCAGGGCGGCCAGGGTATTTCCGGTGGGAGCGACCACAGCGGAGGCGGTTCGCGGGACCGTGCGCCGGGTCCGGTGTTCAATGGGCGGATGCGTGCCTTCTCCCGTGAAGAACTCCTAGAACTGGCCGGACGGAAGTCCTACGACCGCGGCGCCTCCTACGTCCCCGCCGTGCAGGGCCTGTCCACCGACAGGGCGACCGTGCGCGGCACGGTCACCGGAACCCATGCCTACCGGGTGGAACTCACGCCCGGCCGGTCCCGGATGTCCTGGGAGTGCGACTGCCCGTGGGCGGAGGAGGGCAACTTCTGCAAGCACTGCGTGGCGCTCGGCCTGGTGTACCTCTCCGCGGTGGAGCGCGGGACGCCCGTCCCCGCCGCCCCGGCCCCACCGGACATCCGGGCCTACCTGGAGTCGCTCGCCCACGCCGACCTGGTCGACCTGCTGGTGTCGGCGGCCGGGACCGACGAGGCGCTCGAACGCCGACTGGAGGTGCGCGCGGCCTCGGCTGCCGTCACCGGCTCCGGCGGCGGCGGCGGCGGCGATATGACCATGGCCGCCCTGCGCGCCTTCGTCGACCGGGCCCTGCGCATCGACGACTTCGTGGACTACCGCGAGGCCCCGGCGTACGCGGAAACGGTGTCCGACGTCGCCGAACAGCTGCACCGGCTCCTGGAGGACGACCTGCACGAGGCGGCCGAGGAGCTCTCCCGGTACGCGGTCGAGCGGCTCGGCGAGTACCTGCCCCTCACCGACGACTCCGACGGTGAGGTGGGAGAGGCCGCCCTCCGCGTCGTGGAGGCGCACGTCGAGGCGTGCGCGAACGCGAACCAGGATCCGGTGGAACTGGCGGAGTGGCTCCTGGACCGGCAGCTGAACGGATCGGACGCCCCCGAGCTCCTGCTGGAGTCCTACGCCGGGGCCCTCGGCGAGGCCGGGTTGGAGCACTACGGGAACAGACTGGCCGGCATCGGGGCGGACCGCACCCCCGACGACTGGGGGACGCGTTTCCTGATGGCCGAGTTCGCGCGGGCCAGCGGCGACGTGGACCTGCTCGTGCGCGTGTACTCCCAGGGCCGGGAGGGGGTGTACCACGCGGGGATCGTCGACGCCCTGCTCTCCGCCGGGCGCGACGGCGAGGCCCTGGGATGGGCCGAGCAGGGGCTGGCCGAGAAGGAGGGGCACCCCGACGGGCGGCTCGTGGAGCACGTCGTGGGCGCCTACCGCACCGCGGAGAGGTGGGAGGACCTGCGTCGGGTGCGCTGGGAGGTGTTCGAGCGCTCGCCCGGCGTGGAGAGCTACCGCGCGCTGCGCGACGACGAGGCGCCGGGGGAATGGCCCCGTGTCCGCGGCCAGGCCCTGGCCGTGCTGCGGAGGTCGGCTGCCCGGCGGAGCACCCGGCACTTCCCGTGCCCTCTGGTGGAGGTGCTGCTCTGGGAGGGCAGCGGGGACGAGGCGTGGGAGGCCGCCACGGAACACGGCTGCGACGACCGGCAGTGGTTGAGGCTCGCGGAACTGAGGGAGGAGGAACATCCGGGTGACTCCCTCGACGTGTACGTGCGGGAGATCTCACGGCTGGTCGCGCTGACCGGTACGGCGCCCTACCCGCAGGCGGCCGAGCTGGCCCGCAGGGTTCACGGACTGTACGGGCGCCTCGGACGGCCGCAGAACGCCGTGGAGTTCGTGGCCGGGCTGCGCCGGGAGCACCGGCGCAAGCGGCGGTTCCTCGCGGAGTTGGACCGGGCGGGCCTGTAGGGGGCCGCGGCGCAGGGGGCGAGCGCACCTCCGGGCCGGCGCTCCCTGCCCTCTGTCCGGTTGTCCGCGCGGCGCCCCTCCCGGTCCGCCGCGAGGCCGTGTCCCGCACCGGCTGTCGGGGGCGGTCGCCGGACTCCATGGAAAGAAGAGGACCTTGGTCCTGGGTCAGACCCCGCGGACGATCGACATCATGTCGACATGGACACCCTTCCGTTCGGACCGAACGCCATCCTGATCTCCCCGACCGACATGGCCCACAAGGTCGGGTGCTGGCACAACGACGAGCCCCGTATCCGCTCCGGGGAGCACCCCGGATGGGGTTGGATCCCCGAGGCCGCCGCCGAGCAGTGGCTGCGGATCGGTGAGGGGCAACCGCTCCAGGCGACGGAGGGCGACACCTCTCGCTCGGCGCAGAGGCGGTGCAAGACCTGCCCCAGCGACTGACGCACCTCCTCAGGACGGCTCAAGGGCTGCCCCATCAGGGCCTGTGAGCCCGGAACAGGCCGCCCGAGGAGCCGCGATCCCCACCGCACGGGCCCCCGGCCCGGAAACCGTCGGGTTCACCCGCCCAACCGGTCCCGCACGCCGAAGTCGGCGGCGTCGGCCGCCGCCCGGCCCGCCGTCCAGCCCTCGGCGTTGGAGGAGCTGGCCACGGGCACCTCCACCAGCTCGGGGAAGGCCTCGGCGAACGCCTCCTCCACCTCGCGCTCCCTGCGGGCCAGGACGGGGACCAGGTCGGTGCCCGACTCGGCGTACTCGTCGACGGCCCGGTCGCGTCCGGTGACGGCGGCCTCCGCCAGCCGCTCGCCGATGCGCGCGGTGAAGGCGGTGAGGAACGAGGTACGGAACGAGCGGGTGGTGGAGCGGCCGTAGGCGTCGCGGGTGGCGCCGGCCTGGCGCATGGCCCTGGTGGCCTGGAGCAGCAGCGAGGTGAAGAGGAGCTCGACGGCGTCGACGTCCCCGGCTGCGCCCATGACGGTGCACATGCCGAGGTCCTTGTGCCACACCGAGCGGCAGTGGTTGGCCTCCGAGACCACGGAGAGCAGGGAGGCCTTGTGCTGTTCGTAGGGCGCCTCCACCGGCAGGCGGCGGCCCCAGGTGTCGCCCGTGGTCCCCGCCTGGGCGGCCAGCGCGGCGTGGTCGATGCTGTGCCGGGCCATCATCTCCTGGGCGCGGGCGGAGAGTGCCTCGGCCTCCTCGGGGAACTCGGTGGCCTCGGCCTTGGCCAGGAGTGCGCGGATACGCGTGAGCTTGGCCGGGTCGGCCCGGGTGACAGCGCCGGCGGACGCGGTGCGGGCGTGGCCCGGCAGGGGGCAGAGAACCTGCAGCGCGGGCACGGCGTACAGGAAGGTGAGGACGCGCAGCGCGGTGTCCACGGCCGCGGGGCGCCGCAGCCTGTGGCGTTCGGCGAACCGCTGCGGGTGGTCGGCGTCCAGTCCCCACCAGGGCTCGCCCAGGGCGCGGACCTGTTCGGCCCATTCCGGGGCGACGCGGGCGGCGGCGTAGCTGCGGTACTGGGCCAACACCAGGTCGGCGGTGAGGTCGGAGCCCACGGTCCCGGTCTCCCGGCGGGCGCCGCGGACCAGTTCGGCGGGCTGCCAGCCTCGGGGCCACACCTGGGCCACGGCCTGTTGGAGCTCGGCGAACAGGATCCGGTCGACCGTCGTACGCCACCCGGCGGGGCCGTCCGCGAGGAGGCCGACGACGCGCTGGGCGGGGCCGGGGCGCCCGTGGTGGAAGGCCTGGACGGCCTGGCCGACCAGCGCGAGGACCTGCTCCGCGTCGCCGGGCCGGTACTGCCCGGACGGCGGCGGCCCCGTCCTGGGCCCCGGCTGGGAACCCGCCTGCGGGCCCGTGGCCGATCCGGTCTGTGCCGCCGAGCGGTGGCGCCTGTGTTCACGCTCCTTCCTGCGCGCGGCCTGACGGCGGTTCCTGTTGTCCGTGCCCATCCGTACCTCCCCGGACATGGTGGCAGACCCGGCCGGGTACCGCTCAACCCCTGGGGAAAACCCCTCCCGAGTCGTGACGCGGCGCTCGTGCGCCCGGACCGGACCGGGAATGCCCGGCCGGGCGGCGGCCGGGCGCCGCGGACCGGTGGTTCCACCCCTCACCAGGCCTTTCGGGGGCCGCGATCCCGGTTCCCGGGCGGCGGTGGCGTCCGCGGCAGTGAAACCGGGCCGACCGTGTTCGCGAAACCGCCCCACGGCCGTGTCCCGGAGGGGTAGAAGGGATGTCCGCGCACCACCAGGAGACCCGGGAGCGAACATGCCCTCTCATGACCGGTCGGCCCCGGGCCGGGAACCCTCCTCCGCGAGGCCCGTGTCACTCCTCCCCGCGGATGTCCTCGCGTGTGCCGCCCTGACCACCCCCCTGCTCCGCGACGCCCTGCGCCTGGCGCGCTGGAGCGCTCCCGCCACCCCGCTCACCCCGGAGGGCCTCCCGTACGCGACGGACATCCGCGCGGCGGACGAGGCGCTGGGGCTGTGGTCGCACGGCCTCGACGCGGAGGCCGTCTCCGAGGGGCCGGACTGGGTCGACGCCGAGGCCGTCGAGGCCGCGCGCTTCGCGCTCCCGTGGCGGACCGCCGTGCGGCTGGGCCTGCTGGAGGCGACCGCCGACTGGGCCGGGCCCGAGCCGGGGCTGGAGGAGCGGGTCCGCGACCCGGACCAGGTCCTGCGCTGGTGGACCGGGGTGTTCGAGGCCTCCGTCGGCCGCGCGCGGGACGACCTCTCGGCGGGGTCCCCCTGGCCGGGCGTCGACGAGCCCTGCCTCGTCACTGCCGTCCTGCGCTTCCTCTACGAGGCGCCGGACGGGTTCCGGGTCCCGCTCCCGGTGCTGGTCGGGGCGGTTCTGCGGGAACCGGCCGAGGGGTCGGCCCCCGACCTCCCCCTTCCGTCGCGGGACCGGCGGCGGGCGACCGGCAGGGTCGTGCGCACCCTGCGCCAGCTGCTCGGGACGGGCGCCGTGGCCCTGGTCACCGCGGAGGACGCGGGCCCCGACGGGGCCGCCCTCCGGTGCGCCGGGTACGGCCACCCGGCGGTGGAGCTGACGCCCCTGGGCCGGTACGGGGTGCGCGGTTTCCTGGAGGAGGAGGGCGTCGAGGCGCCGCTCGTCGGCAGCCTCGCCGGGGCGGGGGCGGCGGGGTTCCTCGACGCCCTGGGGACGCTGCCGCCGGAGCGCCTGATCGCCGAGGTCCGGCCGTGGCTGGACGAGCGGACCCCCGCCGCGGCCCTGCGCCAGATCGTCGCGGTGACCGACGGCCCCGGCCGGGCGCTGCGCCGCTGGACGGGGACGAAGGTGCTGGACGCGACCAGTTCGGAGATCGGGCCCGAGCTCCGCGCGCTCCTGTCCTCCGACCGCCCGTCCGTGGTCAGCCTGGCCGCCGTCGTCCTGCTCACCTCCGGGATGCTGTCCCCGGAGGAGGTGGACGGGGTCATGGCCGGGCACGGGCACTGGGTCGTCATCGACATGATCGCGGCGGCCGCGGAGCGCAGCCCCGAGGACCTGCCCGGGTTCCTGTCCGCCGACGGGGTTCCGGACATCGAGCAGCTCGTCCTGGACGACACCGACCGCCTCTGGAGCCCCGAGCACCCCGACACGCTCCCCGTCCTGGACGCGGTCGGCCGCCACCACCCCGACGCGTCCACCGCCGCCCGGGCCCGCGAGGCCGTCCGCGCCCGGGCGGTGGCCCAGCTGCGGAAGCGGCCCGGGCTCTCTCCTCCCCACCGCAACCCGTTCCGGCCCTGGTCGAGAGGGGCGGCGGACCCCGGGTACGGGGGCGGCGCCGCGGAGGCCCCCGATGCGGGGCGGGACGACGGGAGGGAGCGGTTCCGGGTCCGGAACTGGTTCCGGCGGCGCCCCCGGAACCCGTGGCGCGTTCGCGGCAGGCACCGGGCCCAGGACCGCGACCGACCCTGAGGCCGGGTCACCCCCGGGCCAGGTCGGCGAGCAGGTCCCCGAGCACGGTCTCCTCCTCCACGCGGCGGCCGTGTTCCTCCATGGCGTCGGCCAGACCGGGGTCCCAGGCGGTGGGGGCCGGGAATCCGGTGAGCGGGCGCCCCCGCTCGCTCACCGCCGCCCGGTAGTCCGCCGCGCCGAAGCGCCAGGGCTCCCATGGGACGTGGCGGGCCAGGCCCGTGGCGATGCGTACCCCGCCCCAGTCGAAGTCGCCGTGGACCCGCAGGCGGGCCCCGCCCTGCGCCGCCTGGCGCAGCAGGGTCAGGGCGGCCGCGCTGGGCTGGCCCTGGAGGCACAGCAGGGGTGTGCAGCGCTCCCCCAGCCGGTCGGCCGCGGCGGCGACCACCGCGGGGTTCTCGCACACGGACACGGTCACACCGGCCCAGCGGGTGTGCGCGGGCTCGCCCGCCACCTGGCGCAGGGTGAGCACGGCGGGCTGTCCCGCCTCCCCCAGCGCGGCGAGGGCGCGGCCGGTGGCGGTCCCGGGGTCGCCGGGCAGGTTGAGGGCCAGGACCGTCGAGGAGAGTTCGTCCTTGAGCACGCCCACCGCCGCCCACACGCGTCGGCGCCAGGCCGCGCCCCCGCCCTCCGGCTGGTCGGTCAGGGCCCGGGCCGCGCCCAGGACCAGGCCGGTCGCGGGCCGGTCGTCGTCCAGGGCGTGCGCGTCGCCCAGGACGCGTGCGGCGAACTCCGACAGGGCCACCCCGTCGGCCGGAAGCGCGGCGACGGCCCGCGCCACGGTCTCCACCAGGGGCGCGGCGGAGGCTGCGTCGCCGGTGAGGCGGCGGATCCGGCCGTCGGAGCGGACGCGGGCGCACCAGCGCGCGAGGGCCGGGTCCGTCCCGCACGCCTGTTCCAGGGGGTCGAACACGGCCGCCCAGGCGCGCTCGCGCTCGTCGTCCGCCTCCTTGCGGGACCTGACCGGCCCGGTCAGGAGGGTCACCGCAGCCGCCAGCCCTTCGGGGCTGGCTCCGCTGGAGCGCAGCACGGCGTCGAGGGTGTCCAGGGGGACGCCCAGGGAGGCGCCCGTTCCGGGGCGCCTGCCGAGCAGGGACTCCACGGCCGCGCGTTCGTCCTCCCGCACCCGGCCGAGGGTGAGGGTGCCGGTCAGTGAGGAGCCGTCCTCCATCCGGCGTCGCAGGCGGGCCAGGAGGCGGGCGGTCCCGGGAGAGCCGAGCAGGCGCCGCAGCCGGGGGATGTCGGGGCCGGTCAGCTCCACAGGGTCTCCTGTCCCCCCGTGCCGCCGGTGTCCGGTTCGGCATCGGTGTCGGCGTGGTCGGAGGCGGCCGGGTCCACTGACAGGAACCGCTCCCGGCCGTCCCACTCCCAGCGGGTGACCAGGACGGCGGGGACCCCGTCCACCCGGGACAGCTGGGCGATGGCCAGGCCGGGGACCTGCGGGTAGCAGCCCCACTCCCGTTCGCTGGTCATCGCCACGTCCAGGTCGAAGGCGCGCAGCAGCCCCAGGCACTTGGCCCGGGAGTCGTCGTCGACCCCGGCGAAGGCCTCGTCCAGGGTGATGAGGCGGGGCGCGTGCGGGTTGGACGCGGTCGCGTAGTAGGAGGAGGCCGCCGCGAACAGGGGGACCGAGGCGGACAGGACCCGTTCCCCGCCGGAGGCGGGGCCGGTGGCGCTGCTCCACTGGCCGTGCTGGTGGCGTTCGACGGCGAAGTGGTGCCAGGACCGGTAGTCCAGTGCCCGGGCGAGGCGGTCGAACCAGGACCCGGTGGGGTCCTTGGCCCGCTCCTGTTCGATGAGGCGCTGCAGGAAGTCGCCGACGGCGGCCCGGTCCCCCTGGGACCAGGCGTCGGCGGTCTGGCGCAGGAGCCGGTCGCGGGCGGTGTCCACGCCCTCGGGGGCGTCCTTGCGCAGCCTCCAGGACAGGCGCAGCCGCATTCCCGTGCTGGTGGGCCGGTCCTCCAGTTCGCCGTTCATGCGCAGGACCTGGCGCTCCGCGGTGGCGATGAGCTCCTGGAGGGTGCCGGTGACCTCGGTGAGCAGGTGGTTCTCCAGCACCTCGCGTTCGCGGGCGGAGAGCAGCGAGCGGCGGGCGGCGACCTCGGCGGCCAGGGCGCCGGCGAGTTCGGGCACCGGCTGCTCGCGTCCCTGGAAGGTGACGCGGACGATGATGACCCCGGCCTCGGGCCAGGAGGTGGCGCCGTGCCCGTGCCGGGACAGGGCGTCCTGGAGGTTCTTGAACTGCTGGGACAGGTTCTTCTGGAGCCGGTCCCAGACCTGCGGGGAGTCGTCGGTGCCGTCGAGTTCGCGTTCGACGGCGCGGGCCAGTCGCACGGCCGGGTCGGCGGCCCAGGGCTGTCCGGGGTCGGGGGTGTCCAGGTCCGGGAGCGCCACCTCCATCAGCCCTGTGCCGCTGAAGGCGCGCAGGCCCTCGATGGCCTCGGCGCGGGAGCGGATGCTCTCGGTGATGTCGGCGTCGAGGGTCTCGACGCGCCCGGCGGCGCGGCCGCGCCGGTCCAGGGCGTCGGTGCGGTCCTGTCCGAGGGCCTTCTCCTCGGCCCGGGCGGCCCGCAGGTCCGCCTCGACCCGGGCGAGCCTGCGGTTGAGCTCGGCGACGGCCGCCCCGACGGTCTCGCCCAGGGTGGTGTGGCGCTGATCGGCCGCGCTGGCCTCCAGGCGGGCCTGTTCTGCGCGTTCGGCCAGGTCGTCGGCGACGTCGCGGGTGCGCTCCGCCTCACCGTGCTCGTCGGCCAGGGCGCGGAGGGCTTCGGCGTGGGTGCGGGCGGCGGGCCACAGCCCGGCCAGGGCGACGCGGTAGGCGGCGAGGGCGTCGCGGTGCGCGGCCAGGGCGGCCGGTTCGGTGGGCGTGCCGAGTTCGGCGGAGGCGTCGGCGAGTTCGCGTTCGGCGTCCTGGCGGTGCTGCCGGGCCTGTTCGGCACGGGCGGCGCGTTCGTCGCGGCGGCGGGTGAGGGCGACCGCGGTGCGGACGGCGTCCGCGACGGCGGCGTGGGCGGCGCGCAGCGCGGTGTCGTCGGGCAGGGCGGCCAGCTCGGCGCGCAGGGCGGTGCGCCGCCGGGCCAGGCCGGCGAGTTCGCGTTCGGCGTCCTGGTCGCGGTGGGCGATGTCCTCGAGCCGGCTGGCGATCAGGGCGAGGCGGTCGCGCCGGGCCTGTTCACGGGCTCCCTCTCCGAGGTGGCGGGCCTCGTCCTTGGACCAGGTGCCGCGCAGTACGCCGACCTGGAAGGAGCCGTCGGTGTCGACCCAGGTGGCGGCGCCGGTGTCGGGGCCGAGGCCGATACCGGCCAGGAGCGACCGGAGGGTGGCGGGGGCGACGGCGCGGGCGTCGGTGTCGTGCGGGTCGACGGCCGGGCGCAGGAGGGTGCCCAGGTGGGGGCCGTTCACCGGGTCGCCGGGCACGGCGCGGACGTCGTGGCCGGCGGGATCGGTCAGCGCCCCGTCGGGGCCGACCCAGGCGTCGAGCAGCCCGGAGGCCTCCAGTGCGGCCTCCAGCATCGCGCGCGGGGCGGGGCCGAGGTGGTCGGCGAAGTCGACCAGCTTCCACAGGGGCGCGCCGGGCCGGCCGGGGGCGCGGTCGGCGGTGCGGGTGTGGGGCGCGGGGGGCGCGCCCTGGCCTCCGGCGGCCAGGGCGTCGCGTTCGGCCTCCAGGTCCTGGCGGTCGCGGTCCAGCGCGGTGCGGGTCAGGCCCAGCTCCGCCTCGCGGGCGGCGAGACCGGCCTCGACCTGCTGCGCGGTCTCCTGCGCGCGCAGGCGGGCCGGGTCGGGGCCGTCCAGGGTGGTGACCCAGGCCGCGACCAGGTCGAGGGTGGACTCGGGGTCCTGCGGGCGCAGCTCGGCGCAGCCGCCGAGGTGGTCGCGCACGGCGAGGACATGGGCCTCGGCGGTCCCGGCCAGGTGCTGCTCGGCCGCGGCCCGGCGGTCGGCGAGGTCGGCGAGCTCGCCCTCGGTGTCCTCCAGCCGCTGGTGTGCGCCGCGGTGCTCCGTCCTGGTGCGCTCGGCGGCGGTGATCAGGTCCGCGGTGTGGTCGAGGGCGCGGGTCCGGCGCCCGACGAGGGCTTCGGCGGCCTCCCTCGCCCGGGACGCCCGGCGGTCCGACCGTTCGGTGTGGTCGGCGCCGGGCGCCGGGGAAGGGGGCTGCCCGGCTCCCGCGCCGTCACCGGTGCGCGGAACAGGCGCCGCGTGTTCGCCGCCGTGGACCCGCCCGGGGTCCAGCGGTGCGTCGACGCCGTGGCGGTGGTCGGCTTCCACGCCCGCCCGTGCGGCGGCTCCGGCGGCCTTCTCGCGGACGGCGCCCAGGTCCGCGGCCGCGTCGTCGAGGCGCCGCCGGGCCTGGCCGTGGCGGTGCTCGGCACGGGCCGCGTCCTGTCCGGCGCGGGCGGCGTCGCCCGCGGCCTGTGCGGCGCGGGCGGCGGTCCGCTCGGCCTCCGCGCGGGCCCGGTCCAGGTCGCGTGCGCTGTCCATCTCGGGACTGCGCCGCAGGGTCTGGTCCTGGCCGTGCAGGCGGGCGACCCGTTCGGCCAGGTCGCCGGCGCGGGCCTCCAGGTCCACCAGTGCGGCCTCGGCGCCGGCGCGGGCGGCCTCGGCCTCGTTGCGGTCGGTGGTGAGCCTCTCGTAGCGGGAGTGCTCGGTGCGGGGCGGTCGGGCCGCCCGGCGCGCCGCGGCACGGGCGTAGTCGCGGTAGTGGCCCAGGAAGGCGGAAGCGGCCCGCTCCGCGTCGGCCATGGCGTTGAGCTCGGTCTCGTCGTCCTCCAGTTCGCGGTAGGCCTCGGCGACGTCGGCGATGACCGCCTGGTCGACCGGCGGCAGCGACTCGGTGAGCGCCCTGGACAGTGCCGTCTCGCTGGGGCGCTTGGACAGCTGCGGCTGGCGCAGCTGGACGAGCAGGTCGACGAGGGCGCCGTAGCGCTGCTCGCCCAGGCCGAACAGGGCTTCGTCCACGGCGCGCCGGTAGTCGCGGGCGCGGTCGTAGACCATGCCGCGGCCCTCGACGGCGTCGGCGAGGCGGTCGCGGGACAATGCGGTGCGGGTGGCGTCGAGCAGGCTGATCCGGTCGTCCCCGGAGCCGATCCGCTGCGGGGTGGAGAAGTACCAGTGGCGGGCGATGCCCCGCCCGGACACGGCCTTGAGGCCGCAGCCCAGGGTGCGGAACTCGGCGCCGCCCCCGGCCGTGCGCCGGCCGAACTCGATCCAGGCGTAGCCGAGGCGTTCGCCGTGCGGGTACTCGCCGCCCAGGAGCAGGTTCCACTCCATGCGCTTCTTGGGGTCGCCGTCGGGCTCGACCCGGTGCGCGGACAGCTCGCCGTCCAGGAGGAAGGGCAGGGTCAGGGCGAGGACCTTGGACTTGCCCGTGCCGTTGTTGCCGCGCAGCAGCAGGCGGCCGTCACGGAACCAGAACTGCTCGTCCTCGTAGTAGAAGAGGTCGACGAGGCCCACCCGCAGGGGCTGCCAGCGCTCGCGGCCGGGTTCGGGCAGCGGTGCGGTCACGGGGTGCCTCCCTGGGGCGAGGTGACGACGGGTGCGGTGACGGCGTAGCGGGCCAGGGCGGGGCGGCCCACGACCGCCGGGCGCCCGTGGACGGCCGCGGGTTCGACGAGTCCCAGGGCGCGGAGCCGTTCGAGGGCCTGGGCGACCAGTTCGGGTTCGTTCCCGGGGGTGCGGGCGGACTTGGACCAGTACGAGGCGTGTTCGCCGGCGAGTTCGCGGACACGGGCGCACAGGTCGTCGACGGTGACGGGGCCCTGCGCCGCGGCCAGGTGTTCGGCCAGGAGCAGGGTGGCGTGCCCCTGGGTGCCCTGCTCCGGCATGCGCACGTCGGTGAGGTCGTCGTCGGGGTCGACCATGGCCACGCCCTCGGCGCGCGCCTCGGGAACCAGGCCGGTCAGCTCGGTGATCCTGCGTGTGATGGCGCCTCGCTGGCTGGTGAGGTAGGCGCGCTCCTCGTCGGTGAGCTCGTCGTGGTAGAGCACGGGGTCGTCGAGCAGGCGGCGGGTGAGGCGGTGGCGGATGGCCGTGTTGCGCAGGTCGTCGCTGTCCAGGTGGTGGGCGACGGAGTCCTCGGCCAGGATGCGCAGCCGGTCCCCGGGGTCGGTGTCGGTGATGGTGGAGGGCCCGCGCGCGCCGGCGAGCATCCCGGCCAGGACCCGGCGGTCGACGTCGTAGAGCGCGTCTCCGGTGGAGCGGACGAAGGCGTCCTCGTCCCCGGCGACGCGGCCGAGCACGCCCAGGCGGAGCAGCAGGCGCACCACCGCCACCAGGTCCAGGCGCTCGTCGCGGGTGGCCAGGGTGAACGCGATGTCCTCGAACTCGGGGGCGGCGGCCTCCAGGATGACCTGCTCGGACAGGCGCCCCAGGGCGATCTGCGCCTCGGCGCGTTCCAGGACGGCCAGGGACAGGCACAGCAGGACGTAGCGGCGGCGGTCGAAGACCAGTCGGCCCCGCCCCTCCTCCCGGGCCGGGTGGGTGGGGTCGTGGGGGTTGCCGGGCACCTTGCGCAGGCGCACCGTCTCGGCGTCCACGTGCAGCGTCCAGCCGGTGTTGCGGTCGAACCAGGTCCGGAGCCGGGCGGCGTGCTCGCGTACGAGCCGGAAGTCCGCGTCGTCGCCGGTCGCCCGCAGGAGGGGCCGGCGGAGCAGGGCGCGGGCGGCCCGGTGCAGCCGGGCCCGGTCGAGGTCGTGGGCGGCGCTGCCTACCATGTCGTCCCTCCGCCGGTCACGTCGGTGATCCGGACCAGGTGGTCGGGGCCGCTGAACGTCCCCCCGGGTGTGTGGACGGTGGCGGTACCCCCGTCCGCGATGGCGCTCAGGTGGATCTCCATGGTCCCGTCGTTGCTGGTCGCCACGGTCTCGGTGGTCCCGGGGCCCCACCGGGCCAGGGCGTCGCCGAGCAGTTGGAGGAACAGGCCGAAGGCGACCGGGTCGAGCTCCCCCAGCGCGGACAGGCGCACGGTGCCGTCGGTGGCCAGCCCGGCGCGGGCCGCGGCGATCTCCCGGGCCTGCTTGCGGGCGAGTTCGGCCAGGTAGCGGCGTTCCTCGCTGCGGTCGACGACCTTGCGGGAGCGTCCGCGGCGCTCGTAGCTGCCGGTGCGGCGCAGGCGGGGGCTGATGGTCAGCGGCTCGGCCTCCGACCACGGTGTGGCGGCCGGGACCTGGTCCTGTTCGCGGGCGTCGGCGGTGGCGGGGTCCACGGTCAGGTGGCGGGAGGGGTGCAGGCCGAACGCGGTCCGCCAGAGCCGGTGCCTGGCGTCGTCGTCGGGCGCCTCGGCGAACCAGCGGGCGAGGGCCCGGAAGTCCGCGGACCGGTCGGAGCGGCCGGTGCGCCGTTCGTTGATGACCGCCACCACCCGCAGGAGCTGGGGGATGGCGCTGCGGGCGCTGACGCGCAGCCGCTGGGACTGGGCGGGGCGGTCGGGCGCCGAGACGAACCAGGAGCGCAGGCCCTCCCAGCGGCGCAGCCACGCCTCCAGGGCCTCCCGGAACTGCGGGGGTTCCTCCGCGGGGAGTTCGTCGTCCCACTGCCCGGGTGCGGCGTCGGCGGCTTCCCGCAGGGCGGCGACGCGCAGGAGCCGTTCGGCCGGGGAGGGGGACGTGCCGTCGCCGTCGAGTGCGGTGAGCACGCCCGCGATCTCGGCGCCCCGGGTGATGAGGTCGGCGATGAACCGCTCCAGGTAGGAGATCAGCCGGTCCTTGTAGGCCAGGAAGGCGTCGACGTCGGCGTCGTGCAGGTCGATGGTCCGCTGGAGCGAGCCCATGAACGCGCTGGCGTTGTCGGCCAGGTCGGTGAACCGGTCCACCAGGCCGCGCAGGGTCAGGTGGGTGACGGCCGGGTCGGGGTCGTCCTGCCCGGCCAGTTCCAGCAGGGCCCGCAGCTGGGTGGCGATGTCGTCCAGGGCGACGGTCTGGAGGGCGCCGCGCTGCCCCAGCGCCTCGTCGTAGGTGTGCAGCGCCCGTTCGGCGGCCTCTCCCGCCCGGGTCAGCTGGTAGATGTGGCGACGGCGGTAGAAGTCCTCGACGGCGGTGACCCGCTCGGTGTCGGGGTCCTGGCGCAGGTTGCCCCACAGGGCGAGTTTGGCGAGCGCGTCGGCGACGGGGTCCGCGGTGGGCGGGCGCAGGGTCTCGGGCAGGCCGGTGTGGACCTCCTCTGGGCGCAGGTGCACCCGGAACTGCTCCTTGGCCCGGACGAACACCGCCATCACCGCGCGGTACAGGCCGGCGTTGGGTGCGTTGAGGTGGGCGAACGCGCTGTGGTCGGAGGGGGCGTCCGGTTCCGGGAGCCCGCCGGGCGGTGGAGGGGAGGTGGAGGACATCTGTGCCAGTATTCCCGATCGCGGCGGCCCGGCGGGGGCGTTCCCGTGAACGCCGACCCTGGTCCGGCCCCGGCCGAGGGGACGGCCACGCGGGCGCCCCTCGGCGCGGAACCGGGGCCGGGGAGCCCGGGCGGCGCGGGCTAACCGAGCAGGGAGTCGAGCACGGGGCCGAACTCCTCGTCGGAGGTGCGGACGGAGACCGACTTCGCCTCGTGGTCGACCTCGATCCCCACGGCCCGCAGGTCGGGCACGGCGTCCTGGCCCGCGGCGAGCGAGCCGGGGTGCCACCAGTAGAGCTGGGCGCCGATGGGCTTGGCGGCGTCGGCGGCGAACTTCCCGGCGATCTCCTGCAGGTTCTCCATCGCCGCGAGGGGGTGCCCCTGGCCGAGCGGGTGGGCGATGAGCACCTCGGGGACGGGGAAGGCCACGAGGGCTCCGTGCGGGGCCTCGCCGATGTGTCGTCCGAGGGCGTGCGCCTGTGCGGCCACGTAGGGGTGCGGTCCGCCGATGTGTACGAGGCGGACCCCGTCGAGGTCGTGCTCGCTCACCTCGACGGGTTCGTCCAGGGAGCCGGCCACGGCCTCGGCGAAGACCTCGTCGTCGGGGCGGCCGGTGTCCTCGTGCGCCTTGCGGGAGAGGGGCTGCAGGCTCTGGGGGCTGTCGACCACGACGGTCTGCCACAGGCCGGGGGCGATCTCCCGGGCGAGGAGTTCCTCCAGGATCCCCTCGGGGAAGGCCGAGGCGGGGTAGAGGCGGACCCGGAGCCGTCCGGCCCCGTCCGCCCCGGGGTCGCCGTCGGGCGCCGGGGCCCCGGTGGCGCCGTCCGGCCGGGTGGCCTTTGCCAGCTGGTCGACGGCCGCGCGGGCGAACCCGGCCGCGTGGTGCGCGAGCTGGTCGGGGGCGGCGTCGGCCAGGGCGGAGCGGAACCCGCTGATGTCGGTGGTGGCCCGGTTGCCGTCGGGGAGCGGCACGACCAGCGTGTCCGCCTCCTCGAAGGAGACCTCGACGCCCTCCTCGCGGAAGGCGGCGACGAGGGCGTTCGCGACCGCGTCGTCCGCGCCGGAGTCCGCCGCGGGGGCTCCGCCGGGGGCCCCGCGCTCCCCTGCCGCGCGGGCCATGTACCCCCCGAAGTGGGTGGCCAGGCCGAGGCGCTGCTCCGGGGGCAGGACGGCCGCCTGGTCGAACGTGTCCTTGAGGTCGTTGTCCATGAGGACCCCGCCGTCGGGGAGGGAGACCCGCAGGCCGGTCGGCGGCAGGTACTCGGCGCGCAGCCCCTCGGCGGCGCACGCCTCGACCAGCGCCGCGCCGAAGTCCGCCGTGATCTGTTCGGTCGGCAGCTCCCGCGCCTCCGCGAGCCTGGCGCGCAGCCACGCGGGGACCGCCTCCTCGTCGCGGGGGAAGCGCTCCAGCTCCTGGGCGTAGGCGAGGGGGGCGGCTCCGGGGGCCAGTTCGGGTTCGGTGTCGTGGTTGTACTCGACGTTGAGCTGGTGGGTGTGGTGCACCGAGACGATCATGGAGAGCCAGGTCCCCTTGCCCTCCTGGTACCCGGCGCGCTTGAGGGCGCCGACGAGCTCGCCGACCCCCTCGGGGACCTCCACCTGGCTCACCTGGCCGTCGGCGTCCTGGACGGCGAGGGTCTCGTCCGTGTGGGCGCCGATGACCCTGGTCAGGTAGGTGAGCTGCTGCCATCCCTCGGGCACGGCCGAGACCAGCCGGCCCGCGAGGTCCTGCAGGAGGGGGCCCTGTTCCAGCGGGCCGGGCGTCGAGGCGTTCATGGTGCTCTCCGTGTCCGTTCGGCGACGTTCGCGCACCCTTCCTACCGTGCCGGGGCGGCGGCGCGCACCGCGGGGCGCGCCCGTCGCCGGGGGTTCACCGGTCGCCGGGCCCGCCGTCCGGTGCGCAGGGGCCTCCGGCCCGCCCGGCCCCGCGGGGTCACTCCGGGAGGGCGTCGAGGTAGACCCAGGCCCCGTCGTGGCGCAGGAAGCGGCTGTGTTCGACGAGCTCGCCCTCCCGGCCGTTCTCCCGGTACACGGCGCGGAAGGCGACCGTGCCCTCGTTGTGGAAGGGAGTGCCCTCGCCGGTGGACAGGATCTCCAGCCGCACCCACTGCGTGCGGGCGTCGAGGTCGAGGTCGGAGGGCCGGGTGCGGGGGTGCCAGCTCCGCAGGAGGTAGTCGCGGTCGCCGACGGCGAAGGCGCTGTAGCGCGAGCGCATCAGCTGCTCGGCGGTGGAGGCCGCCGCCGTCCCGCTGTGCAGGCGGCCGCAGCAGTCCCCGTAGGACTCCGGCCTCCCGCAGGGGCAGGGGGAGCCTGCTGCCATGGTGCGCGGTCGGGGGCTGGTGCGTGGGTTTCGCTGCGACATCCCCCCATTGTGGCCGGTCCGGGCCGTGGGCGGTCCCGGACGCGCGGGCTCCGGCACGGCGACCGAAGGGCCCCGGCCACGGGCGCCCGGCGGGCCGACAGGTCACATGGTGTTGATGACCAGACCGATGTGCGTGTAGTAGTTCAACGCCCCGAACAGCAGGAACGCCGCCCCGGCGACGCCCCACGCGACACCGATCACCGTCCACAGCCCCGATCCCAGGGACCTGAGTCCGAACGGGAACAGGACCGCGCCGACCCCCACGAGTACGTAGAGGCCGGAGATGAAGGTGGCCTCCAGCCAGGGGTAGGCGCCGAACACCCCGGAGATGGGCTCCTGCGGAGGGGCCGCGAAGAGCATGAACGCCCACCCCGCCGCGGCGATGCCGAACGCCGCGAGGCCGATGCCGAACACCAGGACGGAGAGGGGGCCCGCGACCCTCGCCGCGTGCGCGGCGGGGTTCTCGTGCCCGTTCAGGGCCTCGCCGCGCTTCCACAGGTACAGGGACGCCGCCAGGAGCAGGACGCCGAACACGAGGCTCGGCTCCCCGAAGACGATGTTGTCGAACGGGAACCCGCCCGCAGCGAGCGGCCAGGTCAGGGTCATGTGCAGGCCCGTGGTCGCCAGGAGCAGGCCGAGTGCCCCGAAGGCCAGCGCCCATCCGTCGGGCACGATCCGCCCGCCCCGCAGCAGCGCGCGGCCCAGGGCGACCACCAGCAGCAGTCCGGCGCCCGCGGCGACGGACATCACGGTGTTGTACGTGGGCATGGTCGCCCAGTCGATCGTCAGGCCGCCCTCGACCCCGGTCAGGAAGTCCCCCATGTGCCCCGCCCCCGTTCGAGAACCGGCCCGCGGGAAGAGCGCGGGCCGGTTCCGTAAAATTCGCACAGTGTGACGGCGGAGTCACGCATCGCCGCAGCTCTCGGGGCAATGAGCCGGGGTTCCGGCCGGGGCCGGCGGGCGACGGGGCACGGGGCTCCGTACGGCCGGTTCCCCGTCTACGAGAGGTTGCGCTGACGGACGTCCCACTCGGTGGAGCACAGGCCGCAGTCCTCGCCGACGAACTCGCCCCCCGCCTCCTCGTCCCCCTTGAGCCGCCACTTCAGCCACGCGGTCCCGACCCTGCCGTACTCGCCGCCGTTGGGTTCGGCGAAGGTCCCGAAGTGCCCGACGTCGAGGTTGCCCATGAACGCGGGCAGGTCCGAGGGGATCCGCTCCCAGTCGTCGAGGGCGTTCTCGTAGGCGATGTCGGTCGGCCCGCCGGCGAAGTAGGCGATCGGGGCGTGCAGGTCGTCGAGCAGGTGGTTGTCGGAGTCGCTCAGCAGCCCGCTGTTCCAGAGCACGGTGGTGGTGATCCGGGGGTCGTCGGCCACCTCGTAGGTCTCCAGCCCGCCGCAGGACTGGCCCATGACGGCGATGTTCTCCGTGTCGATCCTCCCCCGGTACTCGCTGAACAGGCGGCTGTTCTCCGCGATCGCCCAGTCGACGGCCTCGGTGAGCATCTCGGGGTCGGTCCTGCCGGTCCCGCCCGGGCGGCCGTTGGCGATGACCAGGAACCCGTGCGAGGCGAACTCGGTGAGGATGTTCTCGAACCACGTCCCGTCCGCGCGGCAGGCGCCGTTGCCCCAGGCGACGACGGGCAGCGTCTCGTCCCCCGGAAGGTCGACGGGCCGGTAGATGGTGTGGTCGCGCAGGCGGAGGGTGGTGACGTACCCGGCGTCGTAGGGGCCCGTTCCGCCGGCGGCCTCCACGCGGTCGGCGACGGCCGTGCCGGGGGCCGAAGGGACGAGGACGGCGGCCAGCAGGGCGACGAGGACGGCTGCCGTCCGGCGGCCGGGTGTGCGCGGTTCCATCTCGTGTCTCCTCAGGGGGTGCGGGGACAGCGGCCTCAGGCGCGCTGTCCCCCGAATATTCGACACCGGAAATCGGCTGTCAATCGCACTGGGACAGGACCGGTCGATCCACCGATGAAGCCGCGCCCGCCCCGGCGAGCCCTCGGGAAATGGGTGGGAAATCCGCCGCCCGATCCCTCTCCTTCCTTCACCCCGCCCCCTGCGACGGGTTCCCGTGTGCGGGGCGCGGGACGAATCCACCCGCGTGGGCGCCTCCGTGGCGTCGACCGCCCGTCGCCCCCTTTCCCTTTGGGACGAAGGACCTGAAACGCCCCTGACGCCTGGGCGCCGCCGCCCCCGGTCGGCCTCCCGCACCGGACCGCGACGGCGCACCCCCACCGAAGAGCAGATGGGCGGCGTTCGACCGCCGCCGGCGCACACGGAACCCGACCCTGCGGGGGGAACACCCCAGAGGGCCCTTCACCCACCGGCCGGGCAGGAAACCGAACCCCTGTCGGAAAACACCGAACAATCCACAACCCCGATAAAAATGACCACCACGACCCCAGAGACACACCCGAGCACCACAGAGAAAGAAACACCCCAGAGATCCCATCGGCCACATATATGGAACGGAAAACCGCACCGGAATCCGTTGAAGCACCTCTCGGAAAGCAGTACAGTATGCCTCCCCTATAGTTTTCCATTGACAAGCATCTTGTTCACGTGAAAAAAGGATCGCTTTCTCTCACCACCTCGACGAGAAGGGAACAGGTGGCTTGGCCACGACCCCCCGCGTGAAGCCGGCCGGGAGCCGCACGGCCCTCGTCGCGACACTTCTCCTGCTCCTCGGACCGGCTGTCCCGCTCCCCGCCCACGCCGGGGCACGCGCGCCGCAGCCCGGGGAGAGCGCCCCGGTCCCCCTCGACATCGTGGTCCTGGTGGACGAGTCCGGCTCCCTGGACCGGGACGACGTCGAGGCGGAGGCCAACGCGGCCTCGACCATCGCGCAGAGCGTCCTGGACCCCGGATCGCGCGTCACCGTGGTCGGCTTCGGCAGCAACAACGGCGAGTCGGGCCAGATCGCCGCCCGGGAGGTGTGCCGCCCCACCCTCGTCGACGAGGACGGGGGCCGCCAGTACCTGGCCGACTGCGTCGACGGCCTGGAGCGCCGCGAGGACTCCGAGGGCAACGACACCGACCACGCCGAGGCGCTGGGAGCGGCGCTGGGCCACCTGACCGGCGCGGACTCACCGGACGGATCGTCCAAGATCGTCTTCCTGCTCACCGACGGCGCGCTCGACGTACGCGACAGCCCCCAGTACGGCGCGGCCGAGCGCCGCAACGACAACGCCGCCGCCCTGGTCGGGGAGCACCTGGAACAGGCGGCGGAGCACGGCGTGCGGATCTGGCCCCTGGGGTTCGGGAGCGCCATCGACCGGGACCAGCTCGACGCGTTCGCCGCGGGCGGCTCGCAGGACACCTGCAACGACCTCGACGTCTCCGCCCCGGTGGCCCGCGTGGCCGACGACTCCTCCGACGTCGCGCGCTCCCTCCAGGAGGCCCTGGCCGCGGCGTCCTGCTCCCAGGTGGGGGAGCCCGCGGACGAGACCCTGGCGGGCGGGGGCCGGGCCACGCTGGAGGTCGACATCCCGCTCGTGGCGACCGACGGCGCGCTCATGGTCACCAAGAACAACCCGGCCATCCGCGTGGAGTACCTCGACCCCGAGGGCGAGTCGGTGGACACCGGCGCCGCCGAGCACCGCGGCTCCGCGATCACCGTCAGCGGTGAGAACAGCCCCGTCGAGGTGCTGCGCCTCGTCGACCCGATGCCCGGCACCTGGAGCGTCCGGCTCACCTCGCCCGAGGGGACCCCCGAGGAACTGGTGACGGCGCGGGCCCAGTGGAAGGGCTTCATCAACACCTTCCTCCGGGTGGAGGACGGGCAGGACCCCGGCGAGCTGGTGGTCCGGGTGGACATCCGCACCCGCCGCGGCCCGATCACCTCCCCCGAGGCCCTCGCCGACCTCGAGTTCTCCGCCGAGGCGGCCTTCCCCGACGGCTCCTCCACCCCCGTGGAGATCGGCGACGGGGGCGAGGCCCCCGACTCCGCGGCCGGGGACGGGCAGTACGCCGGCACGGTCTCCGTCCCCGAGGGGACCGGCGAGGTGACCTTCACCAGCCGGGTCCAGGGGCCCGGCGTGCCCGACGACGTGCACGAGTACGTGTACACCTTCGACCCCGGGGGCAGCAGCCTCCGGCCCAGCGTCTCCTTCGGAGAGCTCCCCGAACAGGTCTGGTCCGGCCAGGAGGTGGCCGGCACCCTGACCGTCGCCAACCAGGGGCCGCGGGAGGAGACCGTCGAACTGGTGCTCGCCCCCTCGGAGGGCCTGCTCGCCACCATCGCGCAGGACACCTCCGGCTTCGCGCCCGGGAGCAGCCGCAGCGACTTCACGGTCCGCGTCGGCGAGGGCTCCGAACCGGGCACGGCGACCCTCAACGTCCTGGCGGTCGACGCCCGGGGCGAGGTCCTGCACACCTCCCCCACGATCACGACGACCGTGCGCGCCGCCCCCGGCGCCCTGGAGCGGTACTGGTGGATCTGGGCCCCGCTGGCCGCCCTGGTCCTGCTCGGCGGGGGCGCGCTCCTGCTGGGCCTGAAACAGGCACGGGAGGGGCGGGACGTCAGGGGGATCGCCGTCACGCTCCACCGCGACGGCGTCGCCCTCCTCCCGCCCCTGAAGGCCCCTGCCAGGCGGAGCACGGTCTTCGCCTTCACCGTCCGTGAGGAGGAGGGGTTCGACCCCCGGCCGGACCACCCCCGCGGCTCCGGTCCGGCCCCCGTCCACGAGGTCCGGCGGCACCGCTCGGGCGGTGTGCGGCTGCACACCGCCGACGGCCGGGAGCGGCTCCTGCGCTTCGGCCAGGCCGGCGAGCCGCTGTCCGGCGGCCTGACCGTGTCCTTCGAGGACGGCCGAACACGCCGGAGGGAACCCTCCCCTCCCCCCGCGCAGCACGCGCACCCCCGGACGCCGGGCCCCGGTGCGGCCGCCCCCGAGCAGGGACCGCCGACCGGCGGCATCCAGCTCGACTGACCCCTCCCGAGGAACGACGCACAGCCGAAGGGTTCCCCTCTCCATGACGATGAAGCTCTACCAGCCGCTTCTGTACGTCGGTCTCGGCGGCACCGGCTGCCGTATCGGCGCCGAGCTCGAACGCCGTATGCGCGAGGAGTTCTGCGGCCCCGACGGGACCGAGTTCCAGAGGCGCCGCCCGGGCGCCGACCTCCTCCCCTACCAGCTGCCGTCCTGCGTGCAGTTCGTCTACGCCGACGTCAGCCGCAGCCAGCTGGACGCCATGCCCTCGAGCGTGGTGCCCGGACGCCAGTACTTCCCCGCGGTCGAGCGCACCGCCCACTACGTGCGCGACCTGCTGCCCGAGGTCCGCACCTACCCGGAGGCCGCGCGCAGCCTGCGGCTGAGCGCGGGCGAGACGGTGGGGCACTGGCTCCCGCCCGAGGCGGGCGAACCCCGGGTGGCGCCGCTGGACCACGGGGCCGGGCAGTTCCCCACGGTGGGCCGGGCCGCCCTGTTCGAGACCTTCCGGGGCGGCGTGGGGCCGGCCGTCGCCCCCCTGCACGAGGCGATCAACCGGCTCGCCACCTCGGCCGGGGACCTGGCCGCGCTGGGCGGCGCGCTGCCCCGCGCGTGCGACGTGTTCGTCTCGTTCTCCGTCGCGGGCGGCACGGGGGCCGGGATCTTCTACGACTACCTGCACCTGATCGCCCGGGCCTTCGAGCGCTCGGGCATGCGCATCCAGATCTACCCCCTGGTCCTCATGCCCTCGTCCTTCGACGAGGGGTTCGGCGGCGGGCGCAACGCCCGGCTCAACGCGGGCCGCGCCCTCCTGGACCTGTTCCGCCTCGTCGACGACCAGAACGGGCGCGAGGCCTCCCTGGAGCTGGCCGACGACACCCGTCCCTCGCTCCGCAGCCGCGAGGAGGCCTGCGTCCACTACCCGGTGGAGGGCCGCGTCCAGATGGCGTCCTCCACGATGCAGACGGCGTTCCTGTTCAACAGGCCGACCGGGACCGACCGCGAGGACCTGCACCGCTCGGTGGTCTCCCTGATGCTGTCCCTGGCCGGGACCGACCCCGACGACAAGGCCGAGGAGGCCCCCGCTGCGCAGCAGGAGTACCAGTCCTTCGCGGACAGCTTCATCAACGGGGACAGCAAGCGCGGTTCCTCGGCCGAGACGGGCATCGGCAACCAGGGCGTGTCGACCGCCCTGGTCGCCTCCATGACCGTGCCCGTCGACGAGATCGCCGACATCATCGGCTCCCGGCTGCTGCGCTCGGCGGTGGAGGACATGCAGGCGCCGATGCGCGCGCTCCCCCCGGAGCAGATCCAGGAGGCGCTGCGGAACTTCTTCTCCGAGGCCCAGCTGCACCCGCTCCTGGCCCGGACCGGCATCGGCTTCGCCGAACCGCAGCCCGCGGACGGCGCCAAGGAGGTCGCGGGGGCCCTGTACGACCGCGGCGAGGCCATGAAGCACAGCCTGGCGGCCCTGCGCTCCCGCCTCGCCCGCGAGGCTCCCGACCTGGCCCGGAGCTTCGACCACCGGGCCGGGGTACGCGCGCTGCTCTCCGGCCTGGACCCCTTCCAGGCGCTGCGCGTGCTCTCGGGCGACCCCCGGAGCAGCGATCCGACGGCGCAGCTGGGGGTCCTCGGCCTGATCCAGCGGCGCCGCGACGCACCCCCGCCCCCGGAGGGCATGAACGGGTTCCCGGCCCTGCCCGAGATGCGGGACCGGCTGGGCGGCCTGCGCAGGATCCGCTTCGCCGACCCCGAGCCCTCCGCAGCCCGGGCGCGCCAGGACGCCTGGTACGACTGGCAGACACGGACCGCCTGGAGCGAGGCCTGGGCAGCGGCCGAGCCCCGCTGGAAGCAGCAGACCGCGCAGATGGCGCGGGACCTGCCCGCGCTCGTCCAGCAGCTGGACGAGCACGCCCGGGCCGACCGCCCCCGCTTCGAACGGCTCTCCCGCGAGCTCTACCGGCAGCGCACCGGGGTCTCCTACCTCCTCCCCCCGTCCGGCGGCGACCTCGAACCGTTCTTCGCGCGGGTCCGGGAGCAGGTGGTTCGGGACCTGCACGAGTCGGGACAGCTGCACGCCTCCCCCACCGACGCCGAACTGGTCCAGACGCTCCTCGGACCGCACATCTGGGCGGAGGCCTTCGGCGCCGCCCTGGAGAGCGGTCCGGCCGAGGCCGTGGCCTTCCTTCGCGAACGGCTCAAGACCTGGGTCAAGAGTTTTTTGCGAGACCCGGAGTCCCCCAGGACCCACCTCCTGCCCCGGCTGGCGGACCTGCTCTCCCACGCCGCGGGGCAGACGGCGGGCAGGATCGCCGAGGAGGACCTGGCCCGCTTCCGCGCCCAGGTGGCCGGCCTGCTCCCGGTGGGGTACGACCCCCAGGGAAACGGCCCGCTCAAGATCCTGATCTCCTACGACTCCCCGACCAAGAACGCCGCTGTCGAGCAGTGCCTGAGGGAGATGCTCAACCTGCCGCGGGGCGCCGGGCACAGGTTCGAGTACCGGGTGACCGGCGCCGAGAGCATCAGCGTGGTCCTCTTCCGCAGTTCCATGGGCATCACCGAGGTCCCCGAGGTCCGGGAGGTCATGCGGCTGTGGTCCGACGCGCTCATCCGCCACGAGCCCGGCGACCACCTGCCCTGGCGCCAGCGGCTCGGGTACGACTTCAGCCACCTGGCCACGACGGAGCGGCACCGGGTCCGCATCCTGCAGCGGCTGCTCAGCGCCCTGTGGAACGGGAGGGCGTCCGTGGTCGGCGACCCGTCGGCCCCGGACGAGGTCCGCTTCACCCTGGGCGGCGGGGTCACCATGCCGCTGCGGCTGGCGCCCCTGGGCCGCACCTCCTCCTGGGGCAGCCTGCTCCAGGCCTACGAGCGCTGGGCCTTCACCGGCGAGGACGGCATCACGGGGCAGTTCAGCACCCAGCTCATGCGGGAGGTGCCGTTCGGCGTCGACAGCAGGCCGGAGCCCCCGCACCCGGTCTTCGAGGCCTTCTGCCGCCTGGCCGACGACCGGAGCGAGGCGCGGCGGCTGGAGCGGATGGCGCAGGGCCTGCCCGGCAGCTCGCGCGGCAGACTGCTCCAGGCACGGGACTTCTGGGAGCTCACCGTGCCCGCCGCCATGGACCTGGACTTCACGGGGGTGCACATGCCGCTGTTCTCCAACCTGGGGCAGCTGCGCTCGGAGGCGTCGGCCTCGGGCGGCGGGGCGGGACACGGGTACCGGACCGCGGGCCCCGGGGAGCCCGGTCCCGACGGCATGGACTTCGGCGGGGACGGGGTCGGGAACGGCCTCGGACGGTCCGGCGGCCGGGAGGGTGACCCGCTGCGATGAGCGTGCGCCTGTTCGACCTGCGCGGGAGCAGCCCGGCGGAGGCCCTGGGGGCCGTCCTCGGCGAACTCGGGGAGGGCACCCCCCTCACCGGGGCCGACCGGGTCGTCCTCCTGGACGGGACCCGGCTGCTGGCCGGACACGCGGCCGCCTACGAGGCGGTGTTCACCAGCGGCCGCGTCCGCTCCGCGGTGTGCGTCGCCGTGGGCCCCCCGACCGCGGACGCCGGGCGCCGGTTCCTGGACCGCCCCGGCCAGCTGGGCCCCGGGCGCGGTGTGGCCACCCTGTGGGTCGGTGACACCACGGGGGTGGACTGGGGCATCCGGCCGCCGGGGCCGCCCCGGCCCCGGCCCGGTGTCCCCGCCGGTTCCGGGGCCGGCCTGGAGCACCTGCTCGCCGCACTGGGGCAGGTGGAGGTGTTCGACCGCGTCGTGGAGCTGAGCGGCGAGCTGCCCGAGGCCGCCGCCTCGCCCGGCCTGTGCTGGTCCGAACCCGACAGGGGCGGCGGCGCGGCCGATTCCGCACTGGCCGCGGCCCTGCGGCGGTACGCCTCCGGAGGGGGCGCGTCCGGGGGCGGGACCGGAACGGTCCCGGCCGCCGCGCCCTCCCGGGGGAACCTGCTGGCGGACCTCGTGGCGGGCGCCCGCCGGCCCCGTCCCGTCGACGTCGTCGGCGGCACGGGGGAGCTCGGGGCCCGCGAGCGCCACGCCCGGGACGCGGCCGCCGCAGCGGAGGAGGCACTGGCCTCGCTCTCCGCACCGGGAGGGGCGTTCGCACGCACCACACCCGAACGCGTGCGACGGGAGGAGCTGCGGGCCGCCGGGGAGGCGCTGGACGCCTACCGCGCCCATGTCGACCGGCTCTTCCGCGAGCTCTCCCCCCTGACCGGGAACCGGCTCGCGGCCGCCCTGGGCCGGGCCGGGGTCCGGGGCGCGCCGCCCACCCGCGAGGAGGTCGACGAGGCGCTGGGCGCGCTCGCCCGGCTCCTGGACGAAGGGGTGCGCGGGGGCGCCCCGCTCGACGGACTCGCCCGGGACCTGGAGGAGGTCTCCCGACGCGTCGCCCCCCGTGACGGCGCCGCCCCTCCGCAGCCGGGCCCGGAGGTCCCCGACGACGTGCTGCGCTCCCTGGCGGACCCGCCCCCCTTCCCCCTGCCGGGGCCGCTGTCCCCGCTCCTGATCCCGGCCTTCCTCCTGCCCGTGCTGCCCGCGCTCGCCGGCGGCCCCGCGGGGCTCGCCGGGGGGATCGCCACCGCCCTGGCCTGGGTCCTGGCGGTCACCGCGGGCGCACGGAGGGCCCGCGGCCCGGGCGGCGGGCTGCCGACCGCCGTCGCGCACGCGGTGGCGGCGTTCTCCGGGGTCCTGGCGGGGCTGGGCGCGGGCGGGGTGCTGCAGCTCGGCCTCGTGGTGCCGCCGCCCGTGTGGCTGTCCCTGGCGGTCCCCGCCTGCGCGGCGGCCGGGGGCGGCGTGCTCCTGTACACGTGGTCCCGGCTCGCCCGCAGGTGGCGGGACCGGATCGCCCCGGAGCGGGCCGACGCGTCCGTCACCGCCCTGGCGGCGCTGGTCGACCGGCGTGCGCGCGAGTCCTGGTACCCCGGGGCCGCGCGGAGCGGGGTGGCCGACGCCGCCCGGTCCGCCCAGGGGGCGGTGCGCGCCGTCGCCGACGCCTTCGCCAGGACGGCCGCCGCCCTGCCGCCGCCCTCCTCGCACCCGGAGGAACTGGAGGCGGTGGTGCGCTCGGACCTGTCGGCACTGGCGCGCGCCGCGCTGGAGCCGGTGCTGGCCGGGCTGCGCTCGGGTACGCCTGTCGGCGACCTCTCCCGGAGGGTGCACGGCACGGCGACCGACCTGTTGGAGGGGTACCGGGAGCACCTGGCCCGTGCGGGCGCCCACGTCCCGCCCCGCTTCGCCGACCCGGACACGCCCCGGCAGGTCCGGGGCGGCCCCGACCTGGACCGGGCGCTGGACACGCTGCGCCTGGCTCCGGAGGACCGCATGCTGCAGCTGTGCGACCCGGGCCACCTGTCCCTGCTGGGCGAGAGCGCCCCCGCGGTGCGGGCGGTGCGCTTCGCCCCGTACTCGCTGCGCGCGGGGGCCGCTGTGTACGGGGACCCGGACTCGGCGTTCCCGGACCGTTCGGCCGTGTGGACGCGCGAGGGGGCGCTCACGGGAGTCCTGCGGCTCGTCCCGCTGCGCCCGGGGGTGGTGCGTACCCGGTGGTCCCGGACGGAGCCGTCGGACGGCGGGCACGGGGGCGCGGCGGGGCGTCCCGTTCCGGACCCGGAGGAGGACCCGGCGGGCGCGTTCGCCGCGGGCGCGGCCGGGGGGCCGGCGGAGGCGCCGGAGGTGCCCTTCGGGGAGGACCCCGCGGACAGGCCCCGCGGGGGCGCGGAGGGCAGGGGGGCCGGGACCGACCGGCCGGAGGAGGACTACCTGCGTTGAACGAGCACAGTGCCGTGGAGGCCGCCTACCTGACGCCCCGCCGGGAGAGCGCGCGGTGCCGCCTGGTCCCGGCCCCGGACCGGACCGTCGACGCGCCGACGCACCCGCTGCTGGACCTGGTGGCGGTGCACGACGAGGTGTCCGGGCGCGACCTGCTCAGGCTGTCCGTGCGCCCCCTCGACGGCGAGCGCGTCCAGGACCGGGCCCGGGCCTTCGCCGCCCTGGACAACGAGATCCTCGCGGGGGTCAGGCTGGCCAGGGCCTCGCACGGTCCCCCGCCGGCGGAGCTGAGCCGCCTGGTCGGCTACCGCGACGACCCCGCGGAGCCCTTCGCCCTGCTGGAGCCCTACCGGGGCGAACCCCTCGACGCGGTCCTGGGCAGGCGGCTGCTGTTCGAGGAGGAGCGGGCGGCCTTCCGGGAGGGCCTGTTCCGGGCCCTGTTCTGGCTGCAGGCCTGCGACGTGGTGCACAGGGACATCCGGCCCGGGACCGTCCGCTGGGACGGCGGGGGCGGGGGCGTGCAGGTGTGCGGCTTCACCAGCGCGACCGTGGCCGGCGTGGCGCGCGAGTCGGTGGGCGTCGGCCCGTGGGCCTCCCACGAGCAGCGCGCGGCGGTGGGGCGGTGCGACCCCCGTGACGACGTGTGGTCGGCGGGCCTGGTCCTGTTCCAGGCCCTGAGCGGCCACGACGTGTCCGGCGGAGGCATCCTTCCGCTGGACGGGCACCCCGGGCTGGCCGTGCAGCTGGAGGGGGTCTTCGCCGGGGAGGCCGAGGAGCGTCCCGGGGCCGGGGAGCTCCTGGCCCGGGTGTCGGGTGCGGTGCCGCCCCACCGGGCCGGGGTCGGCGACCACCTCCGGCAGGGCCGCACGAGGTTCCGGGAGAACAGGGAGCGCAAGAGGCTCGCGGCCGGGTGGGTCCCGCCGGACGGGGACGGGTCCGCGCCCGAGGGGCCCGCGCCCCGTGCCCCCGCCGCGCCCGCCGCGGGTGGGCCCCCGCCCCGCGCAGCCGCCCGCGAGGAGGAGCCGGTCGGTGGGGCGGGCCGGTCCGGCTACGTCGGCCTCGCGCTCCTGCTCGTGCTGATGGTGGCCGTGTCCGTCGCCCTGTTCCTCCGCTTCGGCTGACCGAGAGGCTGACCACCCATGACCGACGACTCCGCGGACGCCCCCCGTGTCCTCTGCCCCGTGTGCCTGAGCCGGGTCGGACCGGACAGCGGGGAGCTGAGGGAGTGGCGGGACGGCGAGTACCGCCCGCTGTACGTCCCGGACGGGGCCACCGAGCACATGCGGCTCCGGATCATGCGCACCCGGGCCCAGGTGCTGTGCCCCAACAGGGGCAACGAGTACCCCGAGCACCACCTCCCCTACCAGTACGTCAACCAGCGCCGCGACCCGGTCGTGGTCGCCCTCGTCGGGGCGCCGCGGTCCGGCAAGACCCACCTGCTCGCGTCGATGGTCGGCGCGATCCAGGAACAGGGCCTGAACCGGTTCGGCCTGTCGGCCTCCCCCCTGGACGTCAACGCGTACGAGCGGTTCACCAACACCCGGGTCCGCCCCCTCCTGGGCCAGGGCCGGGTCCTGGCGCGCACCAACGACGACGTGTGGGAGTTCGAGGTGGGACTGATGGTCTCCGACGGCTCCGACCAGCGCGCGGTGGCCTTCTTCGACGTCGCGGGAGAGGTCATGGACACCGTCGGCAAGGTCTCGCGGCAGGCGTTCTTCGACAAGGTGGACGGGTTCGTGTTCGTCGTCTCCCCCGACGACCTGGAGGACGACCGCGCCGACACCACCTTCTCCGCGGTCCTGGACGTGGTCGAGGACAAGCAGGACAAGGCGGCCGTCGTGGTGGTGGGCAAGGCGGACGTGTACCGCTACGAGCACCCGGTGGACCGGTGGCTGCGCGACGGGGTGAGCCTGGACGACGCCTCCCGCATCGCGGCCGAGACGGAGGACCTCTACGCGTTCATCGACCGGTACGACAAGGGCGGGAGCTACCTGAGGCCGTGGACCGAGTTCGGCAGGAGCGCGATCCACGCGGTCTCCGCGACGGGGGGAGCCCGGCTTCCGGACAGCCCCAGCTACTCGCGCCCGGTCCGGCCGCAGCGCACCCTCCAGCCCTTCCTCACGCTGATGGCGATGACCGGGGTCGCGACGGCCCCGGGGGCGCGGGGGGTGGGGCTGTGACCGCGGAGCAGGGAGCCGGGGGGACCGGCAGGGAGCCCTTGGAGCGGATCTCGTTCGGCTACCGCAGGCAGGGCCTGCTGGGGACGGGCATCGGACCCGTGGGCACCTCGCTGTCCGACAGCGCCGAGGGCTACATGCGGCTCGTCACGTGGCGGGACCGGCTGGACGGGGTGGTGGCCCCGGAACTGCCTCCCGAGCACACGGAGCCGAGCTACTGGTACCGCAGGTTCCAGGACGGGCAGGGCGCCCTCCTGCGCCGCCTGCCCGAACCCGCCCCGTCCGACCGCCGGGGCAGCCGCGCCCAGGCGGTGGTCGGCGACGACCTGAACGCGCCCCGCGCGCTCCTGGTCGCGCTGGAGGCCGTGCCCGAGCTGAGCGCGTGGCTGTCCGAGCCCTGGGACTCCGAGCGGGGCTGGGCCTGCACGGCGCCGGCCCTCGTCCCCGGGAGCTTCTCCGACCTGCCCGAGCGGTTGGAGCGCGAGGCCGCGGCACAGGCGGGCCTGGCGCCCCTGGTGGCGAGGCTGCTGCAGGCCCCCGGCTCCCCCGTGGACGTCGTCGTCCCGGCGGGCGCCCCCGCCCCGGACGAGAGGACGAGGCTGCTCCTGCTGTGGGGCGCCTACGTGGTCCTGCGGGACGTGGTCGGCACCGAGCGCAAGCCCCGGGGCGGGCGGTCCGACTGGTCCTTCTCCACCTACGAGCCCTGGCCGGAACGCGGTACCGTCCCGACACGGCCCAAGATCGCGTTCCGGCCGCCGGGGCCCGCGGCCGGTGCGGGGTCCGGCACCGCGCTCGACGTCCTCTCCGGCGGAGACGGGTCCTTCCACCACGACCTCGCCCGCTGGCTCGTCGGGCACCTGGAGGCGGGCACCCTGCCCGAGGCCACCGAAGGGCTGCAGGAGGACCGCACGTCCGAGCACCCCCGGGTTCTGGAACTCCTGGCCGGGCGCATGCGGCGGTCGTCGGCGCGCTCCTCCCGGTGGGGGAGCGCCCCCTGGGGCGACCCGCCCCGGTTCTCGCCCCGCGCCATGGAGGACGCCCTGCGGCCGGCGGGGCCCGCGGCCCCGGACGCCTCCGCGGGCCCCGCCGGATCGGAGGAACGCACCGGCCGGGCCGGGCACCGGGCCCCTCCGCTCCGGCGCCCCTCGTCGCGGACGGAAGGGGCTCCGGACCCGGTCCCCGGTTCCCCCGCGACCGGCGGGCCGCGTGTTCCCCCGGCGGACCGGGGACCGGCCCCCCGGCCGGACGCCGACCCGGCGCCCGGGACCGTCGTCCCCTCCCTCGGGCGCCCCGGCCGGCCGGAACCCGCGGCGACGCCTGCGGACCGCGTCCCGGAGGAGCTGCTGCGGCTCCTCGACGAGTTGGGCCGGACCCGGGACCCGGACCGGATCAGCGACCTGGCCACCCGGATCGTCGAGCACCGGTACCCGGGGTTCGGGCGCAGGCTCGTGGTGCGCGGAGCCGCGGCGGGCGGGTGGGAGGTCCGCCCGGGGCTCGTGGCCGCCCTGATCGTGCAGCTCCTCCTCGTGCTGATCGCGGTGGCGGTGTTCACGGGCAGTTAGGATGGCCTTTGTTGGAATCATTCCAGAAAAGTGCTTGAATGGGCCCATGCACCAGACGGAGACGGAGGCCCTCCTCCGGGAGGCCTCGCTACGCGTGACCCGGCCACGGGTGGCGGTCCTGGAGGCTGTCGGGGCTCATCCGCACGCCGATGCCAGCACCGTCCTCCAGGCGGTCCGCGGCCAGCTCGGTGCGGTGTCCACACAAGCGGTGTACGACGTGCTCAGGGCTCTGACAGACGCCGGGCTCGTCAGGAGGATCGAACCGGAGGGGTCGGCGGCGCGCTACGAGCGGAGGGTGGGGGACAACCACCACCACGTGGTCTGCCGCAGCTGCGGCGTGATCGCGGACGTGGACTGCGCCACCGGAACCGCCCCCTGCATGACGGGTTCACAGGACCACGGCTTCGCCATAGACGAGGTCGAGGTCACCTACTGGGGCGTATGCCCCGCCTGCCAAGAGGCCTGACACACGACCGGTGCTCCACCGCAGCACCAAGAGATCCCACCTTAGGACCGAGGAACGAATGTCGCACGACAACACCAAGCCGCTGACGACAGCCAACGGCGCCCCCGTCGCGGACAACCAGAACAGCCTGACCGCGGGCCCCCGCGGCCCGATGCTGCTCCAGGACCTGTGGTTCCTGGAGAAGCTCGCCCACTTCGACCGCGAGGTCATCCCCGAGCGCCGGATGCACGCCAAGGGTTCCGGAGCCTTCGGCACCTTCACGGTCACCCACGACATCACCCGGTACAGCAAGGCCGCGATCTTCTCCGAGATCGGCAAGCAGACCGAGATGTTCGCCCGCTTCTCCACCGTCGCCGGTGAGCGCGGCGCGGCCGACGCCGAGCGCGACATCCGCGGCTTCGCCCTGCGCTTCTACACCGAAGAGGGCAACTGGGACATCGTCGGCAACAACACCCCGGTCTTCTTCTTCCGCGACCCGCTGAAGTTCCCCGACCTGAACCGCGCCGTCAAGCGCGACCCGCGCACCAACATGCGCTCGGCCGAGAACAACTGGGACTTCTGGACCAACCTTCCCGAGGCCCTGCACCAGGTCACCATCGTCATGTCGGACCGCGGCATCCCCGACGGCTACCGCCACATGCACGGCTTCGGCTCGCACACCTTCTCGTTCGTCAACGAGGCCGGCGAGCGCTTCTGGGCCAAGTTCCACTTCCGCACCCAGCAGGGGATCAAGAACCTCACCGACGAGGAGGCCGCCAAGGTCGTCGCCGAGGACCGCGAGTCCTCGCAGCGCGACCTGTTCGAGGCCATCGAGCGGGGCGACAACCCGAAGTGGACGTTCTACGTCCAGATCATGCCCGAGGCCGAGGCCGCGGACTACCGCTTCCACCCCTTCGACCTCACCAAGGTCTGGTCCAAGAAGGACTACCCGCTGATCGAGGTCGGCGAGTTCGAGCTCAACCGCAACCCCGAGAACTACCACGCGGACGTCGAGCAGGCCGCCTTCACCCCGGCCAACATCGTCCCGGGCATCGGCATCTCGCCCGACCGCATGCTCCAGGGCCGCCTGTTCTCCTACGGTGACGCCGCCCGCTACCGCCTGGGCGTCAACCACCACCAGATCCCGGTGAACTACCCGCGCGGCGCCAAGCTGGTCAACACCTACCACCGCGACGGCGCCATGCGCGTGGACGGCAACCAGGGCGGCGTCCCCGGCATCGAGCCCAACTCCTACGGCCGCTGGCAGGAGCAGCCCCAGTACGCCGAGCCGGCGCTGGCCGTGGGCGCGACCGCCGACCGGTTCGACTACCGCGAGGACGACGACAACTACTTCGAGCAGCCCGGCAACCTGTTCCGCCAGATGACGCCGGAGCAGCAGCAGGTCCTGTTCGAGAACACCGCCCGTGCGATCGACGGCGCCTCCCAGGCCACCATCGAGCGCCACATCGGCAACTGCACCAAGGCCGACGCCGCCTACGGCGAGGGCGTGCGCAAGGCCATCGAGGCCCTGCAGGCGGGCAAGGTCTCGCCGGCCGAGGCCAACCCGAACAACGTTCCGGCCTGATCACACGCCTGAACGCCTGAGCACCCGGGTGCCAGGACACCGAGCCGACGCGGTCCCGACCGCGTCGGCTCGGCCCGTTTCCGGGACGGCCCCGCAGCGGAGATCGGGCACGGCGAGGGTGTCGGCGACCAGGAGGGACGGGAGCACGCCCGGCGCCGCCCCCGTGCGCGCCGCAGTGGGAGGGTCAGGCTTCGACCGGTGTACCGGGGGCGATGTCGCACGCCTTCCGCACCAGGTCGGGGCGGCGTCCGTCGTTGAGCCGCCGGCCCCACTGGGCGTCGACCTGTGCGCGGACCTGCGGCTCCATCTCGGCGGGGAGCAGGTGCCGGTAGCGGCGGTCCTCGCCCAGCAGCACCTCGACGGTCCGCCGGTAGACCGGCTCGGGGTCGTACTGCTCGTGCGGGAAGGCGAGTTCGGCGTAGTCGTAGAGGCGGTCGGCCGGGTCGTCGCGCCACTCCTTCCACGTCTCGAACATGGTGTCGTTGAACCCCGTGAGGAAGGGGCCCGGGTTGATCGTCGCCACCGTGACACCGAACTCCGCGAGCTCCTGGTCCAGGGCGTCGGCGAACGCCTCCACCGCGTGCTTGGAGCCCGCGTAGGCGCCGGTGAACGGGTCGACGGTGAGGCCCGCGACCGAGGACATGAACACGATGCGCCCGCCGCGGCGGGCCGCCATCTGCCGGGCGATGCCCTGGGTGAGCAGGACGGGGCCGAAGACGTTCACCTCGAACTGGCGGCGCAGCCGCTCCTCGGGGATGTCGGCCGTGGCGCCGCCTTCGGAGACACCGGCGTTGTTGAGGAGGACCGCCACGTTCCAGGTCCAGGCCCTCTCCCGGTCGCCGGGGTCGGTCACGTCGAGCTTCTCGACCCGCAGTCCGACGCCCCGCTCCCGGGCCTCGGCGCGCAGGACGCCGACCTGGGCGATAATCTCCACGCCCGCGATCACCTCGTGTCCGGCCTCGGCGAGCCGCAGCGCGACCTCCTTGCCGAAGCCGCTGCCCGCACCGGTGATGAGAATCGGTCCCGCCATGTCGTCGCACCTTTCCCCTGCTGGGTGTCCGGCCCCTCCGGACCACGGATGTCCTCGGCCCGCCCGTACGCCGACACCGGCACCGCCGTTCCCGCGGGCGTCGGCGGGATCCGGTCCCCGGGCGGCCCCCGCAGGGCCACGTTAGATCTCCGGCGATCGCAGCCCCCTCGTGGCGCACGGGGGCGGAGAAAAAAGCCTTCCTCTTCCCCTGCTGCTCCCACCAGAAAGGCCCCGGTCCGGGGACTCCCGGGGAGGGAGTCCGCGGACCGGGGCCGGAGCCGGGCCCTCGCGGGCGGAGGTCAGGGGCAGTAGTCGTCCCGGATCAGGGCAGCAGGTCGGTGCGGCCGAACATCTCGGCGGCGGCACGGGCGCTCGGCGTGCCCGCGTCGAGGTCGGCCCCCGCCTCGACGAGCGCCGCGACCACACCCTCCTCCCCCTTGAACAGCGCCCCGGCCACCGGCGTCTGGTCCTTGCCGTTGCGCAGGTCCACGTCGGCGCCGCGGTTGACGAGGGACCTGACCGTCCCCTCGTGTCCGTGGTAGGCGGCGAGCATCACCAGGCTGTTGCCCTCCTCGTCCTGGGTGTCCACGGGCAGGCCGTGGTCGAGGAACTCCATGAGCTCCTGCGTCCCGCCCTCCCGGGCGAGGTCCATGGCCAGGGCGATGATCCGCCCGGTCTGCTCGGGTGAGAGTTCGTTCATGGGTTCCATGCTAGAAGTGCCCCTCCGCCTCACCCGACACGTGCTCGCCTCCGGCGCGGTGAGGGCGGCCACGCTTCCGGGGAGCACACCGCGGTCGGCGGTCGGGGCCGCGTGCGCACCGCCTCCCCGGCGGGGAGCCCGCGTGGTCCCCTCCGGGGCGGTGGCGGCCGGCGGCCTGTGGTGTACTGGCTCGCGACCGGATCGGAAGCGACGGACGGGAGCGGGGCATGCTGCTGAACCCCAGTGCAGGCGAGGGGTCCGCGGTGCGGGTCGGCGAGGCGGGACTCGACCGCGAGGAGCTGTGGGCCGCGGCGGGCGCCGTGGCCCGCCGGATCTCCGGGGCCGGAGCCGTCGCCGTCCACGGGGAGGCCTCCCTGTCCACGGTCGTCGCGGTCGTCGGCGGCCTGCTCGCCGGGGTCCCCGTGGTCCCCGTGCCCGCGGACGCGGGCACCGCCGAACGCCGCCACATCGTGCGCGACTCCGGGGCCGCCCTGTGGCTGGGCGCCCCGCAGGAGGGGATCGACCTCCCGGTGGTGCCGGTCGACCCCGCCGAGCGCGCCACGTTCACGGCCCCCGAGCCCCCGGCCGAGGCCGCGGCGCTGATCATGTACACCTCCGGGACCACCGGCAGGCCCAAGGGCGCCGTCCTGTCGCGGCGGGCCGTCGCCGCCGACGTGGACGCGCTCGCCGACGCCTGGGACTGGACCTGCGAGGACGTCCTGGTCCACGGGCTCCCGCTGTTCCACGTGCACGGCCTGGTCCTGGGCGTGCTGGGGGCCCTGCGCGTGGGCAGTCCGCTGCTGCACACCGTCCGTCCCACCCCCGCGGCCTACGCCGCCGCGGCGCGCGGGGACCACGCGGGCCCGGCGGCGCCCGCGGGCAGCGGCGCGAGGGACAAGAGGCGCGGAACCCTGTTCTTCGGGGTGCCGACCGTGTGGTCGCGGATCGTCCGCGACCCGGACTCCGCCCGCGCCATGGCCGGTGCGCGGCTGCTCGTGTCCGGGAGCGCGGCGCTCCCCGAGCCGGTGGCCGAGGGCCTGCGGGCCGCCTGCGGACACAGCCCCGTGGAGCGTTACGGGATGACCGAGACCCTGATCACCCTGGCCGCGCGCGCCGACGCGCCCCGCCGCACCGGCTGGGTGGGGACGGCGCTGCCCGGCGTGGAGTCGCGGTTGCGCGGCGAGCACGGCGAGGAGGTCGCCCCGGACGGGGAGGCCGTCGGCGAGCTCCAGGTCCGGGGCGCCACCCTGTTCGACCGCTACCTCGGCCTGCCGGAGGCCACCGCGGCGGCGTGGACCGACGACGGCTGGTTCCGCACCGGCGACGCCGCGGTGATCGACGGGGACGGCTGGCACCGGGTGGTGGGGCGCATGTCGGTCGACATGATCAAGACCGGCGGCTACCGGGTGGGCGCCGGAGAGGTCGAGTCCGCGCTGCTCGGCCACCCCTCGGTGCGCGAAGCGGCCGTGGTGGGCGAGGCGGACGACGACCTCGGCCAGCGGATCGTCGCCTACCTGGTGGGGGACGGCGTCGACCCCGGGGCCGTCATCGACCACGTCGCCGCCCAGCTGTCGGTGCACAAGCGCCCGCGCGAGGTGCGGGTGGTGGACACGCTCCCCCGCAACGCGATGGGCAAGATCCAGAAGAACCTCCTGGGCGGCGCAGCGGGCTGAGCCCCTCCCCCGCCGCCCGGAGGCGGGTGCCCGCGGGGGTGGCGCGGCGGCCGCGGTCCGCCGCGCCACCGTCGCGAGGGGCGGTGTCACGGGTGCAGGGGTGCAGAGGCTCGGCGTTCAGCGGGATCCGGGGCGGGCCGTCACCCGGGAGCGCCTGCCGTGCGGTCCCGCCCCCGCGGACCGGTCCCTCAGCCGCTGACCGCGAGGTTGGAGTTCCCGCTGCTCTGGTACCCCTCCGTCGCGAGGACCATGTAGTAGTTGAAGGCGCCCAGCCCCATGCCCGCGCGGTTCCACGCGTCGAAGTGGTTGCCGCTGGTGATGGTCCCGCCCGTCCTCCTGGACTGCCGCACGCTCCAGTACTGCGGGAACGTCCGGATGCCCTCGACGGAGGGGGCGTTGTAGCGCATCGTGCGGTAGATGTCGTACGTGCCGCCGTCGGTGTTGACCGTGCCCCGGTACTCGCCCGTGGGCCGGTAGGTCCCGTAGTTGTCGACGACGTAGTACTCCACCAGCGGGTTCGACGTCCACCCGTACAGGCACAGGTAGCCGTTGCCGGACGGGTTGAAGCTGCCCGAGTAGTTCACGTTCCTGCGGCTGCCGTTGCCCCAGCCCTTGCCGCAGACGAAGTTGCCCGTGTTCCTCCACGAGGTGCTGTAACTGCCGCCGGAGCCCAGCGTCATGGAGACCGACCCGCCGCCGTCGGTCCAGAAGGAGTAGTAGAACCCGTTGTGGGTGCCGGTCTGGTTCTCGGTGATGGTCGTCCGGGCCAGGGCGGGGCCGGCCACCAGCCCGGGCGCCACCACTGCCAGGGCGCCGGCGCCGCCTATGCCGATGAATCTCCTGCGGTCGAACGGGCGGACGGGGTTGTCGGTCATGGTCGCTCTCCTCTGCGTGAGGCCGGCGCGGAGCCGGGCGGCGCGGCACGAACCGGTGGGGATGACGGCGACCGGGGGCGGTCACCGCACGTCGGTGCCGTACGGCGCTGGGGGAACGGCGGATTGCCGTGACCGGCAGTATTCGTCCGCCTCCTCGGGGTTGTCAATGGTTTCCGAAATGTTTCGTAAACTGATGCGCGCCACGGATGGCCAAAAGTCCAGTTCAGGAGGTTGCAGAAAGCGAAATCCGGATCATCCCACGAGTTGTCGACACACAGAGCCGGGACTCAGGCCCGTTTTTTCGAAAGATTTCGAAACCTCTCGGTCTTCCTCGGCCGGGCGGTTCGAGGGAACCGGGGCGCACGGGCTCGGCCGACAGGAAGCACTCCTGAAGTAATAACCCCTGCCATCACGCCCGCGGCCACCGGGAAGGAAAATTCCACGGAGGGCACGTGGAAGGGTGAAAGCCCGGGTGGCGGCGGGAGCGAGGACTGTTCTCTGCCCGGCGAGTGCCGTCGGGTCGGAAGGGACGAGCAGGGGCCTAGACCGGCCCGAGGCTCTGCTGGAGCATGCGGGTGGCAGCGTCCTGGAGGATGCCCCGTCCCAGGGGGAGCAGGCACAGGCGTGCGACGTCCGGGTGCCTTGCCGGGGCTGGGCAGATGAAGACCGCCAGGACACGCATGACCAGGAAAAGCTGCGCCGGGTGCCACAGCGCGAAGAGGCCGGTGGCGCATTCCCACACCGCCTCCAGCGCGGTGTCGGCGACGAGTTCCTGCACCGCGCCCCATTCCGGCGGCGGCTCCTCTTCCAGGAGATCCCTGGCCTGGGCCGGAACCTTGTCGACCACCTGGTCCACACGGTCTGCCACGCCGACGAGCGCGGCGAGCAGCGAGCACCAGAAATGACCGGGGAGCACCGCGGCGATCCGTGCCATGTCCGGGTGCTGCGCGGAACGGCGCCCCGCTTCGCCCCTGATCTCGGCGAAGGCCTTCGTGGCGAGGAGTCCGCCCAGCTCCCCGACCCTCCTCGCTGTGCGCGGATGCCTGGCGAGGTACTCGACGAGGTCTCCCCTGCCGACCTCGACGGCGTATTTCAGCATCTCCGGAGTCGGCGAGGCCAGGTTCGCGCACCTGGTCCGTTCGTCGAACCCCACGGCCGCGTACCAGTTCTGCTCGTCCCCCTCGCGTCGCCGTACCCGCATATCAGGGGGACTGTCGACCATCGCGAGGAAACCGGGCCAGCCGTGCAGGCTGCCGCCGCATCCGGAGCACCGGCACCTGTCGCCTCGAGCGTTTCCACAGGACGGGGTGTGCGCCACCGGGCCTCCGAGGGTCGACGGCCTGCCGGGGAAGGGCAGGCCGTTCCCACTGTCCGGGGTCACGGCGGAACGCGGTACCAGCTCGCGGGTGACTCCGTACTGGCACCCGTGTCACCTGAAAGTCGCCCTCGGGAGCATGTACACGGCCCCCGGTCTCAGACCGTTGACGGCCGAACCCGCTCCGTGCTTGCTCATGGCGGTCCGGGGTGCGCGCATGGGATCCATCGGCGACGCCCTACCCGAGTCGGTGGACCGGGCACCGCCCTGGCAGGGACCCGCCTGGTCGGGCGCGGGTCGGCCGGGGCCGCTCGAGAGCTGCCCGAGATCCGGGTCAGGCCTCGACCAGGGCCGCCGGGGTCGGCGGAACGGTGAGCAGCTCCTCGGGCGCGGTCAGGTACCAGGCCTCCAGGGTGAGCTCGCTGAGCTCGTCCAGGTCGATCCCGTCGAGGTGGACGACCACCCAGCCGAACCCGCCCACCGTGAACTGCACCTCGAACACCTCGGGCCGCTCGGCCACGAGCGCGGTCTGCTCCAGCAGGGTCTGCTTCAGCCCCACGGTGGCAGTGTCCGGCCACAGGTAGCCGAACGGCTTGCCGCGCACGCGGAACGTCGTGTACCGGTCCGACTCCGTGTGCTCGCACCCCGGCAGCGCTCGCACCAACCGCAGAAACCGCTCGATCTCAACACCCATGGGGTGAGACAACCACATCCCACCGACACCGTGCGCCCGGTGGGGGTTGGGGAACGCTCGTCCGCCCGTGCCCTGGTCCACACGGATCGGAATCCCGGCGGGCACGGCCGGCGACACAGCGGAGGCTGTCGTGGAAGGAAGCGTGTCCCGGCCCTGACCAGGGGGCACACCGTGATTCTGGGTAGAGAAGTACACAAAAGGGAGGAACTGGGGCACATCCCCGGCCGGGGTGAGCGGCGGGTACCCGGTGGACACGGCGGTACGGCGTCCACCGGTGCGGCGAGGAGGCTTCGACATGGAAGCGGTGCAGATCAGCAGTATCGGTACGGCCCTGCCGCCCGCTGCCCTGGACCAGGCGGAGCTGCCCGGTCTGCTGCCCGCCGACCACCCCGGGGAGCGGCTTCTGCGCAGGATCCTGGCAGGTTCGGGGATCCGCAAACGCCATCTGGTGATCGACCCCCGCGTCGAAGACGGCTCACACTGGTCCACGTCCACCCGGATGCGCCGGTTCCAGGACGAGGGCCTGCCCCTGGCGACGGAAGCGGTCGGGGAAGCGCTCGACCGGGCAGGGGTCCCGGCGGAAGAGGTCGGCCTGCTGTGCCTCGTCTCCTCGACCGGCTACGGCACCCCCGGGGTCGACTCCCGGCTGCTCCGCGACCTGGGGATGCGCCCCTCCACCCGGCGGCTCGTGGTCGGCCACATGGGATGCTTCGCCGCGCTTCCCGG
Organism: Nocardiopsis tropica; assembly: GCF_042660575.1. Classification (NCBI taxonomy): domain Bacteria; kingdom Bacillati; phylum Actinomycetota; class Actinomycetes; order Streptosporangiales; family Nocardiopsidaceae; genus Nocardiopsis; species Nocardiopsis tropica. Next base: position 444,934 of record NZ_JBHSUF010000003.1, read on the forward strand.
CCTGGCCGCGTGCGTCGACTTCGCGAGCTGCCACCCGGAACCCGCGGTGCTCCTCAGCCTCGAACTGTCCTCGCTGCACCTCCAGCCCCCGCCGTGGGACGTGGAGCAGTTCGTCATCAACTCCCTGTTCGGCGACGCGGCCGTGGCCCTGGTCGTCGAGGGGGACGCGGGCCGGCCCCCGGACCACCCCGCGCCGCTCGTGCTGGACCTGGCCTCCCACACCGACCACGGGCACGAGGAGCACATGACCTGGGAGGTGGGGGACCAGGGGTTCAGGATGGGCCTCTCCGCGGCCATCCCCGACCTGATCGCCACCTGCCTGCCCGGCCTGGTCGCCGACCTGCTCTCCCCGCACGGGCTGACCCCCGGGGACGTCGACTGGTGGGCGGTCCACCCCGGCGGCCGGCGCATCATCGAAGCCGCCGAGGAGAGCCTCTCCCTCGGCCCCGCGGCGACCCGGGCCTCACGACACGTCCTCCAGGAGTACGGGAACTGCTCCTCCGCCGGGCTCCCGCTCGTCATGGCCGAGCTCCAGGACACCACCCCCCTGGCTCCCGGGAAGCACGGGGTCGCCATGACCTTCGGCCCCGGCCTGACCCTGTACACCGCCTTGCTCCAGGGCACGTGAACCGCGCCGCCGCACCGAGCTCGGGGAGGGACCGTGCACGAGGAGACCGCGCGCCTGCGCTCGCTGTTCGACCGCGCCGACATCTACGACCTGCTGGCCGAGTTCGTCCGCTGCCTCGACGACCGGGACTTCACCGGATACGCGGCGCTGTTCACCGAGGACGGGATCCTCCGCATGCCGGGGAGGGAGCACCGCGGCCGCGCCGGCCTGGCCGAGTACGTGGAGGCCGACCTGGGGCACTACCACCGGACCCACCACCTGAGCGCCAACCACCGGGTGGAGGTCGACGGCGACCGCGCCACGTCCCGCTCCTCCATGCACGCCGTCCACCTGCGCAGCGCGGACGACCCCACGGACTGGTGGTCGGTCGGCGGCTGGTACGACAACACCTACCGGCGTGTGGGCACGGCCTGGCGGTTCCACACGGTGGACATCACCCCGGTCTGGCTCGGTGAGGGTCCCTGAGCCCGGTATCTTCCCTCCCCGTTGGGAGGCGGTGCGCGACAGGAGCGGTTCAGCGGGGCACGGCCTCGACGAGACTGTGCGGCGAAGAGGTCGGGACGACGCGTCGGAGTTCCAGGTCCGCCCCGGCCAGCAGTTCGGCGAACTGCTCCTCGGTGCGCTCCCGACCGCCGGAGAGGACGAGCATGGACAGGTCCATGGCCTTCCCCGGGTGGGGAGCGCCGTCCGACGGCAGCACCGACTCGATGAGAAGGAGTTTCGCGTCCTCGCCCATGGCCCTTCGACAGCTGCGCAGGATGGCGGTCGCGCGCTCGTCGGGCCAGTTGTGCAGGACCCACTTCAGCACGTAGAGGTCGCCGCCCGGCGGCACCTCGCGGAAGAAGTCCCCGCCGACCACCGAACACCGGTCCGCCAAACCCTCGTTCCGGATCCTCTCCCGGGCGGAGTCCGCGACCCCAGGGGTGTCGAAGACGACCCCGCTGGCGCCGGGCTCGCGGTGCAGGACCGCGCTCAGCAGGGCTCCTGATCCGCCGCCGACGTCGACGATGCGGGAGACGCCCGCGAAGTCGTAGGCGTCGAGCACCGCGGGCGCCGCGACCCGGGTCAGTTCCCGCATCGCCTCGTCGAACAGGCGGCCGTGTTCGGGGCGGTGTGCCATGTAGTCGTAGATGTGCTCCCCCGCGACCACGGGGAAGGTGGCCTCGCCGGTGCTCAGGCTGTGCCGGACTCCCCCCAGGACCAGGGGCGCCACCGTTCCCGCCAGTGCCAGAACGGAACGCACGGACGCCGGGTGGTCGGAGCGGAGCGGGCCGCCCGTCTCCATCAGCTCGAAGACACCGGGCCCGGTCTCGTGGAAGAGGCCGCGGGAGGCCAGCAGCCGCATCATGCGGTGGAGGGCCCCCGGGTCGGAGTCCGTGCTCTCCGCCAGCTCCTCGGCCGAGCGGGGCCCCGAAGCCAGGAGGTCGGCGATGCCCAGTTCGGCCGCGATCTGCAGCGCCCGGGCGTGGACGATCTCGTCCCCCAGATCGAGCAGGGCGTAGGCCCGCTCCTGGTCGCTCCTGTCACAGGCCACGCGTTCCCCCTGTCCCGGCCCCTCGGCACACCCGTCGGCCACCTGCCGGACTGCCATCGACTGTAGGTTCCCCCAGGTGGGGGTTCGGGTAGGGCCCGCGCGTGGCGTGTCGGTCCCGAAGGTGCCCGGAATGACCGCCCGTGCGCGGGCGAGGAGACGGGCCTCCGAACCGCCGTGCACCCGGATCGTCCCCGCACCCGTGTGCTCTCCTGGGGCGATGAGCACGGACCCCACCCCCTCCACGCCCATGTCCCCGACCGGACGGAACCTCGGGAGGAACAGCCCCCCAGCGGATCCTCCCTCCGCCGTCCGGCTCTTCCTGGACCGCCGACCCGCGCTGCTCCTGGCCCTGTCAGCAGCAGTGGGCCTCGCCTGTGGAGCGCTCGCGGTGCTCGTCGACGGCCTCAGCTCCGACGGGCTCCCCTTTCTGGAGTGGTCGGTCGGGCTCTACGTCGCCCCGCCCGTGCTACTCGGCTGGTCGGCGGTCCGTCCCTGGGCGGCCACCGCTGCCGGTTCGCTCGCGTATCTGTCCGCAGTTCTCGCGCACCTGGCCACTGCCCACCTGACCGTCGACGACTACAACCTGCTGGAATACAGGGTCTGGGTGCCCCTCGGTTTCGCCATGGGTGCGCTCCTGGGGTTCGCGGGCAACGGGTTCCACTCACGCTCCACCACCGTCAGGGTGTTCGCGGCAGGCCTCCCCCTCGGTCTGTTGGCGGTCTTCCTGTGGGTGAGCGTCCAGGCACAAGCGGACAGCGGAGGAACAGCGGTCCACCCCGGCGCCCTCCTCCTGGACGGGATCCTGGCCCTGGGTCTCCTGGCGCTGTGCAGGGGCTGGGCCACCCGGTTCAAGGCACTGCTGTGCGCCGCCGCACTCGGCCTCCCGCTCGCCTTCGGCCAGTTCTGCCTGTTCGTGCTGGTGTGGTGGGCGAGCGGTGACCACTGAGCAGGCGACCGGTGGGCACGGTGTGGGCCCTGTGTCGGCGCACGGTGGGCGGCTCGGGTCCGGTGTCACCCGTGTCGGTGCCGACGACGCGGCCACAACCGATGGAGCCGCCGGTTCAGGGGACGATCCTGTCATGGGTTATGACCTATCGGGATCTTTACAAGTGCCCGGGGTCAAGTCAGGTCCATAGCGTCTTATTCCCGCCGGCACCAGCCCCCTGTTTCATTGGAAAAACTCGGCCACATGGCTCTTCGTCGGATATCACCAGTTTGGATGCACGACCGTTCCACCGCTGTCCGTATGTGGCCAGATCCTTGACCGAAGTTAGGGCCTACCATAATTTTTACTCAATAACCTCAGGGTTGATTTTGGAGGCCGAAGATTTCCACTCATCCCCCCTCGGCGTCTCCCCTGGAAGCCTATGAAGGGCTTGCCAGTCAATACGACGCGACATCGAGAACTTCCGACTACCACCGTTGGATGAACCTTTTCGGCGATCTCCTGAAAGAATTCGGCGCACCAGGAGAACGACTGGTCGACCTCGGATGCGGCACCGGAAACAGCTCTGTGGAACTCCAGAAGAGCGGATACAGGGTCACCGGAGTCGACCTCTCTCCCGCGATGGTGGCCGCGGCCAAAGACAAAGAGGAGATGCGGGGGATCGATTTTCTCGTAGGAGGGTTGACCGACCTCCCCATCCCTGATGCGCAATTCGATGCCGCGATCTCCGCGGGCGAGGTGTTCCACTACCTCTCCGACGACGAGGAGCTGGACGCGGCCTTCGCCGAGGCTGCGCGTGTGCTGGTCCCCAACGGCCTTCTGATCGTGGAAGTGAACACCGAGCTGTCCTTCCGTGTGCTCTCCCAGGCTCCCAACATCCGCAGGTCCGACAACGGGTTCATCTCCTTCTCGCCGCTGGCGCCGGCCGACTTCTCCCCCGGCGAGGCCATCGACCTCGAGGTGGACTCCTTCGCGCGGGTGGCGGGCGACCTCTGGGAGCGTTCCGTCACACGGCACCGGCTGCGTCACCTGACGCACGAGCGGATCCTCGCGAGCATCGCCTCCGCCGGCCTGGAGTTCGTCTCCGTCCGCGGTTTCCACGGAGGGGCTCTGGAGGACGGCCTGGACGACGAAAAACACCCCAAGGCTCTGTACGTCGCCCGACGTACAGGTTCCGTGGCTTGACCGCGGAAATCCCCCAGTTGGAACCCGGTTCCAACAGCTAAGGAGAAGGCCATGATCAAGATCGAGCCCGTCGAAGAGCTGACCATCATCATCCAGTTCAGCCCCAGCTAGCACGCGGCCCGAGGAGGTCGGCCCCCTGGCGGGGCCGACCTCCTCCTTTTACAGGGAGCACCACTGTGAAGTACAGGTCGGCAAAACACCTCGAATGCTTCTGGGACGCATCCGGTTTCTTCGTCAAAAACCCTCTGACCAAAGCGAAAATCAGCACCGATCCGATCACCGCAAGCGTTCTCCACAGCTTTTCCGAGCTGCGGTCCGTTTCTGATGTCGCACAGGAGCTGGGGTTGGACGAGGACGTCCTGGACAGTGCGGCGTCCTCCCTTTCAACCCTCGGTTTCCTCGAATCCGAGGAGCAGGACGGGGCCGGAAGCGGCACAGAGGGATTCGACGCCTGGGCGCCCTGGGGAAGGGAGGGCCTCTCGTTCCACTTCTCCACCAGGGACGCACCTTTCACGGAGAGCACCGACGAGATCCGTGAGGAGCTCACCAAGGACCCGTCGCCTCCCCTGTTCAAGGAGTACAAGGACGCGGACAGGATTTTCCTCCCCCGGTACCAGGAAGATCCCGGCCGCTCCTACCGGGAGGTCCTCTACCGGCGGAGGACCCATCGGGACTTCGCCGACGCGCCTGTCGGACGGGAGGTCTTCTCGACCCTCATGGCGATGACCTTCGGGGTGAAGGACTTCATCAACGCCCAGCAGTTCGGCGCCCTCATGCTGCGCACCAGCCCCGCCGGCGGCGCCCGTCACGAACTGGAGGCGTACACGGTCGTCACCGGCGTAGCCGGGATCGCCCCGGGGATATACCACTACAACGTCCGGGAGCACTCCCTGGAACTGCTCAAGGAGGGCGAGTTCCGGGACAGCCTGACCCGTGCGTGCGACTCGCAGTCGGGGGTGGGCGAAGCGCCCTTCTCCGTGGTCCTGACCGCGGTCGTCCCACGCCTGAGCTTCAAGTACCGGCATCCTCGCGCCTACCGGGTCATGCTGATGAACTCCGGGCACCTCGGCCAGACCTTCGTCCTGACGGCGACGGCGCTGGGGCTGGGCCCCTTCCAGACCGCGGCCTTCAACGACTCGGCCGTCGAGGAGCTGCTGGGCGTCGACGGGGTCCGGGAGACCGCCCTGTACGTCCTCTCCGCCGGCGTCCCCGCCGTGGACGCCAACGGGGACGCGGTCCTCTCCCACCCGCCGATGAGTCTGGAGGGCTCCCGGAAGGCCAGGTTCGAGTAGGCGCATGGACATCGACTCCTCACAGGCCAGGGGCGATCCGCCGGCGGTGGGGCTGGGGGGAGCCTTCCACCGCTTCTGGGCCGGACACACGTCGGCCAATCTCGGCGACGGCGTCCTCCTGACCCTCTTCCCGCTCATGGCCGCTGCCCTGACCTCCGACCCCCTCGCGGTCTCGATGCTGACCGTGGCGGCCTACACCCCCTGGCTGCTGTTCGGCCTCCACGCCGGGGCGCTGATCGACCGGATCGACAAGCGCCGCGCCATGGTCGTCGGCAACCTCCTGCGCTGCGTGCTGCTCGGGGTGCTCGCGGTCGTCTCCTGGTTCGGCCCGGTCCCCGTCTGGGGGCTGTGCCTCTTCGTCCTCGCCCTGGCGGTCTGCGAGGTCTTCCACGACGGCTCGGCCCGGGCGCTGCTGCCCGCGCTGGTCGCGCGGAACCTCCTGATCAGGGCCAACAGCCGCCTGCAGGGGACGCGTGTGGTGGCCTCGGACTTCCTCGGCGGCCCGATCGCGGGCCTGCTGTTCGCCCTCTCCACGGGGACGGCTCTGCTGTTCAACGCGGGGGCCTACCTGGTGGGGGCGCTGTTCCTGCTCTCCGCGGCCGCCGCGGCCCGTTCCCTCGGCGGGGAGGGGAAGGACGAGGGCGAACGGGCCCCGGACACCGGTCGCGCCTCGCTGACCCGCGAGGCGCTGGACGGGCTCCGGTTCGTCAGGGACGACCGCGTCCAACGGGGGTTCGCCGTGGCCGCCGCCTTCTCCGGGTTCGCCACCGGCGGGGTGTCGGCCATCCTGGTGCTCTACGTGACCCGGACCCTCGACGTCCCGGAAGCACTGTTCGGGGTCTACACGATGCTGTCCGCGGTGGGCGCGCTCACGGCCTCGTTCCTGTGCGCCCCGTTGGGGCGGTGGTGCGGCCACGGGCCCCTGCTCATCGTCGCCCACATCCTCGGGGGCGGGGTCCTGCTGACCATGGGGCTCTTCCCCCACGTCGTCGTGGGAGCCCTCGCACTCGGCGTGTTCGGCCTGGCGGCGACGACGATCTCCGTGAGCGCCGCCTCCATCCTCCAGGCGGTGACGCCGATGCCGATCCTGGGGCGCGCGTCCATGGCCCGCATGCTCCTCGCCCAGGCCTCCGTCCTCCTGGGGGTCTTCACCGGCGGCCTGTTGGGAGGGTTCGGGCTCCACGTGCCGTTCGTCGCCGGAGGGGCCCTGCTCCTGGCGGCGCCCCTGGTGTTCGGCCGTGTGTTCCGGGAGGGGGCGAGACGCGCCGCGGTGTGACCGGCTCCCGCCACGGGCCGGGGGGTTCCTCCGAGCGCTCGGTACCCAGGTCGTGGCTCCGCTCACGCGACCGGGCCACACGAAGCGGGCGGTAGAAACGCGCAAGGGGTCTCTCGCGCGGCTCCCCGAACACACCGGCACCCACCCGCCGAACTGTCACGGCACCACCTCTTCCTGTCGGCGAGCGGTGGGCACCATGTCGGCCGCCGGTGCGCGCGGCGTCGGTGCCGTGTCGGCGGCCGGTGCGCGCGGCGTCGGTGCCGTGTCGGCGCGCGGAAGGCCTACCGTCCGCTGACACGGCTGACCTGCGGTGATCGTCGGCGGTCATACGTGACCCCTCGCGTTTACCCGCTTTACCACCCGTTGAACCATCGACTTTCGACCTCTATCGTGCATGAGTCGTATCAATCGTTCAGCGAACGATTGATCCGTTCGCAGCACACCACGGAGGGGAAGACATGCCGCGTTCACCGGGGGCCGAGGGCGCCCCGCCGCGGATCCCGCGCAGAACGGCTCTGCTGGGGGGAGCCGGGGTACTCGGGGCGGCGGTCCTGCTCCCCGGCTGCGCCGCGTCCGGTCCGCAGGCGGCGCCGGCGCTCCCGGAGGCCGCGGCCACGGGCGCCACCGCCGACGGCGGCGTGCTGCGCATGGCCCGGCCGCCGGCGTCGCAGGCCGAGACCCTGGACCCGGCCAGCTCCCTGTCGGCCTACGAGTACCTCGGCGCCCTGTACAGCCGGCTGGTCCGGATGGACGCGGAGGGGCAGACCGTGCCCGGCCTGGCCACCGGGTGGGAGTCCGACGACGCCGGCCTGGTGTGGACCTTCCGTCTGCGCGACGGGGTCCGCTTCCACGACGGCCGCGGCTTCACCTCCGCGGACGCCGCCTACACCCTCCGCCGGATCGTCGACCCCGACCTCGCCTCGCCGCAGGGGACGGTCCTGGGCCCGCTGGTCGACCCGGGCCGGGTGCACACCCCCGAGCCGGGTGTGCTGGTGGTCGAGCTGACCACGCCCAACTTCGAGTTCCCGGCGCTGCTCACCAACTACCACTGCTACGTCGTCCCCGACGGGGACGGCGACACGATCGGCGCGACCGGCATCGGCACCGGGCCCTTCCGTCTCGACTCCTTCTCCCCCGGCGGCCGGGGCCGCATCGTCGCCCACGACGACCACTGGGAGGGGCGGCCCGCCCTGGACGCCATCGAGATGTTCTCGATGACCGACATCCAGGCGCGGACCAACGCGCTGCTGGCCGGCCAGGTCGACCTGATCTCGCAGACCAACCTGGACTTCGCCACCGCCCGCGTCGTCGAGGCCTCCGAGCGCGCGACCATCGCGCGCTCGGTCAACGCCCAGTGGTACGTGCTGCCCATGCTCACCACGGCCGAGCCGTTCACCGACGCGCGCGTGCGCCGGGCGATGAAGCTGGCCTACGACCCGCAGCACGTCATCGACGTGGCCCTGCAGGGCACCGGCGTACCGGGCAACGACAACCCGGTCCCGCCCGACACCCCCTACTGGACCGACTACGCGGTCGAACGCGACCCGGACCGGGCCCGCGCCCTGCTCGCCGAGGCCGGGCACGAGGGCCTGAGCCTGGAGCTCTACACCTCCGCCTACGACCCGGTGTTCACCCCGATGGCGCTCGCCTACCGCGACTCCGCGGCCGAGGCCGGGATCGACATCACCGTCCGCAACACCTCGGCGGACTCCTACTACACCCAGATCTGGATGCAGAAGCCGCTGATGGCGACGTACTGGTACACGGGGCGTCCGGCCGACCAGCTGCTCAACCAGGTCTTCCGCAGCGGTTCCTCCTACAACGAGACCGCCTGGTCCGACGGCGCCTTCGACGACCTGCTCGACGCCGCCCGCGCCACGGCCGACGAGGACCGCCGCCGCACCCTGTACCAGGACGCCCAGCGCATGGTCGTGGACGAGGGCGGCGCGATGACCCCGATGTTCGCCGACCGGCTGGTGGGCCTGTCCCGGGACGTCCTCAACTACCACGAGTCGGGTTTCGAGTTCGACTACCTCAACATCGGATTGAGGCCCTGATGATCGTCTACATCTCCAGGCGGCTGCTGTCCGCGGTCGTCACCGTGCTCCTGGCGTCGGTGATCGTGTTCGCCGCCGTGCAGCTGCTCCCGGGCGACGTGGCCACGCAGGTGCTCGGCCAGGACGCCACCCCCGACGCCGTGGCCGCGCTGCGCGAGCAGATGGGCCTGAACCGCCCGGCCGTCCTGCGGTTCCTCGACTGGATCACCGGGGCGGTGCGCGGCGACTTCGGGGTGTCCCTGGTCTCCGGCGAGCCCGTCTCCGCGACCCTGTGGCTGCACCTGCGCAACACCATGCTGATCGCGGTCGCCACCATCGCCGTCGCGGTCACCTCCTCGATCGTGCTGGGCGTCGTCGCCGGCCTGTACCGGGACCGCTGGCCGGACACGGTGATCTCCACCCTGACGCTGATCGGGATGAGCGTGCCGGAGTTCGTCGTGGCGACCCTGCTCGTGCTGGCGCTGTCCATCACCGTGCCGGTCCTGCCCGCCGTGGTCCTGGACGAGGCGTCCGCGCCGGTCGCCGACCTGTTGCCCGCGGTCGTCCTGCCGACCATCGCGCTGTCGGTGGTGATGACCGCCTACATCGTGCGGATGACCAGGACCAGCGTCATCGACGTCATGGAGAGCGAGTTCGTGACCACCGCGCGGCTCAAGGGCCTCGGCACGGGCCGGGTCGTGGTGCGCCACGCCCTGCCCAGCGCGCTGCTGCCCACGCTGAACGTGATCGCGATGAACGTGGCGTGGCTGGTCGGCGGCGTGGCCGTGGTCGAGAACGTCTTCAACTACCCCGGCGTCGGCCGGATGCTGCTGGAGGCCGTGCACAACCGCGACCTGCCGGTCCTGCAGGCCATCGCCGTGGTCAGCGCGGCCGTGTACGTGCTGTGCAACCTCGCCGCCGACCTGGGGGCGATGGCGCTCAACCCGCGCCTGCGCACCGGAGAGAGGAGCGCCCGATGACCGGGTCCCCGCACGGGGCCTCCGGGCCCGCCGAGACGACCGGGTCAACCGGAACGGTCCGCGCGACGCTGCGCTCGCTGGCGCGGTCCACGCCCGCCGTGGTCGGCCTGTCCCTGGTCGCCCTGCACGTGCTGCTGGCGCTGCTCGCACCGCTGCTCACCTCCTACTCCCCCACCGCCAACGATCCCGGCAGCGCGCTGCTCGGGCCGGGCGCCGACCACTGGGCGGGCACCGACGCCTACGGCCGCGACGTGGTGAGCCGGGTGCTGTACGGCGGCCGCTACGCGCTGACGGTGTCCTTCGCCGCGACCGCCTGCGCGGTGGCGCTCGGCACCGTCGTGGGCTGCGCGGCCGCGCTCAAGGGCGGCCGGCTCGACGACGCGCTGATGCGCCTGCTGGACGCGATCCTGGCCATCCCGCCGATCCTGGCGCTGCTGGTGGTGGTGACCGTGCTGGGGGCGGGCCCGGCGGTGATCGTCCTCGCCGTGACCGTGGTCTACGCGCCCCAGGTGGTGCGCGTGGTGCGCGCCGCGGCGCTGGGGGTGGCCCCGCTCGACTACGTGACCGCCGCGCGGGCGCGCGGTGAGCGCACCGTCTCCATCCTGGTCCGCGAGGTCCTGCCGAACATCGCCCACGTGGTGTCGGTGGAGTTCGCGATGCGTGCCTCGTGGGTCGTGCTGCTGATCAGCTCGCTGTCCTTCCTCGGGTTCGGCGCCAACCCGCCCACCCCGGACTGGGGGCTGATGGTCGCCGAGAACCGCACCGCCATGGTCGTGGTGCCGTGGGCGACGCTCGCCCCGATCATCGCCCTGGCGACGCTGGTCGTCGGGCTGAACCTGTCCGCCGACGGCCTGTCCCGGGCCTGGGGCGTCGACCGCGCGAAGGAGAGCTCATGAGCGGCACCGAGTCCGGCCCCCTGGTGCGGGTCGAGGGGCTGTCCGTGGCCTACCGTTCCGGCGGCGCCGACGTGACCGTGGCCCGCGAGGTGTCCTTCGAGGCGGCGGCCGGGGAGACGGTGGCCGTGGTCGGCGAGTCCGGCAGCGGCAAGTCCACCGTCGCCGGGGCGCTGCTCGGCCACCTGCGGCACGGCTCCCGGGTCACCGGCGGCCGGGTCCTGGTCGACGGGAAGGACGTCCTGTCCCTGGACCGGCGGGGCCTGCGGGAGCTGCGCACCCGCGACATCGCGATGGTGGGGCAGAACGCGGGGCACGCGCTCACGCCGTCGATGCGCGTCGGCGCCCAGATCGGGGAGTCCCTGCTGTCACAGGGGCTGACGCGCGCGCAACGGCGCGAGCGGGTCCGCTCGCTGGTGGAGAAGGTCGGACTGCCCGATCCCGGGGGGATCGTGCGCCGGTATCCGCACCAGCTCTCCGGCGGTCAGCAGCAGCGGGTGGCGATCGCCATGGCGCTGGCGGCACGGCCCAAGGTGCTGGTGCTGGACGAGCCCACGACCGCTCTGGACGTGGTCACCCAGGCGCGGATCCTGGACCTGGTGGCCGGGCTCGGTGAGGAGTTCGGCCTGACGTCGATCCTGGTCAGCCACGACCTGGGGGTCGTCGCGCGGATGGCCGGACGCGTCGTGGTCATGCGGGAGGGCGAGGTCGTGGAGGCGGCCGGGGCGGCCGAGCTGTTCGACGCTCCGCGGCACCCGTACACGCGCCGCCTGCTCGCGAGCGTGCCCAGGATCGGCGACCGGGGGCTGGCCGAGGTCGCCGAGGACGGGACGCGGACCGTGCGCGAGCGCGTGCCGGTCCCCGACGACGCGCCCGAGGTGGTGTCCCTGCGCGACGTCACGATCGACTACGGCGCGCACCGGGCCGTCGACGGGGTCTCGCTCGGTCTGCGCCGGGGCGAGGTGCTGGCCCTGGTCGGGGAGTCGGGCAGCGGGAAGTCGACGCTGGCCTGGTCCCTGGCGGGCCTGCGCGCACCGTCCTCCGGAACCATGCGGCTGCTCGGCGCGGACACCGGGGACGGGGACCGCCCCGGAGACGGAAACCAGGACGGCGACGGCGACCTGGCCGTGGGGGCGCGGCTGCGTCCGCCGGGCGTCCGCCGCCGCGTCCAGCTCGTGTTCCAGAACGCCGACACCTCCCTCAACCCGCGGCGGATCGTCCGCGAGGCCGTGCGCCGGCCGCTGCGGTTCTTCGGCCTGGCCGAGCGGTCCCGCGCCGACGACCGGGCGCGCGAGCTGATCGCGGACGTCGCCCTGGACCCGGCGCTGTCGGACCGGCTGCCCGGACAGCTCTCCGGCGGGCAGCGCCAGCGGGTCGGCATCGCCCGCGCCCTGGCCGGGGACCCGCGCGTGGTGGTCGCCGACGAGGTCACCACGGCGCTCGACGTGTCGGTCCAGGCGGCCGTGCTCGCGCTGCTGGACGACCTGCGCACCGAGCGGGACCTGGCGTTCGTATTCATCAGCCACGACCTGGCGGTGGTGCGCGGGATCGCCGACCGGGTCGCGGTGATGCGCAACGGACTGGTCGTGGAGGAGGGCCCGGTCGAAGCGGTCTTCTCCGGGCCCAACCACCCCTACACCCGGCGGCTGCTGGACGCGGTCCTGGAACCGCGGCCGGTCGGGGCGGGCGGCGGCACGACCGCGCAGGCGTCCGAGCCGGCCGGGGAGACGGCCGCACCGCCCCGGGACCTGGCGGAGGTCCCCGACCCGGAGTGGATCGACCTGGGCGGCGGCCACCGGATCCGCCGGTGGGACGCCGACGGAACCGGCCCGCGGTCCTGACACACGGGTCCTGACACACGAACGGTCCCGTCACGCACGGGCCCACACGAGAGACGAACGGGGGAGCATGCGCTACCGAGAGGACTTCGCGCGCGAGGTCGAGGTCCGCGAGGACTGGATCCCGATGGCCGACGGCACGCGGCTGCACGCGCGCGTGTGGCTGCCGGCGGACGCCCTGGCGGACCCCGTCCCGGCGCTGCTGGAGTACCTGCCCTACCGCAAGGGCGACTGGACGTCGCCGCGCGACGCCCAGCGCCACCCCTACTACGCGGGCCACGGCTACGCGTCGGTGCGGGTGGACCTGCGGGGGTCCGGCGACTCCGAGGGCGTGATGCTCGACGAGTACGCCGAGCAGGAGACCGCCGACGGGGTCGCGGTCGTGGAGTGGCTGGCCGCGCAGCCCTGGTGCACCGGCCGGGTGGGGATGTTCGGCATCTCCTGGGGCGGGTTCAACTCGCTCCAGATCGCCGCCCGGCGCCCCGAGCCGCTCAAGGCGATCGTCACGGTGTGCTCGGCCGACGACCGCTACGACAACGACGTGCACTACATCGGCGGCTCGGTGCTGGGCATCGACATGGCCGGCTGGTCCGGCACGATGCTGGCGTTCACGTCGCGTCCGCCGGACCCGATCACGGTCGGCGACGCGTGGCTGCCGATGTGGAAGGAGCGCCTCGACGCGCTGGAGCCGTTCGTCCACACCTGGCTGGACCACCAGACCCGGGACGACTACTGGCGGCACGGCAGCGTGTGCGAGGACTACTCCGCGATCGACGCCGCGGTGCTGGCCGTCGGCGGCTGGGCCGACCCCTACCGGGACACCGTGCTGCGGCTGGTCGAGCACCTGCCCGGCCCGGTGCGCGGCCTGCTGGGGCCCTGGGCGCACCAGTACCCCGACATCGCGCGGCCGCCCGGCCCGCACATCGGCTTCCTCCAGGAGACCCTGCGCTGGTGGGACCACTGGCTCAAGGACGCGGACAACGGCGCCATGGACACCCCCCGGCTGCGCTCCTGGGTCCAGGAGCCGGTGCCGCCCGCGACCGCCTACACGGAGCGGCCCGGCCGCTGGGTCACCGACGACGCCTGGCCCTCCCCGGCGACCCAATGGTCCGAACAGGCCCTCGGCGCGGCGGGCTGCGCGCCGGTGACGGTACACAGCCCCCAGCACACGGGCGTGGACGCGGGCCGCTTCTTCCCCTACGGCAACGCCACCGACCTGCCCCCCGACCAGCGGGAGGAGGACGGCCGGTCGACGTGCTTCGACGGCGAGCCGCTGGCCGAGCGCGTCGAGGTCCTGGGCCGGGCGCGGGTCCGCCTGCGCCTGGACGCCGACAGGCCCCGGGGCACCGTCATCGTGCGCGTGTGCGACGTGGCCCCCGACGGGGCCTCGACCCTCGTCACCCGCGGCGTGCTGAACCTGGGCAGCCGGTACGGCCGGGACCGGTCGGTGCCGTGGGAGCCGGGAAACCCCGAGGACGTGGAGGTGGAGCTCACCGGGACGGGGTACGCGTTCCCCGCCGGGCACCGGATCCGCGTGGCCGTGTCGACCGCGTACTGGCCGTGGGTGTGGCCGCAGCCCGACGACCCGTCCCTGACCGTGTGGCCCGACCGGAGCGCGCTGCTGCTCCCGGTGCGGCCCGCGGGCACGGACGAGGGGCGCGCGCCGGTGGAGTTCGAGGAGCCGGAGCAGGCGCCGCCGCTGGCGGTGGAGCTGGGCGCGTCGGAGCCCCGGCCCGAGCGCCTGGTGTCGCACGACGTCGGGACCGGCGAGTGGGTGCTCGACGTCGACCCCAACTACGGGGGGTCGCGCACCTACCCCAACGGTCTCGTGTACACGGAGAAGGCGCGGGAACGGTACCGGATCCGGGTCGACGACCCGTTGTCGGCCATGGCAGGATCCGAGTGGGAGATCACCATGCGCCGGGAGGATTGGGACGTTTCCGTGCGGACGTCGAGCGAACTGACCGCCACCGCGGACCACTTCATCGTGCACAGCACGGTGGAGGCCCGCTCCGGCGGCGAGGTCGTCGCCACCCGGCGCTGGGAGCGCGAGATCCCCAGGACCGCGGGATGACCGGCCCTGCCGAGGGGGCGCCGGCCGCCGGGACGGCGGGGGCCAGGCGCCGCGCGGTCGCCCCGGACAAGCGCACCCGCCAGCCCACCGAGGTGCGGCGGCGGCTCATCCTGGAGGCCGTCGTGCCGCTGGTGATCGAGCACGGGGCGAGCCGGGTGGGCGTGCGCGACATCGCCCGCGCGGCGGGGGTGTCCGTCGGCACGGTCACGTACCACTTCGGCGGTGTGCGGGAGATCCTCAGCGAGGCGGTGTCGATCGAGATCGACGCCTACTACCGCCCGCTCGGCGAGCGGATGCTGGCCTGCCCCACCGCCGTGGAGGGGCTGACCACGCTCGTCGAGGGCGTGTTCAGCGCGGAGACCGACCGGCATTGGCGGCTGTGGTTCGACAACTGGGCGGCCGACGCCAGCCTGGAGCCGGACTCGCGCCAGCACCGCCGGTACGAGGAGTGGTCGGACCGGGTGGCCGAGCTGATCGCCCGGGGCCGCGACCGGGGTGAGTTCCGCTGCCCCGACGTCGCCGAGACCACGACCCGCTTCAACGCCCTGGTCGACGGTCTGGCCCTGCGCCGCCTGCGCGGCGCCCCGCCGCTGAGCATCGAGCAGGCCCGCGCCCACCTGCGCCGGTTCCTGACCGGGGAGCTGGGCCTGGAGCCCTCCCCGGCCTGAGCCGCACGGGACCGTTCCCTCCCCTCTTCTCGGAGGGGAGGGAGCGGTCCCGGGGCCTGCGCCGTCCGGTCCGGTTCGCGGAGGACGCCGATGGGCCGTTCACCCACATCGGTCGCGGTCGTCCTCCCGTACGCCGCCAGAACTGCCGGGCCGGAGGGCTCATCGGCGCCTGAGCCGTCACGTCTTTCTGATGCGGTTATCCGGAGGAACAGCCCTGGACAGACAGGCCCGGTCGGTTCCCTCATTACTGTGGTGCACCCGTGCGGTAACGGGCGTGCACCTTCCGGGTACACGCCTGTCAACGAAACACGGGAAATACGGCACAACCGGGTGATCGCCTCCGCCATGACCTGCGAATTCTCGCATCATCTCAGGTCATGACTCTCCCCCACCAGCGTTCAAGTCCCGTCACTCGTCCCAGAGACTCAAGCCCTGACCAGCCCGGAGGCGCGAGGATCAGGGGCTTTGCGTTTTCGGGGTGCACCAGAGGGATCGGCCCAGGTGCAGCTGGAGCAGCTCGAATACGTGGTGGATCTGGTGGAGAGGGAACGCGTCAATCTGCTGGTGGTCCCCGTGGATGAGCCACGCCACGCGGGCAACAACGGCCCCTTCCGGGTCATCACTTCGGTGGATCAACCCGAGGTGGTCTACGTGGAGTCAGCTCACCAGGGGCAGATCATCCCCGCGACCAACGAGATGGGGCGCTACCGGATGTGGTTCGCGGCCTTGCAGGGCGTGGCCTGGGGACCGGATGAGATCCTGAAGACCATCCATAACGAGATGAAGAGGATCAACGCTGACTGAGTGGCACAAGTCGTCCTACAGTGGCGGCAACAACGAGTGCGTCGAGGTCTGAAAGCACACCGCCAGCGCGGACGTGCGCGATACGCGGAACCGTGCGCGCGGCCGACTCGCCTTCACTTCATGTGAGTGGGGTGCTTTCGTCAACACCCTCCACCGCGTCAGCGAGTAGGCGTCTACAGGATGGGCTCACCGCCCTCCAGGTGGACCGTCGTGCTTTCCTGACGGGCTCGTGCGCCATGGGCGATCCTGCGCGCGAGCCGGGGGATCGTCACCGCCTCGATCGGGACCACGTCCTGGAACTCGTGCCCGGCCGACTCCGTCGGCCGAGAAGGACTCGGTCCGACTGCTCCACGTCCTCGCGGTCAGCTCTGGATCAGGCGGCTGTCGAACCCTGAGGCGACAAGGGACTTGTAGGCCTCACCTACTGGGCCGGGAACGTCCTGTTCGACGGCGAATCCCAGCTTGGGATACTCCATCACCCGCTGGAGGTCGCCGACCATCATGTCGATG